>JAGCUO010000203.1 GCA_017962825.1 Lachnospiraceae bacterium | reverse complement strand
GATATCCCTACCATAAGGTAATAAGACCCCTTAGAGAGTATGAGGTAGATAGGAATGGTGTGTAAGAGCAGTAATGCTCTCAGCTGACATTTACTAATAGGTCGAAGGCTTATCCTGTTGTTGCCAAGATGGATGTTTGATTAGTTCGGATTCGGTTTTGAAGAAACAAAAATTCCCTGTTTACAGGGATTTTGTTTTATAATAAACTAGTTTTGTTGCTGGTTTAGTAATGTAAATATTCCTCGATAGCTCAGTCGGTAGAGCATTCGGCTGTTAACCGAAGTGTCGTAGGTTCGAGTCCTACTCGGGGAGCTTCAATAAAATATGGTGCCATAGCCAAGTGGTAAGGCATGGGACTGCAACTCCCTGATCGGCGGTTCAAATCCGTCTGGCACCTCTCAAGATACACTCCAAGCGGAGTGTATTTTTTTATTTTCATGTTAATGTTTATGTGACCGGAGATTTCTTATCATCGTCATTACAGATGTAACGGAGAAATTTTACTGAGGATTAAAATATGAAGAAAATGTCTGTTTTCACAAAGATATTGATAATACTTTTTCTTCTTATCATTATCATTTTTATAGTTATTCCTTTATTTATGAAACATTTCCTAAATCATGAAAATGTCAACCGTCAGTATCTTTATGATAATGAAACAGATGATATTTCAGGCGGGACTGTCGCCGGTAACCTTATTGAGTATACTGCACCGGCTGAGGTGCCGGAACATATTGCAAACCGTGGAATCATCCTTCTCGGAACGGATTATGATTTCACCGGAGGCAGATTGCACAGCAGATACGATACCAAGGAAGAGTGGCTTTGGGTTCACGGATACACCTGTGACTGTGACCTGAAGGTTGAATCTTCCGACGAAGAATTCCATGAATACTGCAACCGTTTTTCTGAATTTGGAGAGATAAGGTATACCGATGACGGATACGGTGAAGTCTGTATTGTAAGGATTCCCTACTATACTTATCCTGATGTAAGGGTATGGGAGATAGATATAACCAGATCGTGCACCTACCCGTTCAATGCTTCTGAAGGAGGCATGTGGGTCACCGAGGAGGCTTCTTGTTTGGTGCCGATTTATTATGATCCCTCAGGAAAATATATCTTTGTGATAGGAAATTCTACTCTCGACAGTGAGTTTTTTCTTTACTGTCTTGAACCCTGTATGACTTCAGTAGATATATATTCTTCAGACTTCGGTAATGAAATTGCGTATCATTCGGACGATGCCGAAGAGGTAAGAGTATTTGTGGATGCAATCCATGAACTGAGGCTTACGAAAGTAGAGGATGACAGATCGGATCTAGCAATGGCTGAAAACTATATAGTTCTTTCTTTTACGGATGTTAACGGATATACGAATGATTACAAAATAGTCTGGCCGTACCTGATACATGGGGAGGATATTTATTATGTAAATAATCCCGACAAGCTGGATGTGCTGATCGGTTTTACTGAAACTCCGCCTGAATCGGAAGAAGCTTCAGAATTACCTGAAAATGGTGAAAGATGATTTGATATATATTGTATTTCAAGACTCCCGGGGGTTCTTCCGGGAGTTTTCAGTCTACGGAAATGTCGAAAATATGGTATAGTAAGTAATGTTTATTTGGAGAATTATATGAAAACCATTGATATAGTCGGAGACAATTATTTCGGAGAATGGAATAAGACAAGAACTGCCTGCAGGTCTGTGGTGATCAAAGACGGAAAGATCCTTTTATCATACGAGACAAAGACAGACCAGTGGATGCTTCCCGGTGGCGGTCTTGAAGAAGGCGAAGATGAGAAAGAATGCGTCATCAGGGAAACCACAGAAGAGACGGGTTATGTTATTGAGCCTTCGGAATGCCTTCTTGAGATTGACGAGTATTATGAAGACTGGAAATGGATCAACAGATATTTCTTTGGAGAGATCAAGAGTGAAACCGAGCGGAATCTGACGGAGAGGGAGATCGAAGTCGGAATGGAACCGAGATGGAAGTCTGTGGAAGATATCATCGAAATCTTTTCAAAGCATGCGGATTATACAGATACCGATGAAATGAGACGCGGAATGTATCTGAGAGAATATATGGCACTAAAGGAATTGTTGTAAGTTTTACAGGAGTATCAGATGAACGTAGAAGCATTAAGTTGTCAGTGTTGCGGAGCACCTCTTAAATTGGGTAATTCCGTATGTACATGTGATTATTGCGGTACCACCAATATCGTAAGCGGAAGCACCGGCAAGTATATCGATCTGCTTAACAGAGCAAATAAGCTCAGGCAGCAGTGTGAGTTCGACAGGGCTTTCAGGGTTTATGATGAGATCCTTGCCGAGAACGGATCATACGTGGATGTACTCTGGGCTCAGACTCTTTGTGAGTATGGAATAGAGTATGTTCAGGATCCCACATCCGGAAAGTACATGCCTACGCTTCACAGAATTAAGGATGAGAGTATTTTAAATTCCGAATCTTTTAATGAAGCAGTAGGAATGGCAGATGATGCACAGAAGATTGAATTAAAAAGCGCTGCAATGGAGATCGCAAAGATCCAGGAAGATTATCTCAACATTGCTGCGGGCGAAAAGCCTTATGATGTTTTCATTTGCTACAAAGAAACAGATGAAGAAACCGGTAAGCGAACCGAAGACAGCGATATCGCATTTAAACTTTACGAGAATCTGGGACGCTACGGATTAAAGGTTTTCTTTTCCAGAGTTACTCTTCAGGATAAGCTGGGAGTAAATTATGAGCCTTATATATTTGCGGCATTGAAGAGTGCCACCGTCATGGCGGTAATAGGTACTAAGCCCGAGTATTTCAGTGCGGTATGGGTCAGAAATGAATGGGCAAGATTCTACAAGCTCAGAGAGTTGAACGATCGCAAGCTCATGCTCTTTGCATGCAACGATATAGAGGATCTTCCTCCCGCGTTCAGGCAGAAGCAGGCGCAGCTCCTTTCGGAGCCCGATGCTGTAGAGAACATGGCAGAGAACATCAGGGATTATGTGCTTAAGATAAAGGGTGAAAACAAAGAGGTGGTTCAAGCCGTTTGTCCCAATTGCTATAAAATGGTTCCCGTAGATCCTTCGATGCAGGCGGCCATTTGTCCACAGTGCAAGAAGCCTTTCATAGTTGCTGATGCGGTGATCATGTCAGAGGTACAACTGTTTAACAAAAAAAGAATTAAGTGTCCCTTCTGCGGAAGAGAGCAGGAACGCAATAAATACGGATGTATATTCTGTCATAAGGAAATTCCGGTGTGAATATACAAAGAAAACCCCTGAGAGTATCTCAGGGGTCTTTTGTTACCTAATGAACTGAAGTAAGAAGAAAACGGCGATTCCGAGTACTGCCAGTATGATGCCGCTGATTCTCATTTTTTTGATCTGTGCCTGATCATCACGGAATTCCTTTTTTACACAGTACTGAGGAATGATTGCCATGACGATACCAAGAATTGCAACTACTAAAACCATTTTTAACCCTCCATTATTCCGGCGAATATTCGCAGATTTTTTACCTTTAGACATTTTACCATGACATTATAGAATCTCCTATAAAAACTTTAAGGCAGCGTAAAATTTCATACTAAGTCGAATTGTATGATATTAGTTTTAAAATGATACAAGATTGCCAAAAATTTATTGTAATTACGTCTTTTATTGTGAAAGATTACCTATTTGTGGTAAAATATTTCTGTCTTATGAGGGACAAAATCATTTAAAGGAGACGTGCAATGTCAAAGGAAATGGTCGCTATGATCCTGGCCGGCGGGCAGGGATCGAGACTCTACGCCTTGACGGATAAGCTGGCAAAACCGGCGGTTCCTTTCGGCGGAAAGTATCGTATTATTGATTTTCCTCTTTCTAACTGTGTCAATTCAGGAATAGATACGGTAGGTATTCTTACTCAGTATCAGCCCCTTGTTCTTAATGAATATATCGGACACGGACAGCCTTGGGATCTGGACAGACTCCATGGCGGTGTTCATGTACTTCCTCCTTATCAGAAGGCTCAGGGTTCCGATTGGTACAAAGGAACCGCAAATGCCATCTATCAGAATCTTTCATTTCTTCGCAGATATGATCCCGAGTATGTCATCATACTATCCGGTGACCAGATCTGTAAGCAGGATTACAATGACTTCCTTGAATTCCACAAAGCAAAGGGAGCGGATTTTTCCGTAGCCGTTATGGAAGTGCCCTGGGATGAAGCGAGCCGTTTCGGTCTCATGGTAACGGATTCCGACGGACGTATAAGCGAATTCCAGGAAAAACCCAAGGAGCCCAAGAGTAATCTGGCTTCCATGGGTATCTATATTTTCAATTTTGATATTCTCGAGAAATATCTTGAAGCGGACGAAGCAAATCCCGAATCATCCAATGACTTCGGAAATGACATTCTGCCCGCGCTTCTTCGCGACGGTAAGAAGATGTTTGCATATCGTTTCAACGGATACTGGAAGGATGTGGGAACCATCTCATCCCTTTGGGAAGCTAACATGGAGGTTCTTAATCCCGAGAGCAGCGGTATCAATCTTTTCGATGATGACTGGAAGATTTACTCAAGGTCATCAGGTAAGGCTGCACAGTATATCGCCGAAGGTGCGGTCGTTGATAACGCGATGATTACAAACGGATGTCGTATCTTCGGAAGCATCAAGCATTCGATCCTGTTTGCGGGTGTTGAGGTTGAAGCAGGTGCCGTTGTTGAAGATGCTGTTGTGATGGGCAATGTTAAGATCGGTCCAGGTGCAAGGGTATGTCACTGTATAGTCGGTGAAGATGCCGTAATCGGTGCAAATGCCGTTGTAGGCGAGCATCCCGAACCCGGCAATGAGAAGAATGTTGCTACGGTAGGCCCCGGAGTAAAGATCGGGAATAACGCATGTGTAGGCGGAACCGCCATGGTCAAGGAAGATGTTGAGGAGGGCGGAAAATGCTGAAGAATAAACATGATGCAATGGCAATAATCTTTGCCAACAGCTACGATAATGAGGTTCCCTCTCTTGTAAACGAGCGCCTGATGGCTTCCATCCCCTTTGCGGGAAGATACAGACTTATAGACTTTACCCTTTCATCACTGGTAGAGTGCGGTATCGATAATGTATCCATCATTGTAAAAAAGAACTACAGATCTCTCATGAGACATTTAGGAAGCGGAAGGCCCTGGGATCTCGTAAGAAAGAACGGCGGTCTCAACATAGTTCCTCCCTATGCCGAGAAGGGCATCAAGGTTTATAACGGACGTGTTGAGGCGGTAGCAAGTATCGTCGAATTCCTGAAGGTCTGCAAAGAACAGTATGTTTTCATGTGCGATTCCAACATCGCTTATAATTTTGATTTTGCGGATATGATCCGTGCACATCAGGAGAGCGGTGCGGATGTAACCATAGCGTATAAGAATGAACCCATCCCTTACGGGTTCATGAATCTGCAGATGACTCAGACTACCGATCTGTATTATACTTTTGATCTCGACGGAAATAAGATCACTCAGATCAATACGAATTCCAAAGAGTACGGTCCTCAGAATCTTTCCATGAACCTGTATCTCATCGAGAGAGAAAAGCTTATCGCACAGATTGAAAGAGCATATGCGCAGGGACATGTTTTCTATGAAAGAGATGTTCTTGCACCCATGCTGGGAACTGACAAGATCTGCGGATATGAGTTCAAGGGTTACTCGGCAAGAATTACCGATATGGTTAGTTATTTCGATGAGAACATGAAGCTTCTCAATCCCGAGAATCTGAATGCTCTCTTTGACGGATTCAATGTATATACCACGGTCAGAGACGATAACCCCGCAAGATACTGTACCGGATCCAAGGCGGCCAACTCACTTATCGCCGACGGATGCATTATCGAGGGTGAAGTCGAAAACTGTGTACTCTTCAGAGGCGTTCACGTCGGAAAAGGTACACGCATTAAAAACAGTATCCTGATGCAGGATACTGATATCGCAGGAAATTGCGATATCGAATATTGTATAATGGATAAGGAAGTTGCAGTTGCTTCCGGTAAATCCATAAAGGGTGATAAGACATTCCCTGTCTTTGTACCCGCGTACAAGAAGATCCTTTGATCTGATCAAAAAAGTTTTGTACGGGTCTTCCTAAGGGGAGACCCGTTTTATTCGGAAAACGCATACAAGGAGGAAAAGATGGCTGAGAGAGACTGCACCAAAGAGATAGCTGAATTAAATGAGATAGTTAAAAAATATGACAACATTGTCTTTTTTGGCGGAGCAGGAGTTTCCACCGAAAGCGGAATTCCGGATTTCAGAAGTGTG
The DNA here is from genome assembly GCA_017962825.1 of Lachnospiraceae bacterium. GTDB lineage: Bacteria > Bacillota > Clostridia > Lachnospirales > Lachnospiraceae > AC2028. The sequence goes on along the minus strand of JAGCUO010000203.1, from coordinate 6,425 downwards.
GATGGTCTGTACAATCAGAAGTATGATTATCCACCGGAAACGATTTTGTCCCATACCTTCTATGTAAGGCATACCGCGGAATTTTATAAATTCTACAGGGATAAGCTTATCATAAAAGGAGTACAGCCCAATGCGGCACATTTGAAGCTGGCGGAGCTTGAAAAGGCGGGCAAGGTAAGAGCGGTCATAACCCAGAACATTGACGGACTTCATCAGGCCGCCGGTTCAAAGACTGTTCTTGAACTTCACGGATCTACATTAAGAAACTATTGCATAAAATGCGGAGAGTTTTATGATATAGATTACATCGCCGATTCTCCCGACCCGGTTCCCAAGTGTTCCAAATGCGGAGGGGATATCAAACCCGATGTGGTTCTGTATGAAGAAGGACTGAATATGGATACCATCCAGTCTGCCGTTCATTACATATCCAATGCTCAGGTGCTTATTATCGGCGGAACGTCCCTTGCCGTATATCCTGCAGCGGGACTTATCGATTATTTCAAGGGTGACAAGCTTGTTGTTATCAACATGGCACCAACCGCCAGGGATTCGGGAGCTGATCTTGTAATCCCGGCACCTATAGGAAAAGTTTTTTCACAGATCACTGTCTGATATGAATTAATTCGGAGGAATATTAAATGGCTGAATCACGCGGACCTGTGGCACCTAAAGACCCCACGGCCAAAAGACCGTTTTATTATGTAATGAGGGATAAGGATGTTTGTGCATCTCCTCAGCCTGACGGAAGAGGCATCCAGTTTATCTATGAAAGCGACGGAAGGCTTAAGGCGAGCGCAAAGCTTGTTGGAAGCGTCGAAGACGAGACTATGCTGGGCGAGCTTGATACGGTTGCGGGTTTTCGTAAGCAGGTGCACAGTATCGGTGTTTCCGTTCAGAAATCAGGCGAACCGGTTAAGGTAAAGTTTTGTTTTCAGATGTACGGATTTAAGGATCCATACAATTCGGGAACGACTCTTACCATGGATCTTGATTCGGACGGAATGGAACTTGTCATGGACCTGTCACAGTATGAGTGGTCCGATGATGACAATGTTCCCGGACAGATCCGTTTTGAATTTCCCGAAGGCGGTATGACTGCCAAGGTTTCGGTAGCATTCTATTTAAATGACGGATATACTGCACCTGAGCAGAAGGACGATAAGGAAGTCGATACCGGAAGCAAAGAATATAAGAATATGATCGGAAAGTCTCTGATGCAGCTCGGTAACGTGCACCGCATCAAGAAGGCTTTGGAGAAAGCACGAAGCGGTGAGAGGACGGAAGTTGCCTTTATCGGAGGGTCCATCACTCAGGGCGCAGGTGCCATACCTATCAACGTAAATTGCTATGCATATAATGCCTTCAAGGGATTCTGCGATCTGGCAGGAAGAGGCTATGAAGACAATGTCGGCTATACGAAAGCCGGTGTAGGCGGAACTCCTTCCGAGGTGGGAATACTTCGTTATGAGCATGATGTTCTTGATGACGGAAAGAAAGCTCCCGATGTTGTGATCGTTGAGTTTGCGGTAAATGACGAAGGTGATGAAACAAAGGGAGAATTCTTCGATTCTCTTGTGAGGAAAATTTACAATTCGCCTCAGAAGCCTGCTGTGATACTTCTGTATTCCGTATTTGTAGACGGATATAATCTTCAGGACAGATTGAAATGTGTGGGTGAAGGATATAACCTTCCCATGGTCAGCATCAAGGATGCGGTTTACGATCAGTTCTATCTGGGCTCGGATGAAGGTGGAGTCGTAAGTAAGAACAGATTCTTCTATGATATGTATCATCCCACGAGCCTTGGACATCGTATAATGGCTGACAGCCTTATTAACCTGTTTAAAGCTGCGGACGAAGCGGATGATGAGGATGATCTTGATATCACAGGAATCACTCCTCCCAAGGGCGGAGAGTTTGAGAACACTTATCTGGTAAACAGATATAACATAGACAAGTGTCCTGCCGTATTAAGCTATGACTTCGGTGGATTTACCGGAGAAAGCACGGAACTTCAGATGGTTGAGAGAGATCTTGACCTGAAGGGTACACCGGAGTTTAAGGGCGAATGGCTCTATCCGGGAGACGGAAGCGGCGAACCGGTATTCAAAGCACGCATCAAATCTTCGGTTATCCTGGTGGGATATATGGATTCAGCAGATCCCGGTGTTGGAATCGCAGAGGTTTATATCGACGGAGAAAAGGTTCTGACCATAGATCCTCACATAATCGGATGGCAGCACTGTAACGTGCTCATCGCACACAGAGGCGGCCCGGTTAAGGAGAGAGATGTTGAGATAAGGATCACGGATCCTGCAAAGAGATTTACTTTCCTGGGATTCGGATTAGTATAAGAGTAGATGACAATGGGGACGTACCCCTCTGTCAGGTGATCTTCCTGACAGAGGGGTACGTCCCCAATTGTCATCTTATTGATCTATAATATTGATTCCTGCGTCTTCGGAGAAATTGAATTCGCGAGCGCGCTCAAGGATGTTCTTTTTACGGTACTCGGTGATGGTGTCTGAGGTATAAATCGTGTAGGTGTGCCATATATCCTCATCGCCGTATTCGTATACGATATCTGCTGCATCGGGATAGTCCACATAGCGGATATCGCTGGGAGGATTGCTAAGGCTTAAATCGTATGAAACGATCCATCTGTCGGGGAAGGAAAAAGCTAAGATCAGGTACCATACTGTTACAAATACGGTGATGATCCGGAAGTAGTGGATTCCTTCTTTGAAGATTCCCGTGATGAGAATGGTGGTCCAAACGGTAAGTACAACAAGGAGCCAGAGAACATATACTCTTAAATGTGAAAGGCCATATACCTTTACATAGAGATACATTCTGAGAACCGATGATGCGATCATTACGTAAGTGCAGAGGCTGATGATGACGAGTATGGCTTTGAGTATTTTGTTATCCGCAAAGTGCTTCTTACAAAATGACACAAGCATCAGATTTAAGATCGTAACCGCAAGGAGCTGATAGAAGCCTTCGTGAGCATACTCTGCATAGGTGTATCCTGAGGGGAGTTCCATCTGTCCTACGAGATATACGAACTGGATACCGCTGAAGAGGAGATATACAAATGCTATGAGGCTGTTGAATGTAATGGCTACGGTTGCATCGAAGCGCCTTCCTTCTTTTTTCTCATAGAAATTCTCTGCGGGAAGGCATGCGATCCAGGTATAGAATGCCAGGAATGAAAGGAAGAACTTGAAGGGTACTCCGATCCAGTCCTCGTCTATTTTGGGGAATTTGATGCATGAGAGGATGTCTTTTACCATTTTACCGAAGACAAGATCCGCAGATGCAAGGAGTGCGATGATGATCCAGAGAAGAGGTATCGCTATAAGAAGGCCTATGATAACACTTTTGAAGGTTTTCTTACTCTTGCTTTCCTCTAAAGTCTGATCCGCTCCGAGGGTTGCCATTGATCTGGCTTGCCTGGCAGCAGATGCATCGATGAAAGGTTTGGCGATGTTTGCGAGGGGAACCACAAAGAAATCTGCCAGCTTGATGAGCATTGTAGTGATCTCTTTGTCTTCCTGATTGGAATACAGCTTCAAAAGCAGACAGGAGAAGAGAAGCAGTATTCCGAGTCCGTCTCCAAACAGAATGCCGCTTGAAGCGGTAAGGCATTTATCAATGGACAGAAGCATGAGGCTGATGCAATAGAATAATTTGATATCGATCTTGCCTTCGATATTTCTGATAAGGCTTTTGCCCATGGTCTTAGCATCCCATGCGATGATGGCAAGTGTAGATGCCATGAAAAAAGGATATGCTATCGAAGCTCTGTTTCTGTAAATGAACAGTATCGCAAGTGCCGCCCATAAAAGAGCTTTTTTAAATGATCGTTTATATCTGAACAGTTCCATAATATTCCTCCTACGGGTCAGTCACCCTTTTGATACTCCAGTAAATCTCCGGGCTGGCAGTCCAGCGCCTTACATAATTTGCACAGAGTGTCCACCTTGATGGCTTTTGCTTTGCCGGTTTTAAGGATGGACATATTGGCAAGTGTGATGCCTACCTTATCCGCAAGCTCGCTTACGCTCATTTTTCTCCGGGCGAGCATTACGTCTATGTTGAATATGATCTTGTCTTCGTCCATAGCGTGCCCTCCTAGATCGTAAGTTCATTCTCGGCCTGGATCTCGGTGGCTTTCTGTACCAGATGGGACAGCGCAGCGCATCCTACCGAAATCGAGACGCCGAGGAAATCGATGACCAGAGATGCGAGAAGCATTGCCGGATGACTCAGGTTAAGAAACAGGAAAACAATGTTCCCGAGGGCGAAAAAAATGGTGTCGCCGAGAGTAAGATATGCCATCTTTTTAAGATATGCCGCGTTCTCTGCAGAGAAGGATCTGTCGTTCTCGATGTTTACCGCTATTTTCCATCCCATGACAAGGAAGATGTAGCAGGGGATTGCCGTTATCAGCAGGAAAAACATCCATGGCATGAATAGATGCGCTTTGTCATCGTAGAAGACGTCTCTGCCGAAAAGAGGTATTACTCCGAAGTAAACGGCACATATGCAGAAGATAATTCCGAATGAAGCAAACCCAAGCAGGATTCCTTTGATCCATCTGGCCAAGCTTTTCTGACTCATAAAGTACCTCCCTTGAAGGCTTGTTGCCTTTCCTCGGACAATATAAACCCTAAATTATCGGATGTCAACACAAATTTATTGTAACACGATAAAATAATATCAAATTACAAGAAGAATATATCGTGAACTTTAAACCGGAGGTTGAAAAATCGGGTAAAAACAGGTATAAAAAAGGGGATTCTTCTTAATAAGTGTTTTTTGGGGATTAAAAAACGCTTGATTTACTATTCGCGGGATGATATATTGAAACTCCGTGATATATTTTCCTTGTTCGCACTATGAGTGCGAGCCAGAGACCAAAAGGAGGTAACAGCATGAAAAAGTATGAATTAGCTGTCGTTGTCAGCGCAATGATCGAAGACGACGCACGCACCGCTGTAGTTGATAAGTGCAAGGCACTTGTTGAGAGATTCGGCGGAAAAATCGCGGATGTAGAAGAGTGGGGCAAGAAAAAGCTCGCTTACGAAATCCAGAAGATGACCGAAGGCTACTACTACTTCATTCATTTTGAAGCAGAAGGCGATCAGAATTCAGAGATCGAGAGCCGCATGAGAATTATGGACGGCGTCATCAGATACTTATGCGTAAGACAGGACGAAGCATAAGGAGATAAACTTATGAATAAAGTTATTTTAATGGGAAGACTCACCAGAGACCCCGAGGTAAGCAGTTCAACTTCAGGCACGACTTTTGCCAGGTACAGTATCGCGGTGGACCGCAGGTTTAAGCGTGAAGGCGAGCCTGATGCGGATTTCTTCAATTGTACATCCTTCGGCAAGCAGGCCGAGTTCGTAGAAAGATACTTGAAGAAGGGCACCAAAGTTGTTGTGTCCGGAAGACTTCAGAATAACAACTATACGAATAAGGATGGTCAGAAGGTTTACGACGTTCGTATCATGGTTGAAGACGTTGAATTCGCTGAGAGCAAGAATTCTTCATCCGAAGGTTCTTACAACTCAGGTTCCCAGTCCCAGGGTTCCGCAGCAGGCGGAAATGATTTCCTGAACATTCCTGACGGACTTGTAGAAGAGCTCCCATTCAGCTAACACGTTTTTAGTTTGCAGGAGGCAATCATGGCATATACCAAATCTGAGAGACCGGAAGGACCGGCCAGAAGAAGGGGCGGAATGCACGCAAGACGTAGAAAGGTGTGCGTTTTCTGCGGTAAGGACAACGTAATCGATTACAAGGATGCTAACAAGCTTCGTAAGTATATCTCTGAGGGAGGAAAGATCCTTCCCCGCCGTATCACCGGCAACTGTGCTAAGCACCAGAGAGAGCTTACCACCGCTATCAAGCGCGCTCGTCAGATGGCAATCCTTCCTTACACACAGGATTGATCCCTTTTTGATCAAATAATGAGCTCTAAAGGACCGGATCGTATGATCCGGTCTTTTTTTGATGCTTATTCCGGGGTCGGGTGGTAAAGGCATCGGAAACAGGGAAAGTATGGCCTTTCGATGCTTATTGTAGCTTGGAGGGGGATGAAAGGCATCGGAAACAGGGAAAGTGGGTGCTTTCGATGCTTTTTTCGGTCGGGTGGAGCCGGAAAGGCATCAAAAACAAGGAAAGTGTGGCCTTTCGATGCTTTTTTCGGTCGGGTGGAGCCGGAAAGGCATCGGAAACAGGGAGAGTGTGTGCCTTCGATGCTTATTCCGAGATCCGATGGGATGAAAAGCATCGAAAACAGGGAAAGTGTGTCCTTTCGATGCTGATTGTAGCTTGGAGGGGTATGAAAGGCATCGGAATCAAGTAAAGTGTGGCCTTTCGATGCTTATTGTAGCTGGGAGGGGGAT
>JAGCUO010000202.1 GCA_017962825.1 Lachnospiraceae bacterium | reverse complement strand
TGGTCTGTGTTTCCGAGGATATAAAGAAGTCACTGATCAATGTGCTGGGAGATACCGGCAATTATGTTGTGAAATATAATCCTTTGAATGTGGACTTTATACAGTATCAGGGTAATGAACCTGTTAACGACATCGAAAAGGATCCGGACAGGCCCTTATTCGTTGCCGTCGGAAGGATCAACTATCAAAAAGGATTTGATCTTCTTTTGGAAGCTGCTCATATGCTGGAAGAAGATGGGTATAAATTCGATGTTGTGGTCATAGGCGGAAAAGAAAACTGGGGCGATGAATATAAGCGCATTATGAGAAGTATGGACAGACTTCACATTCAGAATGTTAAATTCATCGGACTCCGCAGCAATCCTCAGAAATATATGAAAATGGCCGATTGGCTGTTGTCCACGTCAATCTTCGAAGGATATTCTCTGGTGAGCCAGGAGGCTGCTATCCTGGGAACTCCCCTTCTTTTGACCGACTGTTCCGGCGTCAGAGAGCTGGTCGGTGATAACGAATACGGTCTGGTCATGGAGCCTTCGGTCAAGGGAATCTATGAGGGAATGAAAAAGGTATTGGACGATCCCTCGTTACAGAAGCATTACAAAGAAAAGATCCTTGAACGTAGAAAGATCATCGATCAGGATCAGAGATTCCGTGAGATCGAAGAGATGCTCTTTTCGGAATAAAGATTATCTCCGGGGATGATCTGTACATTCCCGATATGCAATTACAATTATGATGTGATCAGGATTGGAGAATTATGGATAGCAAGTGGCAGGTTGAGATTGATGGAAAGCCGAAATTATGGAATTTTAACCTTCGTGAACTGTGGCAGTTCCGAAGTCTGATATGGATGCTGTATAAGCGTAATTATTCCGTTCAGTATAAGCAGACTGTCCTGGGACCGTTCTGGATGATCTTCGGTGTGGTCTTTAATACAGGTATCTTTACTCTGGTATTCGGTTACGTCGGGAATATGGATTCCGACGGGATCCCGTATTTCCTTTTCTGTTTATCGGGTAATATTATCTGGACACTGTTTGCTTCCTGTTTTCTGGGTAATACCAGGGTGCTGATGGAAAATGCATATTTATTCGGAAAAGTCTATTTTCCCAGACTGGCTGTTCCGGTTGCAAACGGATTGCTGAATATGATGAAGTGCCTTATTCAGCTCGTTGTGTGTGCCGGTGTGTGGGCCTATTACCTGATACGCGGAGACGTGGTTTTTACGGGACTTCCGCTTTTGGGAATGATACCGCTTCTGCTTTTGTCTTCATTTATGGGAACTTCCCTGGGAATGATCATCTCCTCACTGACAGTTAAATACAGAGATCTGGGACATGTGGCGGGAATCGGTGTTCAGGGGCTTATGTATGTTTCTCCGGTTCTTTATCCCGTTTCACAGCTTTCTCCTATACTTAAGCGTATCGTTTATCTCAACCCGATGTCTGCTTTTGTTGAAGCTTTCAGATACTGTCTTACCGGAACGGGCAATATCTACTGGCCCGGAATGGTATACGGAGTAGTCTTTTCAATCGTGATAACCATGATAGGACTGATCCTGTTTGGAAAAACTGAAAAGAATTTCGTTGATATCGTATAAAGGATAAGAGGAGAGTAACGGTGCTGTTTAGTTTGATAATACCTGTTTATAATACCGAAAAGTACCTGCAGGAATGTCTGGATTCGGTTGCGGCGCAGGATTTTGATGATTTCGAAGTGATCCTGGTTGACGATGGTTCCACGGATGGCTGTCCCGCAATATGTGACAGCTTTTGTGAACAGTTCAATAGGCGTGCGGGACGGAAAAGTACCGCTAAAGTCATCCATCAGAAAAATGCCGGACTATCGGGTGCCCGCAATCGCGGGATCAGTGAAGCTTCCGGAGAGTGGCTCTGGTTTGTGGACAGTGATGACTGGATACCTTCCGATGCGCTTGATGTACTGCATGAAAGAATGCGCTATGCCAAGGGCGAGCAGTATGTATTTGAATATATCAAGACAGATGCAAACAGACAGAATGAGGAACGCGTTTATTTCAGGGTCGAACAGGAAGCATATAGGTTGCCCGATGAAAACGCACTGCTTTCACATCTTGCGGACAGGCTTTTTGATTACAGGGATGGTTGGGAGGCACCTACCAGACTTTACAGAAGAGATATCGTATTAAGTAATGATCTGCGGTTTTACGAGACGGAATTCAATTTTGGGGAAGATCTGTGTTTTGCGGCAGAATATTCACTGTGCATCCGGTCCACGGTGATGCTTGTAAATTATCTGTATTATTACAGACAACAGAATTCTTCCATAATGCATACATTGGATCAAAAGACTATTCTTCCCAGGCTGACCATTTTATTGGAACATGTATTCAGAGAAGCCGTGCGGTTGAAGAAAAATATCGTAAGCAGTAACTTTGATAAGATCTGTCTTTCGTCCTTCGGCAATCATATAAAGAATAAACTGAATGAACTGTCCGACGAAGAGGTCCGCAGCGAGATTCTGGATGCAGCTAAAAATCCTGTGATCGGAAAATATATCTCAGCCGTATCTTCCCAGCTGGAACAGGTGTTGCCTGAAAGGCGAAAAGGTTAGTGCTGTAACGGATGCACAGGTTTGCAAAATTATAATTTGGATAAGATTCGAAAAGAAACGAAGGGTCTATTATGGATGATGTGATTTTAAAGGTTTCAAATGTCGGAAAAGATTATGTGCTCGGAACTGTGACCGGCGAAACCCTGAAAGATGCCGTAAAGAGGCAGGCAAATAAAAAAACAGGCAAACTTCATAACGAAAGCTTTACGGCATTGAATGATGTTTCATTTGAAGTAAAGCGCGGAGAGACTCTCGGAATCATAGGGTCAAACGGTGCGGGAAAATCAACACTGTTAAAATTGATCTCCCGCATTACAAGTCCCACGAGAGGAAAGATCTGCATTAACGGAAAGGTGGCCAGTCTTCTGGAGGTCGGAACAGGTTTCCATCCTGAACTTACGGGAAGAGAGAATATCTATCTGAATGGCTCGATCCTTGGTATGACCATGAAAGAGATCGATTCCAAGATCGATTCCATTATCGCTTTTTCCGAGTGCGGACGTTTTATAGACACACCTGTAAAAAGGTATTCTTCGGGAATGTATGTAAAGCTGGCATTCTCCGTGGCGGTTCATCTTGATGCGGACATTCTGATCATGGATGAAGTTCTGGCTGTAGGAGATGTGAAGTTCCAGCATAAGTGCCTTAAAAAGATGCGTGAGATCGCAACTCAGGAAAACAAAACGATCCTTTATGTCAGCCACAATATGGGAACTGTCAGAAGGCTTTGCCAGCGCTGTATCATACTTGATCATGGCACACTTGTTTTTAACGGTGACACTGAAGAGGCCTGTGACCGCTACTTTGGCAATGAAAGTGTTAAAACCGAAAAATTCGTGGATTTTTCGGATTATGTAAGGCCGGGATGGCTCGGCAGGGAAGACGTAAGGCTTATAAGTGCAGAGTATGAAAATGAAGACAGTGAGATCACCGGAACGGAAGAACTGGAGATCAAACTCAAATGGAGAGTTCTCAAAGATGTTGTAAAAGTCGGAGTCAGGGTTGAGATCAACGATCAGGAAGAAAGAGCTTTTGCAACGAAGGTGTTTTATAACCTGATCGAGGGTGCTCCGGGGGATACCGGTGAGAGTGTCATCAAGCTGGATCTGTCCCAGGTGAAGAACGGGGAATACAAGACATTTTATACCGTATTTGCCATGGAACAATTTGGTGAAGGCGCGGATCTTGACTGCGTAAAGGGATTGGATATTGTGATACATCGCGAAGAACATGAAGACTCAAGACTCAACTGGCATAATTCGGCTTGGGGAAATATTGAGTTGATGTAACGGACGATCCATCACTCAGTCACCGGTCACATATATTTGAGGTTCAGGATGAATAAGAATGTATTTGTTTTTTCAACGGATGATAATTACACTGTTCCGACATATGTAGCGATTCATTCATTGATGAAGCATTCAAATCGGGATGAAGAATACTGTGTGTATATTCTAATCTCAAAAGATCTCAGTTCCGACTGTAAGGATCTGATCGATTCCATCAGCCGTGATTTTCAGAATCTTTCCCTGTCATTTATTAATATGGGGAATTCATTTTCTGATACAAAGCTTGTGATAAAGCATACCACTTTGCCGTCAATGTACAGATTATTGCTTCCGGAACTGCTTCCGGACAGTGATCGCTGCGTTTATATAGATGGTGATATCATTGTTACAGGTGACATGGCATCTGTTTTTGATATTGACATAAGCGATCATTATTTCGGTGCTGTTCGCGATATCGAAGCTATGCCGTATATCAGCAAATTTGACTATTCATGCGATCGTCCCGATCCGTCCGGATATGTTAATTCCGGTATGTTATATATGAATCTGAAAAAGATGCGGCAGGACGATCTGGTCTCTAAATTTCTGGAACTGTCAAAAGAGCGTCTGTTCTTCGGTGATCAGGATATCCTGAATATTGTATGCAAGGACAATATCAAATTTCTTGAACTGAAATATAACGTTCTTGTCAAATATCGCTTCGTAAACCACAAACAGGATCATTACAGCGATTTCGTAAATCAATATTTTCAGACATCCGAAATACATGAAGCAATTGATACTCCGGTGATGATACATTATGCACAGCCGACCAAACCCTGGCAATGCAGGTATGTTTACAAAGGAGATATCTGGTATGGATATATCCGCAAGAATATAAATAAGGATATATACAGTAAATATATCTTACCGTATATAAACAGCCATAAAGCAGATCGTAAGGTTTCCGGGAAGCTGTTCAGGCACTGGATACTGTATAAAGCGGGAATTTTGAAACCCTTATTGAATCTGCAGCATAAACTTTGATCCGGATATTAAGAGATGTCGACTATCAGCAATACCTCTATTCAGCAAAATACCGAATCCGGCCTTCGGACCATTCCCAAGATCATTCATTACTGCTGGTTTGGAATGGGTGAACTTCCTGCTGAGATTGAAGAATGCATAAACAGCTGGAGAATACTTAAGGACTATAAGATAATCAGATGGGACGAGAGCAATTGCTCTTTTGATGAGAATGACTTTGTAAAAAAAGCTTACTCGGAGAAAAAATATGCTTTTGTCTCAGACTACTACAGATTAAAAGCATTATATGAGTATGGCGGTATCTATCTTGATACCGATGTGATCGTAAAAAAAGAACTGGATCCTTTATTGAATAATAACGTTCTTCTGGGATTCAGCTATAATTGCTGCATCGGTACCGCAATGATCGGTGCCGCAAAAGGAAGTGATCTCATCGCTTCGCTTTTATCCATGTATGATAATACAATCTTCACCGATGCCAAAAGTGATCTTCAGCTGGTTGAGAAGGATGGTAAGTTCTGCATATCCGATTACGTAACAAATAACTACTATATCACATGGTATGCTCTGAAAAACTATCCGGAATTCAAGCTCAATAACCATTATCAGGAATTATCGGATTTTACCATATACCCCAAAGAATATTTTGAGATCGGTTCTCTGACGGGCAAACATTATACGATTCATCTGAATACAGGTTCCTGGAGAACCAAAGCAAAAGAATCAAAATCATTCAAAGACAAAATAAAACTGTTTCTTTCCGGATATCCGCATGCATTTGAGCTGATCCAGATAATCATCAGAAAACCACGTTATTACAAAAAAAATAAAAAGATCCCTTTTTACAGATATTCACAGGCTCAGAAATATCATAAGGAGCTTCCTGATCTGTAATTGCATTTTCATACACCCCCTGCAGATACACAGGGGGTATATATATTGAATCATAAAGGGAAAAGAATTAATTCGTTCATAAGGAAGGAATCGGAAATATGAGCAGT
>JAGCUO010000201.1 GCA_017962825.1 Lachnospiraceae bacterium | reverse complement strand
TTCATTTTTGTCACCGGGTGACAAAAATGAAGCGTCCCCACTGTCACTTGGTCCCATTATATTTCTCTTGATTTTTAACTCTATATGTTGTATACATTAATACATGGGTACACGGTGCTGTACTTTTTTTGTATATCCGGAGGGTTGTTATGTACGAAGATAAAGAAAAAATTGAAATGCCGGACCTGCTGGAGATCGAGGAGATCAAGTCTGATGCTGAGCTTCTTATCAATGAACTTCACGAAGTCCGTAAAATAGATAATAACCTTTATGTTGAATATGACGTTAAAAGAGGTCTCCGTGATGCTAACGGAAAGGGCGTTCTTACGGGTCTTACCGAAGTATCCGATGTAGTTGCGTTCGATATCGTAGACGGAGACAAAGTTCCCTGTGACGGAAGACTCTATTACCAGGGAATCAACGTCATGGATATAGTCAATAACTTGGGAGACAGGATCCACGGATTTGAGGAGGTCTCATTCCTCCTTCTTTTCGGACACCTTCCCAATCAGGAAGAGCTTGATGCATATCTTCATGTATCCAGTAATCTTCAGGAGCTTGGTGCAAGATTTGTACGAGATGTCGTCATGAAGGCTTCAAACGGAAATATCATGAATGCTCTTCAGAGATGTGTTCTTACTCTCTATACCTATGATAAGAGTCCTGATGACATCACTCCCGAGAATGTATTAAGACAGAGCCTTGAACTGATCAATAAGCTTCCTTTGATCGCAGTTTATTCATATCATTCTTACATGCACTTCAGGAAGGATGATGCGCTTATTATCAGGAATCCTAAAAAGAACCTGTCCCTTTCCGAGAATATCCTTCAGATGCTGAGACCTGACGGCCATTATACACAGCTTGAAGCAAAGGTTCTCGATATAGCACTTATTGTTCATGCAGATCACGGCGGAGGAAATAACTCTACATTTACTACTCACGTCGTTACTTCATCAGGAACCGATACATATTCATCAACTGCAGCTTCCATCGGATCTCTTAAAGGTCCCAAGCACGGCGGTGCCAATCTTAAGGTTCAGGAAATGTTCAGAAACCTTAAAGAGAATATTGTAAACCTTGATGATGATGCGGAAATCGAAGCTTATCTCAAGAAGATCCTTGATAAGAAAGCTTTTGACGGAGCCGGACTTATCTACGGTATGGGACATGCGGTTTATACATTATCCGATCCCAGAGAAGTTCTTCTCAAAGAATATGCTCGAACTCTCGCAGTTGAAAAGGATCTTGTAAAAGAATTCGAGTTCTATGACAGAGTCGAGCGTATTGCAAAGAAGCTGATCGCCGAGAATAAGGGTATTCACAAGCCTGTTTGTGCCAATGTTGACTTCTACAGCGGATTTGTATATTCAATGCTTGGAATTCCCGAAGAGCTCTTTACACCTCTTTTTGCGATCGCAAGAATGTCAGGCTGGAGTGCACATCGTCTCGAAGAGCTTGTTAACGGCGGTAAGATCGTAAGACCTGCATTCAAGTATGTGGGCGAGCATGTGGAATACCGTAAGATGGACGACAGACATTGATTCATATTTTCATAAAGCCTGAGAGGAGCGACTCTCGGGCTTTTCTTATTTCATTTTTTACTGAATTGTTATAAGATATTGTCGTATTTGTATAAATATTTATTAAGACGATTTTTTTTATGAATAAAGCGGAATTTAAAGACTTTACCAAAGACAGGATCATATATTTGGACGGTGCGTGCGGAACCAATCTCGCCAAGGCAGGTATGCCTTCAGGCGTGTGCCCCGAGAAATGGATATGTGAGCATTCCGATGTGATGCTCGATCTTCAGAGGAGTTATGTTCAGGCAGGTACCGATATTTTATATGCGCCTACTTTCACGGCCAATTCAATCAAGCTTGATGAGTACGGTTTAAAGGATCAGGCTGATGAACTTATAAAAACTCTTTGCGGGATCTCCAGACAGGCCGCTGATGAGTGTAAGGACAGAAAGGTTCTTGTAGCCGGTGATATCACCATGACGGGCCGTCAGCTTAAGCCCATCGGCAATTTGGATCTTGAAGATCTTATTAATGTTTACAAAGAACAGATCACGCTTCTTGAAAAGCACGGATGCGATCTTTTGGTTGTTGAGACCATGATGAGTCTTGCGGAGACCAGAGCGGCACTGATCGCCGCCAAGGAAGTTTCGAAACTTCCCGTAATGGTCACACTTACCTTTGAAAGCTCCGGCAGAACGCTTTTCGGTACGGATGCGGTTACGGGCGCCGTTGTGTGTGAAAGCCTTGGAGCGGACGCTATAGGAGTAAACTGTTCAACCGGTCCCAAGGACATGGTTCAGATAGTTGCGGATATGGCCGCTAACACCCGAATCCCCATTATCGCCAAGCCCAATGCGGGACTTCCCGAACTTGATGAAGAAAACAAAACCGTCTATAGGATGGGCCCCGATCTTTTTGCGGAGGAGATGGCAGCTCTTGTTGATGCGGGAGCACAGATCCTGGGCGGATGCTGCGGAACTGACAGCAGATATATCGACGCGATCGTAAATGCCTTCGGAAGAGGTCCTGTGAAAAGAAGCGATTACCGCAAAGACGGTATAAGGTATCTTTCAAGTGAAAGAAAAACTCTTTCATTCGGACTGGACGGAAAGTTCATAATAGTCGGAGAGCGAATCAATCCTACGGGTAAGAAAGCTCTTCAGGCCGAACTTAGAGAAGGAAATACCGACAGAGTTCTTCAGTTTGCCACCGAGCAGGAAGAAAAAGGGGCCGGTGTTCTTGATATAAACGTGGGCATGGGCGGAATCGACGAGATGGCAATGATGCTCAGAGTTATTGATGAAGTAACTCAGGCGACAAGTCTTCCTCTTTGTCTTGACTCCAGTTCTCCCGAGATCCTCGAAGCAGCATTAAGGCATTATCCCGGAAGAGCTCTTGTAAATTCCGTTTCACTTGAGCCTGCAAAATTCGAAAAGCTTTTACCTACGGTCGCCAAGTATGGTGCCGTATTTATTCTTTTACCTCTTTCCGAAAAAGGTCTTCCCAAGGATCTTGATGAAAAGAAAGAGATAATTGATATCATATATAAACGTGCAGTTGAACTTGGGCTCACCATTGAAAACATAGTTGTTGACGGTCTGGTGCAGACTGTGGGTGCTGATCAGAGTCAGGGTGTTAAGACCCTTGAAACCATCAGATATGCCCATGATAACGGTTTTGCGACCGTTACAGGATTGTCTAACATATCATTCGGTCTTCCCGAAAGAAGTTATGTGAATGCCGCATTCCTTACCCTTGCCATAGCAAACGGTCTTACCATGGCAATATCTAATCCGGGACAGGAACTTCTTGTGGCTGCGGCAAGGGCAACGGATCTTCTTTTGAATAAAGAAGGCAGCGACCTTGAATACATTAATACTGCAGCAAGACTGAAAGAAGAACGTGAAGCCAAAGAAGAACTTCTTAAAAGCGCAGCATCTTCGGGTACCGCATCTGAGAAAAAAGCCGTGAAATCTTCTGACGGAAGCGGAGACTCGGATGTGCCTGCCGAACTTCAGGATGTTTATAAAGACGTCGTCAGCGGAAACAGAAGCGCTGCTCCTCAGGCTGCAAAGGCGGCTTTGGACAAAGGAATACAGGCTTCCGAGATATTAAATAAAGCGCTTATACCTGCCATCAATCAGGTTGGAGTATTTTTTGATAAAGGTAAATATTTCCTTCCGCAGCTTATATCATCGGCTGAAAGCATGAAGCTTACAATAGCCGTGATTGAGCCGCTCCTGGCAGCGGCAAGTGCGGGTGATGATGCTCCCAGCGTAGTTATAGCTACTGTTGAAGGGGATATTCACGATATAGGTAAGAACCTTGTTTCCATGATGCTTGGAAATTACGGTTTTAAAGTCATAGATATGGGCAAGGATATAAAGGCTGAAGATATTGTTAATGAGGCAATATCTAAGGGAGCCAGGATCATATGCCTGTCGGCTCTGATGACCACAACCATGATACATATGAAAGAGACCATTGAACTGGTTAAGGAAAAAGGTCTGGACATTAAAGTTATGGTCGGAGGCGCCTGCGTAACGGAAGAGTATGCCCGTGAGATCGGAGCTGACGGATATTCCTCAGATGCAGCCGAAGCCGTCCGAGTGGCTAAGCAGCTTTTAGGAATGCCGTTATGACGTTGGGGACGTACCCCTTTGTCACAAGCTATAGAAAGTTTAATAATTTTAAATACCGGTGACAAAGGGGTACGTCCCCAACGTCACATAGAATAATCATTCCTGTGACAAAAGGGTACGCCCAAGGTGTCACGGATTTAGGAGGATGTGCCCAATGATCGGTGCAGATGCGATAGTTAAATGTCTTGAAATAGAAGGTGTTAAAAACGTTTACGGATATCCCGGAGTTGCTATATGTCCTTTTTATAACAGCATCCTTCAGTCCGATATCAGAACCATTCTTGTCAGAACCGAGCAGAATGCAGCTCATATGGCGAGCGGTGAAGCCAGGATCTCCGGAAAACCCGGTGTGTGTGCCGTAACAAGCGGCCCGGGTGCTACCAATGTGATCACCGGAATTGCCACTGCTTTTGCAGATTCCATACCCATGATCATAATCACGGGTCAGGTTAATTCAGAACTTCTCGGATCCGATGTTTTCCAGGAAGCAGACATCACAGGAGCTGTGGAGTCATTCGTTAAATATTCATATCTCGTTAAGGATGCAAACGACCTTCCCCGTATCATGAAGGAAGCGTTTTATATTGCTTCTACCGGAAGAAAGGGACCCGTTCTTATCGATATTCCCATTGATATCCAGAATCAGACTCTTAAAAATTTCCGTTATCCCGAAGAGGTCAATCTCAGAACCTATAAACCTACTTTCAAAGGTAACGGTCAGCAGATAAAGAAAGTCATCCGTGAACTTGAGAATGCCAAGAAGCCCATTATCTGTGCGGGCGGCGGTGTTTTCCTAGCAAATGCAGATGATGAACTTCAGAAATTTGCCGAAAAGAAAGGAATCCCCGTTGTTTCTACAATGATGGGTATCGGAGTTCTTCCCACCGCCCATCCTCTTTATTTCGGAATGGTGGGAAATAACGGAAAGCCTTATGCCAACAAGGCAATGAACGATGCGGACGTTATCATCATGATCGGAGCTCGTGTGGCAGACCGTGCCGTCAACAGACCTGAGCTTATCAGTAACGGTAATAAAACTCTCATCCATATGGATGTAGATCCCGCAGAGATTGGTAAGAATGCATATTCAACCATTCCTCTTGTAGGAGATGCCGAGGCTATCCTCGAAGAGCTTACCTCTTCCGATACTGATGCCGATTACTCCGCATGGGTTAAAGAACTTACTGAAGCAAGGAAAGCTTTTAAGCCTAACAGAAAGCCTTCATCCAAGTATGTTGATCCCGCAGAGTTTGTTAAACAGCTTACAACCGATATGATCGACGGAAGTATCTATGTAGCGGATGTAGGACAGAACCAGATCTGGTCCTGTGCAAATATTGTCATCGGAAAGGGCAGAATGCTTACCAGCGGCGGTATGGGAACCATGGGATATGCAATTCCTGCGGCCCTCGGAGCAAAGATCGCTGCTCCCAAGAGACAGACCGTTGCGGTTTGCGGAGACGGCGGCTTCCAGATGTCCATGTGTGAACTTGCTACTTTCGTGCAGCATAATGTCCAGGCCAAGATAGTCGTTCTCAGAAACGGATACCTTGGAATGGTAAGAGAATATCAGCATTATACTTACAATGATGATTACTCCATGGTCAAGCTTGACGGAGATCCTGATCTTGAGCACATTGCCGCAGCCTATGGTTTCGATTATTTAAGACTCGATAATATGAAGGATTCAAAGGCGGTCATTAAGAAGTTTTTGAATGACAAAAAGAATGTCCTTCTCGAGTGCATTGTCGATCCCAAAGATGTGGTTAAGCCTGAGTAAAGTAGGTGGAAGAGTATGAATAAAAGAATTTATTCCGTAAATGTAGAAAACAGGGCCGGTGTTCTTTCCAAAGTCAGTGGTCTCTTTTCACGAAGAAATTTCAACATTGATTCATTGGCTGTTGGAGAGACCGACGATCCTACCGTATCTTCCATGACGATCGTATCAAGCGGTGATGAAAGAACTCTTGAGCAGATCGAGAAGCAGCTGAATAAAAAGCTTGATGTCATCAAGGTCAAGACCTTTACTGAGGTTCAGTGCGTCTCCCGCGAGCTCATGCTTATGAAGATCAAGTATAACAAGAATAACCGTGCGGAGATCATGGAGATCTGTGAGGTGATGAAGGCCGAGATCGTGGACATGAGTCTTCACTATATGATGATCCAGATCTGTGCATCTCCAGAGAAAATAAAACTGCTTTTGGAGATGTTCCGCTCCATATCCATTGTAGAGGTTGCGCGTACCGGAACCCTTGCTCTTGCAAAATGCTCCGAAAATGAGCAGAATTAAGCAAAAATAGTTACATAAGGACGTTGACATTAGCGTAGTAAAGCGGTAAAGTATTTAAAGTTACGGTTTTACTATATTGATAGGTGAATATTTATGCAGAAAATGGTTCTTCAGCTTCTTGCTGATAACAATTCAGGTGTACTCAGCAGAATATCCGGTCTCTTTTCACGAAGAGGATATAATATCGAGAGCATTACTGCGGGAGTCACTGCAGATCCCAAGTATTCAAGGATCACCATCGTAACTTGCGGAGATGAGGAGATCATCGAGCAGATCGAAAAGCAGGTTGCAAAGCTTGAGGATGTCAGGGATGTAAAGGAACTTCCCTTTGAATCTTCGGTTCACAGAGAGCTCTGCCTGATCAAAGTAAGATGCGCCGCATCGGAGAGAGAAGATATGGTTTCTCTTGCCGGAATCTTCAGAGGAAACATCATCGATGTGGGAAGTGATTCGGTCATCATTGAGATCACCGGTAACCAGTCCAAGATCGATGCATTTATCGGACTTCTCGACGGACATGAGATACTTGAAGTTGCCAGAACCGGTATCGCAGGTCTTTCAAGAGGAAGCGAAAACGTCACTTATCTGCCTTAATGCAGTTAATGAATAAAAGCCAATTTTAAAACGGAGGTATTTATCATGGCTAACAAGATTTTTTATCAGGAAGATTGTAATCTTTCCCTTCTCGAGGGCAAGACCATTGCCATTATCGGATACGGCAGCCAGGGTCATGCACACGCACTCAACCTTAAGGAGTCCGGATGCAACGTCATTATCGGTCTTTACGAGGGTTCCAAGAGCTGGAAGAGAGCTGAGGAGCAGGGATTTACCGTTTATACCGCAGCAGAAGCTGCAAAGAAGGCTGACATTATCATGATCCTCATCAATGATGAGCTTCAGGCTGATATGTACAAGAAGGACATCGAGCCCAACCTTTCAGCAGGTAACATGCTCATGTTCGCTCACGGATTCAACATCCACTTCGGATGCATCGTTCCTCCCGCTGATGTTGATGTAGCAATGATCGCTCCCAAGGCTCCCGGACACACCGTTAGAAGTGAGTACCAGGCAGGAAAGGGAACTCCTTGTCTCATCGCTGTATATCAGGACGCTTCAGGTAAGGCTTGGGATATGGCTAAGGCTTACGGACTCGGAATCGGCGGAGCAAGAGCAGGACTTCTTGAGACCACCTTCAGAACCGAGACCGAGACTGACCTCTTCGGTGAGCAGGCTGTGCTTTGCGGCGGTGTTTGCGCACTTATGCAGGCTGGTTTTGAGACTCTTGTTGAGGCAGGATACGATCCCAGAAATGCATACTTTGAGTGCATCCACGAGATGAAGCTCATCGTTGACCTCATCTATCAGTCAGGTTTTGCAGGAATGAGATATTCAATCTCCAACACTGCTGAGTACGGCGATTATATCACCGGACCCAAGATCGTTACCGAGGATACCAAGAAGGCTATGAAGAAAATCCTTGCCGATATCCAGGATGGTACCTTCGCTTCCGAGTTCCTTCAGGAGATGAGCCCTGCAGGACGTCAGGTTCACTTCAAGGCTATGAGAAAGCTTGCTGCAGAGCACCAGTCAGAGAAGGTTGGTGAGGAAGTAAGAAAGCTTTACAGCTGGAACAACGAAGCTGATAAGTTCATCAACAACTAATCTGCTGAATATATAAAATGTCCCTGTCTTTTGATATAATCAAAGGGCTGGGGCATTTTTTTTATTGGGAGTACTGTGATGAAATCTAAAATCGTTCGTTGTTCTAAAAAGTGGTTTTCTCTGGTTATTTCTTTTTCATTGATCTTTTGTCTTATCGGATGTTCTCCGAGAAATAATGAAGGAACGTCTTTTTTGGATTCTGAGGCCATGCTGCAGGAAGAGATATCGTTAGATACTCCAGATTCCGATAAAATCTCGGATAACGGTCAGCCGATCTACGATTTTGATGAATTCGTTAACGGTGAATTGTATTCTGATCTGGCAGGTTATTCGGACAGTATTACCTATAATTCAACTGCATATCTTGATTATATAGATCATGTGAAAGAAATACTGGAATCTGCTGATATTTCTTCGTTAAGTGAAGAAGATGCATTATATAAAGTTGTTATTCTATATAATGAACTTACCGATTATTCGAATATGGACAGCAGGTCTGAAGCCATAAAAGCTTATCTTGAACAGATTGATGATGCCGGTTCACTCAACGATCTATATGATCTATATTCCAAACCGGAATATGCAATGGTCAATTATCTGATCAATATTTCCGTAAGGCCCGACTATCAATGGAATAATATTTCATATATTGTTCCGAAATCCGAGAAGTATTTTTTGGATAAGATAAATGATTCTTTAGATATTCAAAACGATGACATGACGTTTCGGCAGTATCTTAATGATCTCGGATATGACGATTCAAGAATCGACGAATTTTTATCTAATGCTTTCGAAATTGAAGAAAAGATTGATGCATTCCTAGACAGTGAAGAATATATATCCGATCTGTACTACTATAACTCTGAAGGCGTTAATGATGCAGGGCTTACTGTTCCGGTTATTGATATCGTCGGCAGCCTTAACGGTTACGGAACTCATGGATATATTCTATGCAACACTTCGATTATTGATTTTTACAACACTATCTTTGTCCGGGATAATGTTGATAAATTAAAGGATTATTTATTTGTTTCCTCATTATGGGTTGTATATTTCTCGGGATATGATTTTTTAAATGTCACGCAGGCAGGAAGAGCTTTATCATGCGATGAGATCGCGGTTATGTATATTTTGAACAATGCACCGGATGTCATCGCAAGAGAGGTGATGAAAAAGTATTATTCCGATCAGGATCTGAAAGAGATCAATTCTTTACTTCTTCAAGTCAAAACCGCTTCGATAGGAGTTATCACCGGGGTGGACTGGTTAAGTGATGATGCCAAGGAACTTGCAAAAGTAAAAATATCAAGGCTGACTCAGTATATCGGACAAAACGGACATAATTATTTCTTAAACGGATATTTGATCGACGGAAATCCCGTTAATGATCTGATCGGATTAAGAGCTGATGCATTAAGATTTGAAATGATCCAGTCTTATTTTTCTGATACGGACAGAGCACCTTTCGGTCATGATGTAAATTCCTGTACGGCGCTCTATTATCGTCAATTTAATTGCCTGCTTTTATCTTCAGGTATGTTATGCGATCTATATTATAACGAAGGAGAATCACCGGAAGAAAAACTGGGATATCTGGGTGCATTTGCTGCACATGAAATCGGTCATTCAAGCGATTCTTTAGGTATCTTATATGACGAAACGGGTTATTACGACCCCATAATCACAGATGATGATTACGATGCATATATGGAAAAAGTAAATCTTATAAAAGATTTCTTTGATGGAAAGTTGGTTTATGATGATTGTGTTATCTCCGGTGATCTGATATGTGATGAGACTTATGCGGATCTCTTCGCTGTCAGGACCTGCTTAAATATTCTGGCTGAAACAGAAGATGCTGACTTAGACCTGTTTTTCAGAACATATGCTAGGACAAATTACGGTATCTATGGGGAAAATGATATCGAAGAGTATTCATCGGATGTTCATCTGATGGCTAAAGCCAGGATAAATTATGTCTTGGGTCAGTTTGATGAATTCTATGAGACTTATGATATTGACGAAACAAGTCCTTATTATATCCCCGCAGAAGAACGTTTGCGGATTTTCTGAACACTACGATATACACGATTTTCTATCGGCTTCGGTTAATTCAGATCGGAGCCGTTTTTTTATTCAAAATCTTGTATAAATGCTGATATATAAGCAAAAAGATGATATAATAATACGGCTTATGGTGAGCAAATTATAAGTTATAGAAAGAGGATTTTTAAGATGGGAATGACAATGACTCAAAAGATCCTGGCAAGAGCTGCCGGACTTGAATCGGTTAAGGCCGGGGATCTTATCATGGCTGAACTTGATCTTGTTCTTGGTAACGATATTACTTCCCCCGTTGCCATTCACGAGATCGAGAAAATGAAGGTTGACGGTGTGTTCAACAAGGACAAGATAGCCCTTGTTCCCGATCACTTTGTACCCAACAAGGATATAAAGTCTGCAGAACACTGCAAGTGCGTAAGAGAATTTGCACGTAAGAATGAGATCACCAACTATTTCGAAGTCGGTGAGATGGGTATTGAGCATGCACTTCTTCCCGAAAAAGGTCTTACGGTTCCCGGTGATGTTATCATCGGTGCTGATTCCCATACTTGTACATACGGTGCACTCGGTGCTTTTTCAACCGGTGTAGGTTCTACCGACATGGCTGCTGGAATGGCTACCGGTAAGGCATGGTTTAAGGTTCCCTCCGCTATTAAGTTCGTTCTTAATGGAGAATTTGAGGGGGATGTAAGCGGTAAGGATCTTATCCTTCACATTATCGGAATGATCGGTGTTGACGGAGCTCTTTACAAGTCCATGGAGTTCGTTGGCCCCGGAGTTGCATCTCTTTCCATGGATGACAGATTTACCGTTGCAAACATGGCTATCGAAGCAGGCGGAAAGAACGGTATCTTCCCCGTAGACGATAAGACAGTTGAGTACCTTAAAGAGCATACCAAGAGAGAGTACAAGATATTCGAAGCTGATGAGGATGCCGAGTATGATGAGGTTTATGAGATCAATCTTAATGAACTTCGTCCTACAATTTCCTTCCCTCATCTTCCCGAGAATACTCATACAATAGATCAGGTTCACAAAGAGGGCGATGTTAAGATCGACCAGGTTGTAATCGGTTCCTGTACAAACGGACGTATCTCCGATATGAGGATCGCCGCAGAGATCCTCAAGGGCAGACATATAGCCAAGGGAATGAGAGCAATCGTACTTCCCGCAACTCAGGCCGTTTATATGCAGTGTCTTGAAGAAGGACTTCTTAAGATCTTCATTGAATCCGGATGTGTTGTTTCAACTCCCACATGCGGCCCCTGCCTCGGCGGTTATATGGGCGTCATGGCTGCAGGTGAAAGATGCGTATCTACGACCAACAGAAACTTTGTAGGCCGTATGGGACATGTTGACTCCGAAGTTTACCTTGCAAGCCCTGCTGTTGCTGCAGCAAGTGCTATAAAAGGTTTCATCGCTTGTCCCGAAGATCTGTAATAGAAGGAGATATATATAATGGATAACGCTAAAGGAAGAGTATTTAAATACGGTGACAATGTAGACACCGATGTAATAATCCCCGCAAGATATCTTAATTCCTCGGATCCTGCCGAGCTTGCAACACACTGCATGGAGGATATCGATAAGGAATTTACCAAGAAAGTAAATAAGGGCGATATTATCGTAGCAGCCAAGAATTTCGGATGCGGTTCATCAAGAGAGCATGCACCCATTTCCATTAAGGCATCAGGTGTATCCTGTGTGATTGCTGAGACATTCGCCAGAATTTTCTATCGTAATGCCATCAATATAGGTCTTCCCATCATTGAATGTCCCGAAGCTTCCAAGAACATCGATGCCGGAGATGAGGTTGAGATTGATTTCAATACCGGTATCATAACAGATATCACAAAGGGAACTTCCTATCAGGGACAGGCATTCCCCGAGTTCATGCAGAAGCTTATTGCTGCAGGCGGACTTGTTAACTTCATCAACGAAGGCAAATAAGCCGGAAGGACTTAGTTTACTGTGTTTGCATTTGTAGAAGGAATCCTTGATCTTCTTGAAACCGATATGTGTGTCATCGATATCGGCGGTCTCGGAATAAACGTCAATATAACCGGAAGATGTTCTACCGAGATCGGATCAGTGGGAGATCATGTAAAACTTTATACTTATACCCAGGTGGCCGAAGATACATTCCAGCTGTATGGGTTTTCGGACAGGGATGAGCTTGATATGTTTAAAAAACTTATCTCCGTATCGGGTGTCGGTCCCAAGAGTGCCCTTTCTCTTTTGTCCGTAATGGATGCCGATTCCGTAAGATATGCGGTGATCAGTGACGATATCAAGGCTCTGTCCAAGGCTAAGGGAATTTCCGCTAAGACTGCAGGTAAGATCATCATTGAGCTTAAAGGCAAAGTTGATTTGTCCGATGAAAGTCTTGCGGCTAAATATGCGGGAGGAAAAAGTCCCGTTACTCCCAAGGCTGATCTCGGAAGAGAGGAAGCGGATGCACTCGCTGCACTTGTTTCACTGGGATATTCGGAAAGCGAAAGCACAAGAGCAATTCTTTCCGTTGATTCACATGAGACTCTCGATTCGGGAACACTTTTGTCCTTAGCATTAAAGACCTTATACGGAAAATAATTCGTTTATGCCAAGAAGTATAGAAACCAATATTACAAATGAAGATAAGCCTGTAGAGCATTCTTTAAGACCTACCAGGTTAAAAGAATACATCGGTCAGGAAGCCATCAAGGAAAGACTTATCATTCAGATAGAGGCTGCCAAGACAAGAGGGGATTCTTTGGATCATATCCTTCTTTACGGACCTCCCGGACTCGGTAAGACAACGCTTGCAGGAATCATCTCCAATGAGATGGGAACCCATATCAAGATAACTTCCGGTCCTGCGATCGAGAAGCCTTCGGAGATGGCGGCAATCCTTAATTCTCTTCAGGAAAGGGATATGCTTTTTATCGATGAGATTCACAGACTTAATCGTCAGGCTGAAGAAGTCCTTTACCCTGCGATGGAAGATTTTGCCATTGATGTAATGATCGGTAAGGATTCGTCTTCATCAGCAAGGAGTGTAAGACTTCCTTTGCCTCACTTTACTCTTATCGGTGCAACTACCAGAGCTGATATGCTTACGGCTCCTTTGAGAGACAGATTCGGTGAGCAGTTCCATATGGAGTTCTATAATCCCAATGAACTTGCAGAGGTCCTGATGTTTTCATCCGGTAAGCTCAATGTGCAGATAAAGAGGGATGCCGCTCTTGAACTTGCAAAGAGAAGCCGCGGAACTCCACGTATCGCCAACAGAATGCTCAAGCGAGTCAGGGATTATGCCCTTGTCAGATATGACGGCATCATTACAAGAGATATTGCGGTTGAAGTAATGGATCTTATGTCCATAGATAAGGTGGGACTTGACACCACCGACAGAAAGATCCTTGAAACCATTATAAAGAAGTTTGACGGCGGCCCCGTCGGTCTTGATACTCTTGCCGCTGCAACAGGTGAGGATTCGGGAACCATAGAGGATGTATATGAGCCCTATCTTCTCAAGAACGGATTCATAATGCGTACTCCCAAGGGAAGAGTCGTTACGGATCTTGCCAGAGAGCATCTTGATATGTGGTTTACATGATTGATTAATGCAATTGATTTATATATACTGAATCTGATATTAAGTTTCGGAGGTTTCTTATGGCTGACATGAATGAAACTCAGGTTATAATCGCGGGCAAAGTTCTTACCCTTACCGGTTATGAAACTGCAGAGTACACTCAGAAGGTTGCAAATTATATCAATAAAAAGATGGATGAGTGCAGAAATGCAGTATCATTCAGGTCACAGAACAAGGAAACCCAGATGCTCCTTGTTGCTCTTAATATTGCAGACGATTACATGAAGATAAGCGAAAAGCTAGTTGAAAATGAGCAGCTGATCAAGGACAAGGATAAAGAAATCTATAATCTTAAGCATGATATCGTTACCACTCAGAGCAGGCTTGATAAGGCCGATGAGCAGGTAAGAACACTTCAGGATAAAATGGCTGAAAGCTCCAAGAAGCTTATACAACTTGATGCAAAACTCAGAACAAGGGACAAGGCTTCGAAGTCCGAGAAAGAGGACAAGGAAGATAAGACCGAGTCAAAATCAGAAACTAAGTCAGAACCTAAGTCAGAGCCGAAATCTGAGCCCAAAGCAGAGACAAAGCCCGAGCCTAAGCCTGAACCTAAGGAAGAACCTGTAAAAGATGTTCCCAAGCCGGAGCCTTCCAAAACAGATGAAAAGCCTGAGGCCAAGCAGGAGTCAAAGCCCGAGCCCGTAAAGGAAGCTCCCAAAGCAGAAGATAAGCCCGAACCTGCTAAAGAAGCTCCCAAGTCCGAAGAATCCAAACCCGAAGCTTCCAAGGAAGAGGATAAGAAGGAA
Organism: Lachnospiraceae bacterium; assembly: GCA_017962825.1. GTDB lineage: Bacteria > Bacillota > Clostridia > Lachnospirales > Lachnospiraceae > AC2028. Next base: position 149,942 of record JAGCUO010000201.1, on the reverse strand, counting down.
GATTCCAAGATCGGTTCATTAAGAATGGATTCACAGCCCAGACTTGTCAAAGACAAAGATACCGTTCCATTCCCTCTTAACAAACATTGAGATAATGGCATCCGAATTTATAAAATATAATAAAAAGACTGAGCTCCTTGCGCCTGCAGGCAGCAAGGAGTCTTTTTATGCTGCAATGAGTGCTGGAGCTGATGCTGTTTATATGGCTGCACAGAAATTCGGTGCTAGAGCTTATGCAGGAAATTTTACCGATGAAGAGATAGCGGAGTGCGCCGACGTTGCTCATATGTATGGCAAGAAGATATATCTTACGGTCAACACTCTCGTCAAAGATAAAGAACTTGATGATCTTTACAGGTTTGCAGAAAGCGGTGTTTGTGACCTCTGCGATGGTCTTATAATCCAGGATCTCGGTGTTGCCTCTTTTTTCAGGGAAAATAAACCGAACATTCCCATACATGCAAGTACCCAGATGTCCGTAACAGGGCCATATGCCGCACAGCTTTTAAAACAAAACGGATTTTCCAGGATCGTTCCCGCAAGAGAGATCTCTTTTGAGGAGATCAGGGAAATATATGATAAGACCGGGATGGAGATAGAATGCTTCATCCACGGAGCAATGTGCTATTCATATTCGGGGCAGTGTCTTTTTTCTTCGATTCTCGGAGGACGAAGCGGAAACAGGGGCAGATGTGCCCAGCCCTGCAGGCTTCCCTACAGACTTTCTTCCGATAAATCCGGAGAAGAGAAGTATCCTTTGAGTCTCAAGGATATGTGCACTCTGGAGATCCTTCCCGAGATTATAAACTCAGGAGTATGTTCTCTTAAGGTTGAGGGCAGAATGAAACCTGCCGAGTATGTATATGGAGTTATATCAATTTACAGAAAATACCTTGATCTTATCGAATCAGGTAAAGAATACAGCATTGATAAGAAGGATCTGGAAACCCTTTCAAAACTTTACGTTCGCGGTAATCTTTCTCACGGTTATTATGACAGGCATAACGGCAAAGATATGGTTACCATATCAAGTCATGGTTACAAGTCTGATTCCGAGGATACTACGGATAAGGATAATAACAGATTTAAGAGTCCCTCATGCATTCCTCACATCAAGGTAAATTTCAGTGCCTTTTTCAAAAAAGGTCAGCCGGCTTCTTTAAATGCATTTTGTGAAACTGAGGATGGAAGACAGGCTTACGGTTATTCTGAGGGCGAAATCGTAATGCAGGCTCAGAGGACTGCAATCGGAAGAGAAGATATCATCAAATCACTTAAAAAGCTGGGAAATACAGTATTTTCTACTGAAGATGATTTGATAACAGTTGATATAGAAAGTGATATTTTTTACTCGTTAAAGGGTATAAATGAACTCAGAAGGGCATGCCTTTCAGACCTTTCCGAGAACCTTAAAGTAAAACCTGATAATAACGAGCGTTTTTCTTGCAAATCGCTTCAAAACCCTGAAACCAAGGCTCTTCCGGCTTTAAATGATGAAACCGGTATGTACAGTATATTGTTCAATATGGTTTCTCAGGTTTACGTAATCCACAAATTATATGATGACGGAGAACTTGCGAAGATCTGCAGGCTTTATGCGGATGAAGCTTTATTTTTGGATGAAAACAGCTCAGTTATTGACGTGATCAAGAGTATTTCCATACCTGTTTTTGTTGCTATGGCACATATCAGGAGGAAGGGAGATGACGTTTCTCCCATATGCAGCTTATACGATGAGGGACTTATTAAAGGTTTCCTGGTTCGGACCTTAGAGGATCTTTCTTTTTTGCGTGATAAGTACCCTGAAGCCCCTATAATTACCGATTACAATCTTTATACATATAATTCAAAAGCTTCGGAATTTCTTGATATGTATTCCGGGGATCATACATATCCTCTTGAATTATCTTCATCTGAGTGTATGGATCTTTCGGAAACCCGAAATACCGAAAAGGTTGTATATGGCCGTGTGCCTCTTATGATCACTGCTAACTGTATCAGAAAGACTCTTAAATCTTGTTCGCACAAAGCCGGATTTGAGACTATAATAGACAGGAAAGGTATCGCCTTCCCTGTTAAGTGTGATTGCCTTCATTGCATGAATGTGATATATAATTCCGTACCGCTTATGATACCTGCGGATTCCGATAATGTAACCTGCAGGATAGAACTTACGGATGAAGATGATAATAAGTGCAGAAGCATATTAAGATATTACAATCTCGGCACTGCGGAACCGGAGATTCCACACACGACCGGATGGCTGAACAGACCGGTTATGTAGAAGTACTTTCAAGGAGTTTTTAAGGGTGCAGATCACTCTGAAATTTTATGTAATTGAATTATCGAAGTATCTTATTGCCTTTATGATGCTCTTATATACCGGACTTGCACTGGTATGTAATTTCTCCAAAAATAAAAAGGCCGTATCGATATGTTGTTCTTTTCAGAGCGGGGTCTTACTCGTTCTGATGTTTTTGTGTTTTCTTGATATGACCTTCGTATCCGGAAAAGAAGAGTATCTGTATCTTTTTGCGTTCATCACTCTGTTTTTATTCTTTATGATCACCATTGTTTCGATCATCTATGACAGATCCGACCGCGTACTGCTTAATAATATGTGCCTGCTTTCCGGTCTGGGACTATGCATAGTTTCGAGGCTTTCTTTCCACAAGGGTTTCAGACAGTACATAATCACTCTGATTTCTTTTGCCATATGTCTGGTTATTCCTTTTGTCATCGAACGATTCAGGTTTTTCAGAAAGCTTTTATGGATTTATGCGGGTGTTGGCATTGTTGCTCTTTTGATCGTTCTTACCAGTACGAAAGTCAACGGAGCTCACATTACATATACAATCAAAGGTTTTACTTTCCAGCCTTCCGAGATTGTTAAGATACTTTTCTTGTTTTTTATTGCTGCACTTTTGTATAAATACAACGATCTTAAGTGGATAATCGTATCCGCAGTTGTATCCGGAATCTTCGTTATGATCCTGGTTCTTTCAAGGGATCTTGGAAGTGCTCTGATCTTTTTTGTTGTATATTTCATGATACTTATAATGTCCACACACAATTACTGGTATCTGCTTACCGGGCTTGTGGGAGGCGGAATAGCCTGTGTTGTTGCTTATAACATATTTGATCATGTCAAAGTAAGAGTGGTTGCTTTTCTCGATCCCTGGACATATATCGATGACAAGGCTTATCAGATCACTCAGTCCCTTTTTGCCATATCTTCCGGAGGATGGTTCGGTAACGGACTCATGCAGGGCAGACCCTGGGATATTCCCTATGTGGATCAGGATCTGGTTTTTTCGGCAATATGTGAAGAGTTCGGTCTTCTTTTCGCCATATGTCTCCTGATCATATGCCTGTGCTGCTTCTACAGGATGATGTATATGGCCGGTGTTATCGGGGACAAATTCTATCAGATAGTTGTCTACGGTATCGGTGTTATGTATATATTCCAGGTATTTTTAACCGTAGGAGGCGGCACCAAATTCATACCGCTTACCGGTGTAACCCTTCCTTTGATCAGTTACGGCGGAAGCTCTGTTTTATCGACTTATATCATGTTTTTCATAGTACAGGGCGTTTATATCAAGTCCCTTAAATACGAAAAGACTTTAGATGAAAAAGTTACGAAATCTGATACAAAAGTACATTGATTCTTCACCAAGATATAAGTCCATGGTGCTGATACGGGTAACGATGCTGATCTTTTGCCTGTTGTTTTTCGGCATGTTTATTTATCTTGGGATTTTTGTATCCACATCCACCGTCACGCTGTACAACAATAATTACAACGGCCGACAGGAAAATCAGGCGGGTAATGTTCTCAGAGGAACGATCTATGCTTCCGGAGGAGAGATACTTGCTGAGTCAAGGGTGGATGAGAACGGAGTTGAGAGAAGATATTATCCTTACGGTTCTGTTTTCGCGCATGCGGTAGGTTATTCGGTTAACGGCCGTATGGGAATAGAGGATTATGCGAATTATTATCTGATGCATTCGGGTGCATCACTCTCCGAAAGAGTTGAAAATGATCTTGAGAACGTAAAGGATCCGGGATATAACGTCTTGAGCACTCTGGACGTTGATCTTCAGCAGGTTGCAGACGATTATCTGGGGCTGTATAACGGCGCTGTTATAGTTACTGAGGTCAAAACTGGAAGGATACTGGTTCTTGTATCACATCCGAATTTCAATCCCGGTTCCATCAAAGAGGACTGGGAGGCTATTACATCCGATCCGAAGGGATCGCAGCTTCTTAACAGGGCTACCCAGGGTCTTTATCCGCCGGGTTCGACCTTTAAGATCATAACAGCTCTTGCTTATTACAGACAAAATCCGGATACATGGCAGGATTACACTTATACCTGTACCGGAAATATCATGCATGATGATTACCGTATCAGCTGTATTTACGGAACGGTGCACGGGGACCTTGATCTTACTTCATCCTTTGCCAGATCCTGTAATTCGTCATTTGTAAATATAGGACTTTCACTTGACCGGGATATGTGGGCGGATACCATGAAAGATCTGTATTTTAACAGAAGACTTCCCACAGACCTGCTGGCTAATTACGGAAAATCATATGTCGGGACTGCATCCACGGATTACGACATTATGCAGACATCCATAGGACAGGGCAGGACAACGCTTACGCCGCTTCACCTTAACATGATCACTCAGGCTATTGCCAACGGCGGAGAAATGCTCAGACCTTACCTGATAGATGAGATCGTTGATGAGAATGGTAAGGTTATCAAAAGCTATGAGCCTGAAAGCGCAGGAATGGTCATAAGCGCGGAAGAGTCTGCTTTTCTTACGGATCTTATGACTGCAGTTTGTGAGAACGGTACCGCAAGAGTCTTAAGTAATGATAATTATACCGTTGCAGGTAAGACCGGAACTGCGGAATTTGCAAATGATATTAATGAATCCCATGCATGGTTTACCGCATTTGCTCCTGTTGAAGATCCGGAGATCTGCGTTACGATAATAATAGAAAAAGCGGGCACCGGCGTTGAGTACGCGGTTCCGCTTGCCAAGAGAATATTTGACGCCTATTTTGGCGTTTGAGATGACAGTGGGGACGTACCCCTTTGTCAGGAGGTTCTTCCTGACAAAGGGGTACGTCCCCACTGTCATCTTAATTATATTATCTTTACGATTTCCAGATCAGGTCTTTCTGCCAGGTTAACTATCATGTTACCTGCATTACGTAGCATGGGTCTGGAATAATTGTTTTTGTTGATCAGCATTACTTCCCAGTCGGTTCCGTCATTCAGCTGAACTGTAGTACCGATCTGAGCATCCGAGATTCTTTCGATCAGGGGCATCAGAATGGTGGTGTCGTACTTCTGCATGTCCTTTTCGAATGCACCTATTATCTGAAGAGGAGTAAGTGCTAGCCTGAAGGTTCTCGCAGATGCCATTGCGATATATGTATCCACAATTGCAAGGTATCTGGCGTAAATATTTATCTTATCCCCCTTGAGGTTACAGGGATATCCGGAACCGTCCATTTTCTCGTGATGCATCAGGATACATCTTTTGATATCCTCAGGAAGTGCAGTGTCATGCTTTACCAGCTGATATCCCAGGAGAGTATGCTGTTTAACGAGAGCGTATTCCTGTTCACTTAATTTTCCGGGTTTCCAGAGTATTTCCGAAGGAATCTTCCATTTGCCGATATCATAATAGAAGCCGCACAGGATCAGCATTCTTTTTTTGTCATCGGAAAGAGTGAGCCAGTTTCCGAAAGCTCCGCACAAAAGAGCTGCATTGAAGGACTGGGTATATGTAAGCTCATCCTCATTGGGAGCCAGGTTATACATAAAATCAAGAAGCTGTTTTTCGTTTTTTACCGTTGAATAACAGTCTTCGTATATATCTATGAGGTTTTGTGAGGGGATTGAGAATTTTGTGCCCAGATAAGAGAGCATTACTCCTTTATACCTGGAGAGGCAATCGTTATATTTTTGCCTGAAATTTCGGAAGTCTTCGTCGAACTGGATCCTTTCATTATGCGTGGTGGCATAATCCACATCTTCCATGATTGTAACGGCGATGACATCGTAATGGGATAATTTGGATATTACAGCCTGGGTAACCTTGGTTCCCGCATTGTAAATGACCTTGCCGGCTGCTTCAACAGGTTCCGCAAGTTCCATTCCTTCCTGTAATTCCATTCTGGAGATAGTTTTCATATAGCCTCTCTGACAGGTTCGGGATGTGTTGGAATGTAGTTAAATAAACTACTCCGAACACAATAAATTTTAATTATTTCTAAGGTCCGTGTCAATTTCTGTGGTATATTTATTCATATGAAATTGTTTAAAGATAAAGTAGAGGTCAATTTCAGACATTCACTGTATTTATCGGATTCCATCAGCTTAAATAAGCTGCCCAAAGTAAAAGATAAGATCTTAAAAGGCAAGGGATCTTATAAGCTTATTCTGGTCTCCGAAAAAGAAGATGAAAATTTCGACATAGTCTCGGTTTCAAACCTTAAATCCCGTGTATGGGAAGGTAAGGTTCCTCAGGTCTGCGGAGTTGCGGATAATGAGGACGAGGCTTTTAAACTTGTTGCCAAAATAACCGAGGATTGCCTGAAAAACCGCGGCAATCTTGAACTCAAAGAATATATATGCTCGCTGTGATCCTTAAAATATTACAGATTATCGGCATTTTGCTCCTATCTTTATTGGGGCTTGTTTTGTTGCTCATTATTCTTGCTCTGGTTTTACCCGTAGCCTACAGACTTTCCTGCAAGGCTGAGGGCGGAAGCAGACCTGTAGGATTACTTAAATTGTCCTATTTTCTTGGACTTTTACGGGCAAGAGCCGAATATACCGATGCTTTATATGTGCGGGTTAAGGTTCTCTTTTTTACGGTATTCCAAATGAAAATTCCGGATAAGGAAGCTGATGAGGGCGAAGAGTACGACCTCAGCGAGCTGGATGAAGCCCTGGAAGCCCTTGATGATGAAGAAGAGGAGGCTTTTTCGGAACCGGCTACGGAGTTGGCCGAAACGCAGGATGACGGAATTGCCGAAGAACCTGCTCAGGAAGACAGCCCGGATACAGCCGAATCTCCGGATGATACGGAAAGCACGCAAGATTCCGGTGAGACTGATGAGTCAGGTGAGCCTGAGGAAACGGTTGAGACCGGTGAATCAGCGGAGTCTGATGAATCCGAAGAATCCGGTGATAGCCTCTTTGACAAGATTAGGTCCAAAATCGATGAAATTTGTGATAAAATAAAAAAAGTTCGTTCGGAGATTCGCTACTATAGGAATTTATATAATTCGAACGAAGCAAAGAATGCCATTTTCGTAATAAAGAAAAGGTTGAAGCGCATTTTTAAGAAGGTGCTTCCGAGAAAAGCCCATGCGGATCTTACTTTCGGATTCGATTCGCCGGATCTGACGGGTAAAGTGTACGGCGTCTATACAATGATTGCCGGACGCTTTGACAGGACTTCATCTGTTCGGCCTGATTTTGAACGTAAGATATTTGAGGGCGATATTTTCTGTAAAGGGCATTTCAATCTGTGGTGTTTCCTTTGGAACGGTCTTTTGATCATCCTTAACAGAAATGTTCTTAAGATCTACAGATCCTTTAAGCACCATAATAAAAAGAAAGAAAAAGAAGAAGCAGTTACGGATAAAGCTGCATGATCTAAAAGGAGACCGATATGGCCGATTCCAACAAAAAAGAAGTAATCGATTCACTGCTGAGCGGTATGGATGCAGTGCTTTCATCCAAGACCGTTGTCGGTCAGCCTGTAGTTGTCGGTGATACTACCATAATCCCCCTTGTAGACGTATCCTTCGGAGTTGCTGCGGGAAGCGGTAATGAAAGCAGGAATTTCAATAAGAATTCTTCTGCCGGAGGCATGGGCGGTAAGGTATCACCCAATGCAATCATTGTTATCAAAGACGGCAATACCAGACTTTTGTCAGTAAAAAATCAGGATTCCATTACCAAGATCCTTGATATGGTACCCGAAGTCATCCACAGGATCTCCAAGGATAAAAAGGGCGGACCGGATGACGATGAAATTAGAGATGCAGCATTCCCCGAATAAACATTTCAGGTAATCCGCATGATCGATTGGGAAGCATTAGTTCAAACTGAAAATGAGGAAGAGTTAAAAAAACTCAAATTGTTTCTTTTCCAGGAAAACATGCGTCTTGATGCCGAGAAGCAAAAGCTCGATCATGAAAAGAGTGAACTTAAGAATCTTCAGGAATCTTTCATGAAGGACAGGGTGCTTCTCAGGGACGAGCTCAATGAGCTCAACAGGCGCACTACTCAGGAGAGACAAAGACTCCGTCAGGAAAGTATGTTTTTTGACAAGAAGATGGAGATCCTTAAAGACGGTTTCAGAACTCTTGAGGAGGACAGGCGTAAGCTGGAAAGGGAAAAGGAAGAATTTGAGGCCAGCAGGAGACTGGGCATGTCCGATATTTCTTCACCGGATCTGTCACATCTTTCCGAGAATGATTTTGACTCCATAGCCTGCGTGCTGTTTGCGAACATCACGAATCCTTCCATGCTCAGAAAAAGGTATAAGGATCTGGTAAAGATCTTTCACCCTGATAATCTGTGCGGGGATGAGAGACTGAGCCGTGCGATTAATAAAGAATATCACAGAAGAAAAGCGTAAATTTTTCTCCCTGCCATTGGCAGGGAAATTTTTTGCACAAAAAAAGAACAGGCATAAAGCCTGTTCTCGTATATACATGATCAATTATGCACGCTCTACAGCACCGCTGCGAAGGCATCTTGAGCATACATGCATTCTCTTGGACTGTCCGTTAACCTTGCACTTTACGCTAAGAACGTTGGACTTCCAGATTGCATTGGATCTTCTGTGAGAGTGACTCACATTATTTCCGAAATGGATTCCTTTTCCGCATACATCACACTTTGCCATATTCTCACCTCCCGGCGTTATAATCTGAATTAATAACTCTTGCTTGAAACGCAACATATGTATATTATCAGAGGCTATTTAATAATGCAAGAAATATTTTTCATTATATTTGACATTTATTTGTAGATATTATGGTATAATTAAACGCAGTTTTGCAGTAAAGGAGGATTTTATATGAAGAGCTCTTCCATGAACACACATATGGGAAACATTGTCGTAGACAACGATGTAATTGCTCAGTATGCCGGCAGTGTAGCCATTGAATGCATAGGAATAGTCGGTATGGCCGGAATCAGTATGAGAGACGGCATCGCCAAAATACTGCGCACCGAAAATCTTTCCAGAGGTATCAATGTAAGACTTTCGCCCGAGCGTAAGCTTATTCTTGATTTCCATGTGATAGTTGCATACGGTGTAAGCATTTTGACGGTATCTGACAATCTTATCGAGAGCGTAAAATATAAGGTTGAAGAATTCACAGGACTCGATGTCGAGAAGATAAACATCTTCGTTGAAGGCGTCAGAGTTATCGACTAAGGAGGATCTATTCGTGGCGATCAAAGAGATAGACGTTAAGCTCTTTTCCAAAATGTTTCTTGCGGGGGCTATCTACCTTGACAGGAGCAAGGAGGAGATTAATGAGCTGAATGTATTCCCTGTTCCGGACGGAGACACCGGAACCAATATGACAATGACCATTATGTCCGCTGCCAAGGAAGTGAGAGATCTTGGCGAAGAGCCTGATATGAAGTCACTTTGTAAGGCTATGAGCGGAGGCTCTCTCAGAGGGGCAAGAGGAAATTCCGGCGTTATCTTATCCCAGCTTCTAAGAGGACTTACCAAAGCAGTAAGAGATGAGCAGGTTATCACTGTACCTCTTCTCGGTGCTGCATGTACCAAAGCTGTTGAGACTGCATATAAAGCTGTTATGAAGCCCACAGAGGGCACCATTCTTACCGTAGCAAGAGGAATGGGTGAAAAGATTACAGAGCTTATAGAAAACGGAGAAGATGATCTTGAAGTAATCCTTCCCGCTGTTCTTGAGCACGGATATAAAGTACTCGACCAGACTCCCGAACTTCTTCCGGTACTTAAGCAGGCTGGAGTTGTTGACTCGGGCGGAGCCGGACTTATGAAGGTTGTTCAGGGCGCCGTTGATCTGTTTTCCGGCAAAGAGATCGATCTTACCATTTCCGATGATCCCATTGCTAAGGTAGATGATTCAAGACCCGGCAAGATTGAAGATGTTCAGAAGAATATCTATCATGCTGAGATTAAAGTAATGCTTTCCAAGAATGTTAACAGCAAGCTTGAAAGCGACGTTAAATCTTATCTTAACGATATCGGTGATCTTAAGAGCTTTAAGGTCAGCGGTTCCGAAGTTAATATCGATATCAATACCGACGATCCCGGCCTTGTTCTTCAGAAAGCTATTAAATTCGGTATTCTTTCAGACGTTAAAGTCACCTGCAGACTTGAAGGATCAAAAGCTAAAGAAGCAGCTGACAGTGCAGCTCCTGCAGCAGCTCCCGAACCTAAGGGTGAACCTACCGAATTCGGTTTTGTAGCAGTAAGTGCCGGCGACGGACTTGCCGAGATCTTCAGAAGCCTCGGTGTTGATTATGTCATTGAAGGCGGACAGACCATGAACCCTTCAACCGCCGATATCCTTGATGCCGTTGAGAAGGTCAATGCAAAGACCGTATTCGTACTTCCCAATAACAAGAACATTATCATGGCTGCTAATCAGGCTAGAGACCTTACCACAGATAAGGATGTCCTTGTAATCCCTACCAAGACCATTCCTCAGGGAATCACCGCTGCCATCAACTTCAGTGCAGGCAGCAGTGCGGATGAAAATGAGCAGGCTATGGTTGAGGCTATCGGACTTGTTAAGACCGGTGAGATCACTTACGCTGTAAGAGATACCTCAATTGACGATCATGAGATCAGAAAAGGCGATTACATGGGTATCGGAGACAAGAAGATCCTTTCTGTCGGAACCGATATGAATCAGGTAGTTGTAGAGATGATTGCTGAAATGGCAGATGATTCTTCAGAACTTATCAGCCTTTACTATGGCGCTGATGTTACCGAAGAAGATGCCAATGCTCTCAAGGATCTGATCGCAGAGAAGTTTAATACTCTTGATGTAGATATTCAGAATGGCGGACAGCCTGTTTATTATTACATCGTTTCTGTAGAATAAACCCTGTCATGACATTTCACTAACTCATTAAGTGGTTTGTTTAACTATATACACGAATATATTATATGAAAGAAGGTTCGATTATGAACCTTCTTTTAATTTGTATAAATATAGAAAATGCTGAATAATTGGAACACTCCGGTATCCGAGCTTAAAGGCGTCGGACCCAAGACAGCAGAATATTTTCACAACCTCGGGATTACCAATATCTATGAGCTTTTGAACCATTTTCCGAGGACTTATCTTGTATTCGGAGGACTTAAGAAAGTATCCGAATTACAAAACGATGAGATTGCGGCCGTAAGAGTACGTGTTGATATGGTGGGAAACCTGAGACGAGTCAAAAACAAAATGTCCATCCTTCCAATCGAAGTAAGCGATGATTCCGGCAAGCTTACCATCAAGTATTTCAATATGCCTTTTATGGCAAAGGCTGTCAGCAAGGGCGGTTACTATGTGTTCCGAGGCCGAGTCAAAAAGTCCGGCAAAGATTTTTCCATGGTGCAGCCCAGAAAATATGCATATGACGAGTATACCGAACTATCCGGTAAGTTTCAGTGTATGTATCCGCTGACAAAGGGGCTTAAGAATTCTACTGTAATAAAAGCAGTTGAATCAGCTCTTAAAAAGGCCGATTTTACCGATGATTATCTGACGGATGATTTCAGGACTAAGTTAAAACTCATCCCTTCCAAAGATGCTTACAGGATGATCCACAGTCCTGCGGATGAAAATGAAAGCATGCTTGGAAGAAGGAGGCTTTCATTCGATGAGTTGTTCTATTTTATCCTGTATCTTCGTAAAAACAAAGAGCTTCTTAAAGGTGCGCCCAACACTTGCCCCATGGTTGAATCGGCGGAAGTAGAAAGACTTATAGAAAAGCTTCCTTATAAGCTTACCAAGGGCCAGGCAAAAGCCGTTAAAGAAATAATGGATGACCTTTCGGGTGAAACCGTTATGAACAGGCTGGTTCAGGGTGATGTTGGAAGCGGTAAAACCATGGTTGCCATCGCAGGCCTTCTCAATACGGTGGCAAACGGATATCAGGGAGCCTTTATGGCGCCTACAGAAGTACTTGCCGCCCAGCATTATAAGAATATTTCGGATCTTACCATAAAATATAATCTTCCTTTTAAGCCTGTACTGTTAACCGGTTCGGTATCTGCAGCCGGTAAGCGAAAGATCTATGAAGAGATCGAAAGCGGAGAAGTCAATCTTATCATCGGAACCCATGCTTTGATCCAGGATAAGGTTGTATATAAGAATCTCGGTCTTGTGGTAACCGATGAGCAGCACAGATTCGGTGTAAGACAGAGAGAAACTCTGGCGGGCAAGGGAGTAGGTCCTCACATACTTGTAATGAGTGCAACCCCCATTCCCAGGACTCTTGCCATAGTTTTGTACGGCGACCTGAGCATTTCTACCATAAAAGATATGCCGGAAGGCAGAAGCCCCATTAAGAGCTGCGTTGTGGGAGAATCCTTCAGACCATCTGCCAATAAATTTATCAAAGACGAAGTCGCCAAAGGACATCAGGTATACATCATATGTCCCATGGTTGAAGCATCCGACGATGAAGAATCCGATTCGGAACTACGAAATGTCATTGATTATTCGGAGGAACTCGGTGCGGTACTTGGTGACAGATACAGAATCTCGTATCTCCACGGTAAGATGAAACCTTCGGAAAAAGAAAACATTCTCGACCGTTTTTCATCCGGGGACATAGATATACTGATATCAACAACAGTTATTGAGGTTGGAATCAATGTTCCCAACGCTACCGTGATGATGATCGAAAATTCCGAAAGATTCGGTCTTTCCCAGCTTCATCAGCTGAGAGGCAGAGTAGGAAGAGGTAAGGCTCAGGGTTATGCCATTTTTATGACTTCCAAGTCGGATGATAAGACTTCCGAAAGACTTGGTATCCTTGCCAAAACTACCGACGGATTCGAGATCGCATCTTACGACCTTAAGACAAGAGGTCCGGGAGAATTGTTCGGGGTAAGACAAAGCGGAGATTTTGCCTTTAAGATAGCCGATGTATTTGCAGATGCGGATCTTTTGGCCGAAGCATCATCTCTGTGTGATGAGATACTTGCTAAAGACAGAAATCTGCATTCGTCTGAAAATGCTCTTATAAGAGAAGAAGCTGAATTCTACGGAAGAAATTTCCTGGATTTCAGGACTATATAAATAACGTGTGTTTCGAAGGAGAATTTAAATGGGCTCAAAAATAGCAGTTGTTACCGATACCAATAGTTCGATGACTGTTGAGGAAGGTAAGGAACTCGGTATTACAGTTATTCCCATGCCTTTTTTCATAGGCGGAAAAGAATTTCTGGACGGTGTCACCCTTACTCAGGAAGAGTTTTATGAGAGATTAAAGGGTGGAGAGGAGATCCATACCAGCCAGCCTTCACCTGAAGAGGTCATGAAGACCTGGGATAAACTCCTTGAAGAATATGATGAGATAGTTCATATCCCTATGTCCAGCGGACTATCCGGTTCATGCGGTTCCGCATACCTTCTTGCTCAGCATTATGATGATAAGGTACAGGTAGTCGACAACCAGAGAATCTCTGTTACACTCAGACAGTCCTGCCTTGATGCACTTGAACTCATTGACAGAGGCATGAGTGCCAGACAGGTTAAGGATGAACTTGAAAGAGTAAAGTTTGAAAGCTCCATTTATATCATGATAGATACACTTCATTATCTCAAGAAGGGCGGAAGGCTTACACCCGCAGCCGCAGCAATCGGAACGCTTCTTAAGATCAAACCCGTTCTTCAGATACAGGGCGAAAAGCTTGATTCATACGGCAAGACCAGAACCTTCCAGGGTGGCAAAGAGATCATCATGAAGGCAATCAAGAATGATATGGAGAACAGATTCGGATGTACTGATAAGTGTCATAATGTTCATCTGGAAATGGCTTATACCGATGATCTTGCTGCTGCAGAGCAGTTTGAGAAAGAACTTAACGAAATGTTCCCCGGTTATGAAGTTGTAAAGAGACCTTTGTCCCTTTCCATTGCCTGCCATATCGGACCCGGTGCGATTGCCGCTGACGTTTCCAAGAAGATCTGATAGAAAACAGTTTAAAAGGACTGAATTTTCGCACAGAACAATTGTTATTGAATGAAAAAATTCATATTTCATGCGGCATTAAATCCACTACATGTAGTGGATTTTTTGTTGTCACTTTTCCAAATGTATGATAGAATTTAGAAGTTGCAAACGATTGTTCGGGGGTTTCACGTAAAACACAGTGTTTATCTGCAAGTCTGATTTCACAAGGAGTTTTTATGGCACCTAAAAAAGATAATTATGATGAGCGAAGTATCACGGTACTCGAAGGTCTCGAAGCCGTAAGAGTCCGTCCCGGTATGTACATCGGCTCGGTGTCTACCAAGGGTCTGAACCATCTTATATATGAAATTGTCGATAATTCCGTAGATGAACATCTTGCGGGATTTTGCGATACCATCAAAGTTACTCTTGAAAAGGACGGTTCATGTACCGTATCCGATAACGGAAGAGGTATACCCGTCGGTCGTCATGAGAAGGGTATCTCGGCGGAACGACTGGTTCTTACAACGCTTCACGCCGGAGGTAAGTTTGACAACAATGCTTACAAGACCAGCGGCGGTCTTCACGGTGTTGGTTCTTCGGTTGTTAATGCTCTTTCTTCAAGATTTGATATTACTATCAAAAGAGACGGTAATATCTACAAGGACAGCTATGAGAAGGGTGAACCTACAGTAGAACTTGTTGACGGACTTCTTCCTTCACAGGGCAAGACCAGGGATCACGGAACCACCATTAATTTCCTTCCCGACGATACCATCTTCGACAGGACCAGATTCAAAGAAGATGAGGTCAAGAGCAGACTTCACGAGACCGCTTATCTTAATCCCGGCCTTACCATTGAATATAAAGATGTGAGAGGTGATGAACCTGATACCGTTACCTTCCATGAACCGGAAGGAATCGTCGGTTTCCTGAAGGATCTGAATAAGCTTAAGGATCCTGTTACCGAGATCATATCCATTTCCGGCGAGTCCGAAGGAATTCAGGTAGAGATCGCTTTTCAGTATGTTAATGAGTTTCATGAAAATGTACTCGGTTTCTGTAATAATATTTACAATTCCGAAGGCGGAACTCATCTTACGGGTTTTAAAACTCAGTTCACCACTGTCATTAATTCATACGCAAGACAGCTGGGTAATCTGAAGGATAAAGATGCGAATTATTCCGGTACCGAAGTAAGAAACGGTATGACTGCGGTTGTCTCCATCAAACATCCGGCTCCTACTTTTGAAGGACAGACCAAGACCAAACTTGATAATCAGGATGCTTCCAAAGCTGTTGCCAAGGTTACGGGAGATGAGGTTGTAAGATATTTCGACAGACATCTCGATATCTTAAAAGCTGTTATCGAGAGTGCCGACAAGGCTGCTAAGATCAGAAAAGCGGAAGAGAAGGCTAAGACCAATCTTCTTACCAAGCAGAAGTTTTCTTTTGATTCAAACGGAAAGCTGGCTAACTGCGTATCCAAAGAAGCTGACAAGTGCGAGATCTTTATAGTAGAGGGAGATTCCGCTGGCGGATCGGCAAAGACTGCCAGAGACAGAATGTTCCAGGCAATTCTTCCTATCAGAGGTAAGATTCTCAATGTAGAGAAGGCTTCCATAAACAAGATTCTTGAAAATGCCGAGATCAAAACCATGATCAACGCCTTCGGCTGCGGTTTTTCCGAAGGATACGGCAATGACTTTGATATAAGCAAGCTTCGCTATGACAAGATAATCATCATGGCGGATGCGGACGTGGACGGAGCTCATATATCAACATTGCTCCTTACTCTTTTCTACAGATTTATGCCCGAGCTTATATTCGAAGGTCATATCTATATAGCCATGCCACCTCTCTATAAGGCAATGCCTTCAAAGGGAGAAGAGGAATATCTTTATGACGACAAAGCACTGGAAAAATACAGAGCAAAGCATAAAGGTCCTTTTACTTTGCAGAGATATAAGGGTCTCGGTGAGATGGATCCCGATCAGTTGTGGGAGACCACTCTTGACCCCAAGACCAGAAGACTTAAGCTTGTTGAGATAGAGGATGCGAGAATGGCTTCCGAAACCACGGAACTTCTCATGGGTACCGATGTTCCTCCCAGAAAGACCTTTATCTATGAACATGCAACCGCAGCAAATCTTGATATCTGATCGATAAACTGAACAAACAGGAATTGTTATGGAAGAAAAGATAATCAAAACAGAATACTCGGAAGAGATGCAAAGGTCCTATGTGGACTATGCCATGAGTGTTATCGTATCCAGAGCACTCCCCGATGTAAGAGACGGCCTTAAGCCCGTACAGAGACGTACTCTTTATGATATGAGAGAGCTTGGCATCACATACGACAAGCCTTACAGAAAGAGTGCGAGAATCGTCGGAGATACCATGGGTAAATATCACCCTCACGGCGATTCATCCATATATGAAGCTCTTGTTGTAATGAGTCAGGATTTCAAAAAGGGACTTCCTCTCGTGGACGGACACGGTAACTTCGGTACCATCGAAGGTGACGGTGCCGCAGCAATGAGGTATACCGAGGCCAGACTTAAGAAGATCACCCAGATGGCATTTTTGGATGAACTTTCCAATGATACCGTTAATTTTGTTCCCAATTTCGATGAAACGGAAAAAGAGCCTGAAGTTCTTCCTTGCCGCATTCCCAATCTTTTGATAAACGGTTCCGAGGGTATCGCAGTCGGTATGGCTACGAACATCCCTCCTCATAACTTTGGCGAGACCATTGATGCTCTCAAAGCTTATATTATGAATCCTGAGATCTCTACCAGAGAACTCATGAGATATATTAAAGGTCCCGATTTCCCTACCGGTGGCATCATCATCAATAAGGATGATCTGAAGAATATTTATGAGACCGGTCAGGGCAAGGTAAGGATCCGTGGTGTGGCTTCCGTCGAAAAGCTTAAGAACGGACATCAGAACGTTGTTATATCCGAGATCCCCTATACCATGGTAGGTGCGGGTATCGGTAAATTCCTTCAGGAAGTTGCTAACCTTTCCGAATCCAAGAAGACTCAGGATATCGTTGATATTTCCAACCAGTCATCCAAGGAGGGGATCCGTATCGTCATCGAACTTAAAAAAGATGCGGATGCGGAAAACTTCATAAACCTCCTGTATAAGAAGACTCATCTTGAAGATACATTCGGAGTAAACATGCTGGCCATTAAGGACGGAAGACCGGAGACTATGTCCCTTAGGTCCGTTCTTGGCGCCATCGCTGATTTCCAGTATGAGATCAATACCAGAAAATACAACAACCTCCTTTCCAAGGAAATGGATAAGAAGGAGATCCAGGAAGGTCTTATCAAAGCTTGTAACCTGATCGACCTTATCATTGAGATCATCAGGGGATCCCGTGACCGTAAGATGGCAGAAGATTGCCTTGTACGCGGTATCACTGACGGAATCAAGTTTAAGACCAAAGAATCATCGATCATGGCTTCCCAGCTTCTTTTCACCGAAAGACAGGCAAAAGCCATTCTGGATATGAGACTGTATCGTTTGATCGGACTCGAGATCGATGCTCTCAATAAAGATCACGAAAATACCCTTGCAAACATCTATCGTTATGAAGATATCCTCGATAGAAAAGAGTCCATGACCCAGGTCATAATTACAGATCTTGAGGGCCTTAAGAAGGAATTCACAAGCAAGCGTAAGACTGCAATTGAAAATGCTGAAGAAGCTGTCTACAAGGAAAAAGAATTCGAAGAAATGGATGTTTATTTCCTCATGGACAGATTCGGATACTGCAAGATGATCGATACAGCTACCTTCGAAAGAAACAAGGAAGCAATTGCCGAAGAGATCAAATTCTGCCTGCCTGTTCGTAATAACGGTAGAATTGCCGTATTTACCGAAAACGGTCAGATGCATACTATCAAAATGCTGGATCTTCCCATGTCAAAGTTCCGTGACAAGGGTGTACCGGTCGATAACATCACGAATTTCGACTCATCTGATGACATGATCATTTACGCAGAGGATCTTTCAACCGTGCTTCTCGGCAAATACCTCTTCGTAACCGCTGCCTCCATGTGCAAGGTTACCGGCGGTCCCGAATTTGATGTAAGCTCCAGACGAACCGTTACCGCCACGAAACTGGGCGAGGGCGACAAGATCGTAGCCATCCGCAAGGTCAGAACCGAGGAGAATGTAATCCTCCAGTCCTCCGGCGGCTACTTCATACGCTTCAACATCTCCGAGATCCCCGAGATGAAGAAGACTGCGGCCGGTGTCAAAGGCATGAAACTCGACGGCTCCGATAAAGTCGAAAACGCATACATCACCGACATTGTTTCCGAAAACATGATAGAATACGGTACAAGAACCATATCCCTCAACTCTATTAAGTTGCTGGGAAGAGGTTCAAAGGGTACCAAGATCAAAGCATAAAACAGGGCGTATTGGGCGGTGTAATGATTTTTATGCGATTTTACCGTTGCACTTAGTGAGGTGAGTTGTCCATGATTGCTTCGAGGACTGTTTGAGCGAAGCGAGTTCCGCAGAAGCAATCAGCTTTTGGACGACGAAAGCGAACTTAGTGCAGACGGTGCATGAGCAGAAAAATTATTACACGCTCAATGCGGCCGTGGATAAATTGGAAAGGACTTGGCTATGAGAGTAATAGCGGGTGAATGCAGATCTATGCCATTGAAGACTCCTGTCGGTGAGGACATTACAAGACCTACGCAGGATATTATAAAAGAGACCCTGTTCAACATCATTCAGGGGGATGTTGCCGGTTCGGTCTGGATCGACCTCTTTGCCGGAAGCGGCCAGATAGGTATAGAAGCACTCAGCCGTGGTGCCAAAAAGGTTTATTTTATCGATAACGGTAAAGAACCTATTAAGTGCATTACGGAGAATGTGGCATTTACTAAGATGACCGAGAAATCTGTCATACTTAAGCAGGATGCCGTTGCCGGACTCCAGTCCGTATATGAGAAGCATATCGATATCATCCATATGGACGCTCCCTATATGAAGGATTATGAGAAAAATGTCCTTAAACAGCTGTCCTATATGAAGTATGTGGACCGCGATACCCTCATCATAATTGAGGCTGACAAAAAAAGCGATTTCAGCTATACTGAAAGCGTTGGATTTGAAATAGTCAGAAGGAAAGAGTACAAAGGCAATATGCATTTGTTCCTTCGTAAGATCGAAAAGGGAGAGTAAATGAACAGAGCATTATATCCCGGAAGCTTTGATCCCATGACCTTGGGTCACCTAGATATTATCAGAAGAGCTTCACTTATGTTCGATGAACTCATAGTCGCAGTGCTTGATAACACCCAAAAGACTCCGTTGTTTTCAACGGATGAACGTGTTAAAATATTGCGTGAAGCGACTAAAGATATGCCCAATGTCAGAGTCGATTCTTTCAGAGGTCTGACTGTAGATTATTGCATGCAGAATAACCTTCATACAATGGTTAGAGGACTGCGTGCGGTTACCGATTTCGAATACGAACTGCAGATTGCACAGACCAACAGAAAGATATCGGATAATAAGGTTGATACCGTCTTCCTGACCACCGATCTTCAGTATTCATATTTAAGCTCTTCAACCGTCAAGGAGATTGCCATGTACGGCGGTGATGTCAGTCATTCCGTTCCTCCTTATGTTGAAAGTGCACTTAAGGAAAAATTCAAAGTTATCAAAAGGTGAGGAACCGGATAATGGAAAGAAAAATGGAAAGTCAGATCTTCGGAGTAATCGACGAACTTGAGCAGTATATTTCCGAATGTAAGCCCAAGCTTCTCTCCAGTACCGAGATCTACGTTGAAAAAGAAGTTATTCAGGGATTTATAGACGACCTCAGAAGAAAAGCACCCGAAGAGATCGCAAGATATCAGAAAATAATCAGCAATCAGGACAGCATTCTTGATAATGCCAGAAAGATGGCTGACGGACTTATAGAGAAAGCAACCGCTCAGACCGATGAGATGCTTTCCCAGAATGAGATCCTTAAAAAGGCATATGAGCAGGCAGATGCAGTTACTCAGCAGACCATGGCCGAGGCTCAGAATATCATCGACAATGCAACCAATGAAGCAAATGCATGCAGAGAAGCTGCCATGGGTTATATGGAAGATGTTATGAACTATGTTGAGGGACTTCTTTCCGCATCATCCAAGACCGTAACCGCTCAGTACGACGATCTTCTCAATGCTCTTAATTCCAAACTTCAGGCAGTTAAGAACGATCACGAGTCACTCAGAGCTTCCAGAGACGGAAAAGAAGAGCCTGAGAGTTCGGGTCCCAATGTCAGTACGGTTTATCCCGATACCGATAACCAGTGAATGTAATGATAAACCGGCTTTTTTAAAGCCGGTTTTCTTGTATAAAGATCTTTTCCGAGGGGGAAAATAATTTGTTTTTTGGTAAGGTACGAAAGTTTATCTGCATGATACTCAGTATCATCATACTTACTCTTGTTCCGTTTTCCGAAGTCTTCGCAGCGGAGAGAGTATTGCCTCATGATAACGATCTTGTTATCGTGATAGATCCTGGTCATGGCGGAACAGATACCGGAACTCAGGGTGGCAGGATTCAGGAAAGATTCATGAATCTTATAACCGCACAGGCGCTTGCTTCCAGGTTGAGCATGTATGAAGGGGTTACCGTCTACATGACAAGGTCTGATAATGACACTACCCTCAGCCTTACGGACAGAGCTAAGTATGCACAGTCAGTAGGAGCCGATTTTGTTTTCAGTGTCCACTATAATGCCTGCTATGCTCATGACAGATTCGGAATTGAAGTTTATACCTCAAGAGTGGCACCCTATAATGCTTACGGTTATCAATTCGGAAATCTTCTGATGCACAAATTCGAAGATGCTTACGGGATTTTCCCCAGAGGAGTCAAGACGCGTAAAGGTCTTAGAACAGAGGGAGATTACTATACGATAATATCCGCTAATGTCTACAGGGAGATTCCCGCAGTTATCATTGAGCATTGTTTTGCGGACGGAACCGTTGATGCGGTACATACGGCAAATAACGATCTGTTTAAGCAATACGGTGAAACAGATGCGGATGCAATTGCAGAATATTTCGGGCTTAAGAGTTCCATTCTCGGACTTGATTTCACCGGATACTCTGAGAATCTGATCGAAGTTAATTCGGAAGGATTTAACGATCCCACTTATGAGGACAGAACAGCCCCGGATTCAGTAAATGTATCTGTTGTGAATGTAGACTCTTTTGCAAATAATGTGACCGTTAAAATAGAAGCGACCGAAGCAGACGGTATGATGATGTTCTACGCAATATCTACGGACGGCGGTTGGACTTGGGAGGAATCTAAAGCCTGGCCGGGAGCAGATACATATAACGGGACATTTGATACTTCATTTGAACTGACTCTTTCTTTTGAACCCGGTGACAGACCTTGCATAGTCGTAAAAGGATTCAACAGATATGATGCATATACAAAATCCAATCAGATCACTTTCTTAGACAGATTTAATTCCTCAGATAACCCTTTATACAGAGAAGCCTAAGCTTAAGGGAGGATATATGAAATATATTGCGATCGTAACAGGTGCATCTTCAGGTATAGGACGTGAATTTGCTTATGCCATTGACCAGAGCATGAACGGAATTGATGAGATCTGGATCGTTGCCAGAAGAAAAGACCGTCTTGAAGAGCTTTCCGCTCAGCTTAAGCATCATGCCCGTATAGTATGCGGAGACCTTTCCAGCAGAAATACGGTTAACAGGATAAGTCAGCTGCTTAATGCGGATAAATATAAGATCAGATTCCTTGTTAACGCTGCAGGCTACGGCGTTTTAGGCGATTTTGAAAAAGGAGACCGTAAGGAAGAGAGCGGTATGTGCGACCTTAATGTGAGAGCACTTACCGAGGTCACTCATGTGTGCCTTCCTCATATGGGTAAGAATTCCCGTATTATAAACCTGGCTTCAAGCGCTGCATTTGTTCCCCAGCCCGCATTTGCCGTATATGCCGCATCCAAGTCCTATGTATTAAGTTTTTCCAGGGCATTAAACAGTGAACTTAAGGACAGACAGATCTACGTTACCGCAGTATGTCCCGGTCCTGTTAAAACTGAGTTTTTTGATGTTGCCGAAAAGCACGGAACCAGAACTTTATCCCTTAAAAAGTTTGCCATGACCACACCTCAGGTCGTAGTCAAGGAGGCACTCAGGGATTCTTATGCTAAGAAAGAAATATCCGTGCCTACAACAGTTATGAAGCTTTTCAGAGTTATGTGCAAGATTGTTCCACACAGGATCATAATTGCCTTAACTTCGGGATTATATAAATGATCGAGGTCTAATTAATGAATTTTTCCAGACTTTTTTCGGGAGATTCTTTTAAAGGAACTTACCGCTATCTTGATATACAAAGGAAATATGAAATTGCAAGATGCGCTATAGGTTATGCCATTGCATTTGCTTTATTTCTGGCTGGATATCTGACTACCGGTACCAAAAAGAACCTTCTGACAATTGTAGCGGTTCTCGGAATGCTCCCCGCTTCAAAAGCACTTGTTTCGGTTATTATGTTTTGCAGGTACAAAAGCTTTAAAGATGAAATAGATACCAAAGAAGTCCTTTCTGCCTATGATATGGTATTCACCTCAGAAAAAGTAAACTATCACGTTTCGCATTTGTGCGTTGCAGACGGTTGTATCATAGGATATACGGAAAATAATAAGTTTAACGAAGCGGCATTTAAAGATCATGTATCGGCTTTTCTTTCCGCAGAAAAGATCGGAGATATGACTATTAAAATATTTACCGATAAGAAAGCATATCTGAACCGAATAAGTTCTCTTACAACTTCAGATAAAACTGACGCTGCCTGCATGAAGGTATTAAAACAGATCGTCTTATAAAATGAAACAGATAACAGTCACAAATGATATGGCATCCCAGCGTCTTGATAAATATCTTCTAAGACTTCTGCCGGCATGCCCCAAAAGCCTTTTATATAAACAGCTTCGCAAAAAGAACATAACACTGAACTCATCCAAAGCAACCGGCAGTGAAATTGTCAAGGCTGGAGATGTGATCAGTGTTTTCTTTTCCGATGAGACATATGAGAAATTTGCATCCGGGGAAGAGGTAAATACCGGGGTTTTTGAGAAAGCTTATGAGACTTTAAAAGGAATTGAACCTGTCTATGGGGATGACAGGATAATTGTATTCAATAAGCCTGCGGGTATATTGTCACAGTCGGTTGAAAGGTCCGATCTTTCCGTTAATGAATATCTGGTCGGATATCTTCTTGCCAAAGGAACCGTTTCAAAAGAATCCCTGCAGCATTTCAGGCCATCTGTATGTAACAGACTTGACCGTAATACATCAGGACTTATCCTATGCTCCAAGACTTTGGAGGGTTCCAGATATCTCTCCGATAAGATACATGAAAAAGATCTTGAGAAATATTACCTTGCCCTTGTATCCGGGAATTTCAGCGGACCTGACATCGATATTAAATATGTCATTAAGAATGAAAAAGAAAACAGGCTGGAATTCGTAAGTCAGGATACTCCCGGAGCCATGATGATCAAAACCGGATTTGAAGCCGTTAAATGCAGCGACAGGGTCTCGCTTGTAAAAGTAAGACTTTATACAGGTAAGTCGCATCAGATAAGAGCTCATTTAAGTCATCTCGGTTTTCCCATACTCGGAGATCGTAAATACGGAAATGAAAGCTCCATATCACAGGCAAAAAGACAGATGCTTCATTCTTACAGGACGGTTCTTGAAGAGGGAATCGATCTGACTGCTCCCGTTCCCGGAGATATGAAGCGAATTATTGATAAAAATTTAGGCTCATTAGAGGAAATCTTATGACCACCTGGAAATCTAGGGGACTGAGAGGTTCTACTCTCGAAGACCTTATTAACAGAAGCAACGAAAAATATGACGAGGCCGGGCTTGCCCTTGTGCAGAAGATTCCCACCCCCATAACTCCCATAAATATCGATAAGACTACCAGACATATTACACTTGCTTATTTTGATCAAAAAAGTACGGTAGATTATATCGGTGCCGTTCAGGGAATTCCTATCTGTTTTGACGCTAAAGAATGTGCTACCGATACATTTGCCTTAAGCAACATTCATGAACATCAGGTTTCGTTCATGAGAAAATTCGAAAAGCAGGGCGGTATAGCATTTTTCCTTATCTATTTTACGGGAAGTGAAGAACTTTATTATCTGCCCCTTCAGATGCTTGAATTCTTCTGGGAAAGAGCAGAAAAAGGCGGAAGGAAATCCTTCAGGCATGATGAGCTTAATCCCGACTATATTATCAAAGAAACACCGGGAATTCCGGTTCCCTATCTGGACAAAGTAAATCAGGATCTTGCCGACAGACCCGAATAAATTGTTTACTCCCTCATTTTTGAGGGAGTTTTTTTTCCTGAAAATTCACAAATTTCAGATTATTAAACTTTTATAAACATCGTTATATTGATACAATATATCAGTAGGATCTATTTTTCATTTGGAGGAATAGTATGGGGTTGATCAAAACAAACGACAAATGTATCGGATGTAACAAATGTATCAGGGCCTGTAGCTGTATCGGAGCAAATGTTGCCAGAGAAAAGGAAAGAGGCAACATTATCGAAGTTGATCCTAAAAAGTGTATAGCATGCGGAGCTTGTCTTGATGCCTGTGAACACGGTGCAAGGGAATATGAGGACGATGTAGAAAAGTTTTTTGAAGATCTTTCGAAAGGGCAGAAGATATCTGTTATCATAGCCCCCGCATTTCTAGCCAATTATCCCCGTGATTACGGTAAATACCTTGGAATGCTTAAAAAACTCGGAGTTCATCGCTTTATCAGCGTATCCTTCGGTGCGGATATAACAACCTGGGCATATATCAAATATATAACGGAGCACAAATTCTACGGCGGAATATCACAGCCCTGTCCTGCGGTTGTGGGCTATATTGAAAGATATCTTCCCGAACTGCTGCCCAAACTTATGCCCGTGCATTCGCCCATGATGTGTACTGCGGTTTATGCCAGGAAATACCTTAAGATAAATGATAAATTTGCATTTATCAGCCCTTGTATTGCCAAAAAGAATGAGATCGACGATCCCAATAACCAGGGATATATCGCATATAATCTGACTTTTTCCAAACTCGTTGCATATCTTAAAGCGCATCCCGTAAACGGTGCACAGCCATATACGGATGAGATCGAATACGGTCTCGGTTCCATTTATCCTATGCCCGGAGGTCTGAAGGAAATGTATACTGGCTTCTCGGGGAAGATGCTCTTGTCCGGCAGATGGAAGGAGAGCACCACATGTATGAATACCTTCGTCGCAACAAAGACCGTATCAAGAACAGCAGGACCAACTATCTGTTTATAGACGCCCTTAATTGTACCAACGGATGTCTTTACGGAACAGGTGTCGATAATCGGAAAACCATGAATGAAGAGGTTTTCGAAACGATCCAGAAGGTTAAAGCGGACAGTAAAAATGGATCAAAAAAATCCGCATGGGGCAGAAATCTCACTCCTGAGAAAAGACTTGCCGCTCTTAACAAACAATTTGCCGATCTTAATCTGAATGATTTCATAAGAAAATATACGGACAGAAGCAAAGACTGTGCATATAAGATCCCTTCCGAATCCGAGATCGACCAGATCTTTAACAGGATGCGAAAGACGACGGAAGATAAAAGGCATATCGATTGCACCTGTTGCGGATATAATTCATGCCGTGACATGGCCATTGCTATTTTCAACAGCTTCAGTCACAGGCGCAATTGCGTTCACTATATCAAAGACAGAGCATATGAGGAGAAGGATAAGGCTGTTGCTCTTACAGAAGAAGTTCAGAGAGCACATGATGAATTAAGAGAGAAAAAAGACAGTCTCGGTGATGGCATCAATAATAATTTTAATAATCTTCTCGGTTCCATTGATCAGATTCAGAAGATAAGTGATGACAATGCAAAACAGACCGGCAAAATTTCCGAGTATATGCTTGAGGTTGATAATTTTGCCGAAAATCTCAAAGAAGTGCTCTCAAAGATCGAAGGCTATCTTGAAAAGCTGGATTCAAATAATGCTGATGTTATCGCAATCTCCAATCAGACCAATCTGCTTGCATTAAACGCATCCATTGAGGCAGCTCGTGCGGGAGAATCAGGCAGGGGATTTGCGGTGGTAGCTGATGAGATTAAAAATCTGGCGGAAAATTCCAATATTACCGAAAATGATTCCAATAAGAACAATCAGGATATTAAAGAGACCATCAGCAATCTGATAGATGAGTCCGAAAGGCTTGCTGAGATAGTTAAGAAAGTCAATTCGAGAGCTCAGAACCTGGTTGCTTCATCAGAAGAAACAGCGGCTTCCATCAACATGATGACTTCGGTTACCGAAAACGTTGAAAACTCTTTGAAACAGCTTCTTAGTGCATTTTGAGTGAAGGATAAAATAATAAGACCCCGTTCCGTAAAGAACGAGGTCTTATTTTTGAGTTGTGATTAAAAGAATTTAAGTTCCCTGTCTAAATATGAAACATAGATATACACACTGTAATCGGCCCAATAAGATTCACTGACTTTAACAGTAAAATAGAGATTATCGGTCATAACCGTTTTAGGATATATTCCGTTTTCCGAACCTGTCTGAAGATAATCATTTATACACTCATCAATGACACTGAGATCCGGTAGATCCTGTTCATCAAATGTCGCATACAGTATATCCTTCAAAATACCGTAATCATCGCCTTCATAGAAATCATAGTCTATGGAAACATAACTGTCTTTGATCGCACCATATTCTTTAATATCAAAATTTATTCTGACCGAATTATTCAGATAATCATCGGAAGTGTCTATGAAATGAATAAACTCAAGATCATGGTCGTATCTCAGGAACGTGGGTCTGTCTTCCAGTCCCAGTGGTGAAAGAGCTACTATTTTAGATTGTTCGTATAATGGAAAATATGTATTATAAACATTCCACCTGGTTACGGCTAAATTTATTATCCAATATATATAGGCGACGATATACGCATACTTGATCAGATAGATTATGAATTTAGGTTTTATTTTACCGACAGCGTAGTTTTCGGAAGATACGTATTTACGATAGTTTGAAGGGATCGTTATATCTTCGTCGGTATTCTTTTTATCATTATATCCGCTGAATTGTTTTCCGTTTTCGTATATATCGTCGGACTCTTTGCAATCCGTCAGAGTTTTACGGATCCTCAGACTTCCTCTTTCGATATATCTGTCTATCTTAGTAATAAGTTTAGAATAATAGGCATGGACCTTTTGCTCATTTTTTTCAACGGATGAAAAGGGCCATTTTTTAAAAATATTTACGTATACGGGCATTTTGATAACATAGATGGTACCGTTATCTACTACGAAGATTTTTTCCCTTCCGATATTATGAATCAGTATATATATAAGAGAGGACGGGACGGATAATAAGATAACAATATCTCCGACCAAAACGATGATGTTTGAGTCGATGAGAGGTATCAACGGAGTATATTCCTCTGCCAGGATCAGCAGAATGGGGAATAGTAATCCGATAATGATCAGATCAAATAATGTTGATTTTAGAATAGCCGATACGATCCCTACGGTTTTTAACTTTGTACTGTTTTCATCCGGAAAATAGTACTCTTTTTCTTTTAATTCTTTTGGGAAAATATTCCCATCGTATGAAAAACTTGTAGTCGGTTCTTTCCCGAAATATACAGATTCCATTTCTTATCCTTTCCTCGCTCGGGGGTTTTTTAAAAAAGGCTTGGAACAGGCTATATTACATTGTTTTTTTGTTGTTGACACAAGGTAAAACTGACTGTATAATTCACTGTATTAGCATGTTAGCACATTAGCATAGTAAAGTGTGAAACATCTCGATCGTGAAACATGATTAATTGTACCATGAACCAAAGAAAAAGTGAGAGATTTATGAGTAATTACAAGAACAATTTACTGCATACTCCCGATGGTGTAAGGGATATTTACGGCAAAGAGTACGACAATATAAAGTTCGTCAGAAAAACCATATCGGATGTCATATCCTCATACGGATATACGGATATTCAAACTCCTTCTTTTGAATATTTCGATGTTTTTTCCAAAGAAGTCGGAACGATCCCTTCGAGAGAGTTATACAAATTCTTTGATAAAGAAAATGAGACTCTCGCTTTAAGACCCGATTTTACGCCGTCCATCGCAAGGTGTGCTGCCAAGTATTTCATGGATGATGACAGGACTTTAAGGTTTTCATATATCGGTTCTACATTCCAGAATATTTCATCTCTTCAGGGAAAATACAGTGAAGTAACCCAGGAAGGCGCCGAACTTATAGGGGACGGAAGTGTTCAGGCCGATGCCGAAATGGTTTCGCTTTTGATTGAGAGTCTTATCAAGACAGGACTTGAAAATTTCAGGGTTTCCATAGGTGAGGTTGATTATTTTAAGGGACTTTGCACGGAAGCCAGACTATCACTTGAGGATGAAAGAAATCTCAGGGATCTTATTTCATCCAAGAATCCCATTGCAGCATCGGATCTTCTCAGCAAACTTGATATCACTGACGAGATGAGGGATAAGCTGCTTCGCATAACCGATACATTTGCTGATCATTCCATGCTTTCAGAACTTGCCTGTTCCGCGGGAAATGATATATCCAGGAACGCCATAGAAAGACTCTGTAAGCTCTTTGAACTTCTTAAGATAAGAGGATATGACCGGTATGTATCCTTTGATCTGGGTATGCTATCCAAGTATCAGTATTATACCGGTATAGTCTTTAAAGCATTTGCACTTGGTGCTGGTTCTCCCATAGCGATGGGCGGCAGATATGATTCACTTTTATCGTATTTCGGAAAAGATGCAGCTGCAGTTGGCTTTGTTATATTACCCGATGAAGTGGAAAAACTTCTTGAAAGACAGGGCTATGACTTCCCCGGTGAACCCGAAGCAACGGAAGTATTTTATGAGCCGGGAGATGATGCTTCTTACGCCGAAGCCGTCAGAAAGGCTGCAGATATAAGAAATAACGGTGGCATTGCCAAAATTTGCCCCTCTAAATGATTTCAAAATATTTTAAATCGGAGACATATATGAACAGTTACGACGATTATCTTACCTTTGCTCTCGGTAAGGGCCGCTTATCCAATAAAACAATGGAGCTTTTCGAAAAGATCGGTATTACCTGTGAAGAGATGAAAGATCCTTCTTCCAGAAAGCTGATTTTTACAAGCGAAGAGACCAAGACCAGATTTTTCTTGTCCAAAGGACCGGATGTTCCTACCTATGTGGAGTACGGATCAGCCGATATAGGAGTTGTGGGAAGGGATACCATACTTGAAGAAAACCGTAATGTGTATGAGATCCTGGATCTCGGATTCGGAAAGTGCAGAATGTGCGTATGTGGTCCACATTCGGCCGCAGATAAGCTTCTCCATCATGAGAGAATCAGAGTTGCAAGTAAATACCCCGTCATTGCCAAGGAGTATTTCAATAATAAGAAGAATCAGACCGTAGATATAATCAAGTTAAACGGAAGCGTTGAACTCGGACCCATCGTCGGTCTTGCAGATGTCATAGTTGATATTGTAGAAACAGGTTCCACCTTAAAAGAAAACGGACTCGAGGTTCTCGAAGAGATCTGTCCGCTTTCCGCAAGAATGATCGTAAATCCCGTGAGCATGCAGCTTAAGGGAGACAGGATCAAGGAGCTGGTACTTAAACTTAAAGAACAATTATAAGTCCCGGAGGTTTTTATGAAGATAGTAAATTTAAATCCCGATTCCATCGCTGAGATACAGAGTGCTCTTTTAAAGCGTTCCCCCGCTCAGTATACTGAATATGAATCCACAGTAAATGATATTCTTGCAAATATCAGAGAAAACGGCGATAAAGCACTCTTTGAATACACATCCAAATTTGACGGATTTCAGCTTACTCCCGAAAACATCAAGGTAACCAGAGCCGAGATAGACGAAGCTTATACAAAACTTGATAAGGAATACATAGAGGTTCTTAAAGAAGCTGCTTCTAATATCAGAGCGTTCCACGAAAAGCAGCTTCGTAACAGCTGGTTTGAGACTAAGCCTGACGGAACTCTTCTGGGTATGAAGATCACTGCCATCGAAAGACTGGGAGTATATGTACCCGGCGGAAAGGCAGCATATCCTTCATCTGTTCTGATGAACATTGTTCCCGCTAAAGTAGCAGGTGTAGACAGGATCATCATGTGCACCCCTCCCGGAAAGACGGGTGTCATCGATTCCGGAACGCTTGTTGCAGCAGATATCGCAGGTGCGGATGAGATTTACAGGGCCGGCGGAGCTCAGGCAATCGGTGCCATGGCCTTCGGAACCGAGTCGATTCCCAAGGTATATAAGATAACAGGTCCCGGAAACATATTTGTTGCCCTTGCCAAGAAGGCTGTTTACGGATTTGTGAGTATCGATTCAATAGCCGGTCCTTCCGAAGTAATGGTTCTTGCAGATGAGACTGCAAACGCTCACTATGTAGCCGCAGATCTTTTAAGCCAGGCTGAACACGATGAACTTGCAAGTGCTATACTTGTAACTACGGATAAGAATCTCGCAGATAAAGTCAACGAAGAGATCGACGGATATCTGAAGACTCTTTCAAGAGCCGATATCATCAGAAAATCTCTTGATAATTACGGATATATCCTATTGGCTTCAAATCTTGATGAAGCAATTGAAACCATTAATACCGTAGCAAGCGAACACCTTGAGATCCTTACTGCAAATCCTTTTGAGGTAATGACCAAGATAAGAAATGCGGGTGCAATATTCCTCGGAGAGTATTCATCCGAGCCTCTCGGTGATTATTTTGCCGGCCCCAATCACATTCTTCCCACCAACGGAACAGCAAGATTTTTCAGTCCCGTTAATGTTGATGATTTCATTAAAAAGAGTTCGGTTATATACTATTCAAAGGAAGCACTTGAGCGTGATTCCAAGAAGATTCAGCTCTTTGCAAATAACGAGGGACTCACGGCTCACGCAAACAGTATAAAAGTCCGTTTTGAGGGCTGATAAAGGAGACTAATAATGCCTGCAAAAAAGATAAGAAAAGCAGATGTTTCCAGAAAGACCGGTGAAACCGATATTAAGATCAGTTTAAATATCGACGGAACCGGCAAGAACCAGATAAAGACCGGTATCGGATTCTTTGATCACATGTTAAGTGCTTTTTCTAAGCATGGTTTGTTTGATCTGAAATGCACGGTATCGGGCGATCTTGAGGTTGACGGACATCACAGTGTAGAAGATACGGGTATTGTCCTTGGAACAGCCATCAAGAAAGCTATCGGAGATAAGAAGGGTATTAACAGATACGGATATTTCATTCTTCCTATGGATGAAGTATTGGTTCTTTGCAGTTTAGATCTCTGTGACAGACCTTATCTCGGATTTGAGTATGATTACAGAGTTCCCATGATCGGTGAACTTGATACCGAGCTTGTTAAAGAATTTTTCTATGCTGTAAGTTATTCCGCAGGCATGAACCTTCACTTCAAGGTTTTATCCGACGGAAATGCTCACCATGTAACCGAGGCTATGTTCAAGGCATTTGCAAAGGCTCTTGATATGGCCACAAATTGCGATCCCAGGATCACAGGAGTTCTCTCAACGAAAGGAGCTCTGTAATGTACGTTAAAAAGTTTCTGCCCTGCATTTATCTGAAGAACGGAAGTGCAGTGGCATCAGAAGAAGATGATTCCATTATCGAGGCAGATGCCTATTCTCTTGCAATGAAATTCTGCAGGGATCTTGCTGACGGTATCATAATCCATGATCTTTCGGAAGGCATGGGAGATGAAGCACATGACGAAGCACTTCAGGTTATCCGTGCGATCTGCGGAGACAGTGAAGTTCCCGTTTATGCTACCGGCAACATCAAGCGCCTTGAGGATGTTAAGAAACTTATTTATGCTGGCTGTTCAAAGGTTATCCTGGACTACGATAAGGAAGTTAATATTCTTCTTACTTCCGCCGCAAGCGGAAGATTCGGACGTGACAAGGTATATGCCGCAGTATCTTACCCTCAGACACTTACAACTCAGGTTGAATCCCTGGACAGAAGCCTTCTTATCGGAACCGACACCAATTACCATTCCGGTGATGACAAAGATACCGGAAGCGTTGCGGATTATGCAGTCAAATATTGTTCCGGAGTACTTCTTAAGAATATTCATGCTCTTGATGTTATCGAGGGGGATATCGACCTTCCCATCATAATCAGTGCAAAAGATCTTGCTTTTAACAAGATAATTGAATTCCTTAAGAAAGATTCCGTTGCCGGAGTTACAGGAAATGTTATTTCTCTTAATTCGGGAGAAATTTCTTCCATCAAGGATATATGCACCGAGAACGGCATAGTTGTAAGACGCCTTGAAAGCAAGATAAAATGGGCCGATCTAAAGAAAAGCCCCAATGATCTTATTCCTGTAGTTGTACAGGATTATAAGAACAATGAAGTCCTCATGCTTGCTTACATGAATGAAGAAGCATTCCTTAACACCCTCTCAACCGGTCTTATGACTTATTATTCCAGAAGCCGTGAAGAGCAGTGGGTAAAAGGAGAGACCAGCGGACATTATCAGTATGTAAAATCCCTTACCGCGGATTGCGACAAGGATACCATACTTGCAAAGGTTTCACAGGTTGGTGTAGCATGTCATACGGGTGCAAGATCATGCTTCTTTAACGAGATCACAGGAAGCGAAGAGGTGGATGAATCCAATCCCTTACTTGTATTCGAGAAGGTATATGATGTGATCAAGGATCGCAAACTTCATCCCAAGGAAGGCTCTTATACCAATTATCTGCTTGATAAGGGAATCGATAAGATCCTTAAGAAAGTCGGAGAAGAGGCTACAGAGACCATTATCGCAGCTAAGAACCATTCCAATCAGGAAACTGTTTATGAAATCAGTGATTTGTTGTATCATTTAATGGTACTTATGGCCGAGAAAGATATTTCCTGGGAAGAAGTAACAAAAGAATTAGCCGGAAGATAATATATGAGTCAGGATAAATTGTTTTTGTCCAATGACATCTTAATGTCAGTGGAAAAACCTGAACGTTATATCGGGCACGAAGTGAATTCATGCATAAAGGACCCTGATTCTGTCAGGGTCCGTTTTGCGATGTGTTTTCCCGATGTATATGAGATAGGAATGAGTCATTTGGGTATCCAGATACTCTATGATATGTTTAACTCTTTTGACGATGTATGGTGCGAAAGGGTCTATTCTCCATGGGTTGACCTTGATAAGGTCATGCGTGAAAATAACATACCTTTGTTCATGCTGGAATCTCAGGAACCTGTTAAATATGCGGATTTTCTCGGTATTACAATTCAGTATGAGATGTGCTACACAAATATCCTCCAGATACTGGATCTTTCAGGGATTCCTCTTGAATCAAAGGACAGAAACAATGATGACCCTATAGTTATAGGCGGCGGACCGTGTACTTATAATCCCGAACCCATAGCTGATTTCTTCGATATTTTTTACATTGGGGAAGGTGAGACCAGATACCGTGAACTTATCGATCTTTACGAGAAATGTAAGGACGAAGGATATTCACGTGATGATTTCCTGATCAAAGCGGCTTCTATACCCGGTCTCTATGTGCCAAGGTTCTATAATGTTGAATACAATGAGGACGGCACTCTTAAATCATTTGAGCCCTCCTGTGATGGCATACCTAATAAAGTGAGAAAAGAGGTTGTAAAAAACCTCGATGACACATATTATCCCAAAAAGCCGATAGTCCCTTATATCAGATGTATTCAGGACAGAGTTGTTCTTGAGATAATGCGCGGATGTATCAGAGGGTGCAGATTCTGTCAGGCCGGTGAACTGTATCGTCCCGTACGTGAGAGAGGCGTAGATAAACTTCTTGAAACAGTTTATGCAATGCTTGATGCTACGGGCTATGAAGAAGTATCACTCAGCTCACTTTCTTCATCGGATTATACCCACCTGCCCGAACTTCTTGATAACCTGATAGAAGAGTGCAGTAAGAGGAAGGTTAACATTACTCTTCCTTCACTTCGTATAGATGCATTTTCCCTTGATGTCATGAATAAAGTCGAGGATATTAAGAAATCCTCGGTTACATTTGCTCCTGAGGCAGGCTCCCAGAGGCTTAGAAATGTCATAAACAAGGGTCTGACCGAAGAAGATATATTATCCGGTGCGGGCCAGGCAATCAAGGGCGGATGGACCAAATTTAAGTTTTATTTTATGCTGGGTCATCCATTTGAAACAGACGAAGATATAGAAGGGATCGGGGACCTTGCAAATAAGGTTGCCGCCGAGTTTTTTGAGTTGGTGCCCAAGGATAAAAGAACCAACGGACCGATTTCCATCACTGTAAGTACCTCATTTTTCGTTCCCAAGCCCTTTACCGCTTTTCAATGGGCTCCTCAGTGTACACAGGATGAATTTATCAGAAAAGCTTATGTATGCCGCGGCGGGATAGCAAACCAGCTTAATCAGAAGCGTATCCACTATAACTGGCATGACGCAGATACCAGTGTTATAGAGGCTCTTTTGGCGCGCGGTGACAGAAAAGTTTCTGCAGTGATCAGGAAAGTATATGAAAAGGGCGGCATATATGATGCCTGGTCCGATTATTATAAACATGACAGATGGATCGAAGCTATTAATGAGTGCGGTCTGTCTCTTGATTTCTATGCTTTCAGGGAAAGAGGAGATGAAGAACTCTTCCCCTGGGACTTCATTGACATCGGTGTAAGCAAAGCATTCCTGCTCAAAGAGTATAAGAAAGCAGCCCGCGGTGAGATAACTTACAACTGCCGTCATAAGTGCAGCGGATGCGGTGCCGCTTCTTTTGGTGCGGGTATTTGCCCCGGTGTTGTCAAGAATGGTAATTAACCCCCGAAAAACTGTATTTTTTTTCCATTTTCCGATAAAATATAGGTGTCGTTATCTTTTGCATCTGTTTTAAATCGGGGGTTTCAAAATGGATAAGTACAAGATTCTGATCTGCGGCAAGCAAAATATCATCATCGATGATTTCTTTCATCATCTATCGGATGATTATGATCTTCTTTCCACTTCTTTCAGATATGACGATATCGTCAAGCATGTTTCTTTATTTCACCCCGATGTATTTATACTGTGTTTAAACGGAGAGACTAAAGATGATCTCAACGTTATGAATGAACTGAAAAGAATCTTTACAAGAGAGAGTATTTTTGTATTTATAGCCGGATCCCGTGAAGATTGTGAATTTTTCAGGAGCAGTGTTGTATATATGGCTGAGGAATCCTTTGAAAAACCCATTTCAATAACCGACATACGAAATCGTATCAATGATTATATGGATGAAAAGAAAAAGAAAGCAATCGATGAAGAAAAGCTTCAGGCGGAGCTGGATAAGATCAAGGAACAGAACAGACGTAAGCATGTCCTTGTTATTGATGACGACCCCATAATGCTGAAGGTTGTTAAAGAACATCTTCATGAAAACTATGATGTCGCCACGGCAATAAGCGGAAAGATTGCTTATAAATTCCTTGAATCCAAAAAAACGGATATCATTCTTCTGGACTATGAAATGCCGGGAGAAGACGGCCCTGATGTACTCATAAATCTCAGGAAAAAAGAAGAACTTGAAAATATACCTATAGTATTTTTGACCGGTGTATCTGATAAAGATAAAATTACCGCTGCATTGTCTCTTAAACCGCAGGGTTATCTGTTAAAACCGATAGACAAGGATAAACTTATCGGAACGATTGAGAAATTTATAGGTTGAATATATGGCAAATACGACACTTACGGATCTGATATCTCTGGACATGCTCGAAAGCATATGTGCCAATTTCTATCTGTATTCGGGTTTGTCAAATTATGTGATGGATGCTGAAGGTGCTCCGGTAACGGACAGCTCTTACTTCTATCAGTATATTTCTGTTGCATCTGCCGGAACCGTTGATGATGACGCGGTTCGTGAATATGTATCTACGCTCTGCATAAACACTATGAAGAGCGGCAATTTTATATTCTACGATTATCATGGCGGTATAAGTATATTTGCGGTTCCGATCTTATGCGATGATGAAGTACTCGGATGTATGGCAGGTACCGGAGCAGTCAGAACTCCGGAAAATGAAAATGTACATGAAGTACAGTTTTTCACCAAGGATCACATCGATCTTGCTTCCAAATATCTTTCTGCCAATATCGATATCATCAGTAAACTGGCAAACGGAAGACTCAAAGCTATTGAGGCGGAGATCAAATCATATATTTCCGCGGAAGAGATCCAGCATTCGGCTGAAACCATCAAAAAGAATGCGGATATGAGGTCCGATTTCCTGGCAAATATGAGCCATGAGATCAGGACTCCAATGAATGCCGTTCTTGGAATGGCAGAAATGTCACTCAGGGAAGATCTTCCTCCCGCAGCAAGGGAATATATTACTCAGATCAAAACAAGCGGTATGTCGCTCCTTAATATCATCAATGATATTCTGGATTTCTCTAAGATCGATTCGGGCAAGATGGATATAGTGGAAGATGAGTACGCTCCTTTATCCATATTTAACGATACATCTAATATCATCACAACCAGGATCGGATCCAAGAAACTTGAACTTTTGCTAAACATTAATCCTAAGTTCCCGTGTAAGCTCATCGGTGACAGTCAGAGGATCAAACAGATTCTTATTAATCTGTCCAACAATGCCATTAAGTTTACCAATAAGGGACGTGTTAAGATCAGCCTTGATTATGAGGATATCTCCGAAGATACCATCAATATGAGGATTTCCGTTTCCGATACAGGTATAGGTATCAAAAAGGCAGATCTTGAGAAGATATTCGAGTCCTTCTCCCAGGTTGATTCCAAGAGAAACAGAAATGTTGAGGGAACCGGTCTCGGCCTTGCTATCACTAAACGACTTGTGGAACTCATGAACGGAACGATTTCCGTTGAATCCGTATACGAAAAGGGAACAAAATTTACTATCACCATTCCTCAAAAAGTAGTTGATCATTCTCCGGTTATATTTGTACGTGATGCAGACAGTTTCATGGTAAGCGGTCTGTTTTCAAACAGATACATCGCAAGACAGTTTTACAGGGATGCTGGAAATCTGGGAGTGTTTTATTCCGCTCTTATAAATGTGGATTCTTTTAGTGAAATGCTCACCAATTACAAGGATGTTCTGAAGAACAAGAAGCTCTTTGTTTTCTTCGATGAAGAAATGTTTGTACCATCACTTGAGAAGATCGTCAACAGAAATCCTGACGTTAATTTCGTTGAAATAACCGATATCACATCCGAGTATTCTACCAAGAAGGCCAATTTCAGGATAATTAAAAAGCCGGTATCATCGCTTTCCATAGCCATGGCTTTAAATAACGAGGAGCTTAAGATATCCAGAAATGACAGGGCCGCCGAATTTGATTACACTGCTCCCGATGCCAAGGTTCTTATAGTTGATGATAACGAGATCAATTTAAATATCGCAGAAGGTCTGCTGGAACCCTTAAAGATGCAGATCACAAGGGCTACAGGCGGAAAAGAGGCCATAGATCTTATAAGTAAGAATAAGTTTGACCTTATAATGATGGATCACATGATGCCCGAAATAGACGGCATAGAGACCACCAGGATCATCAGAAGACTTCATAAGGAATATGATGAAGTTCCGATCATTGCACTTACCGCAAATGCCATGGAAGGAAGCAAGGATATGTTCCTTTCGGAGGGCATGAATGATTTTATTGCTAAACCTATTGAGGTGATCAATCTCGTTAATACCATACGCAAATGGCTTCCCGTAGAAAAGATCAATAAGGATATTGTGATCTCGGAAATAGTCGAAGACAATAATGACGATGGTAAATATGAGGATCTTTACAATTTGGCGGATCTCGATGCCGAAGCGGCAATAAGGCTTCTGGGCAGTGAGAAGATGTACTATAACCTTCTCAGGGAATATCATAAGGCGATTCCCGGCAAATCCGCTCTTATAAGACAGTATCTGGATCAGGAGGATTGGCCGAACTACACCGTTGAAGTTCATGCACTTAAATCCTTATCGAGACAGGCAGGAGCTCTTGAACTTGCAGATATGGCTGCAGAGCTTGAAAAGGCCGGCAATGACAGAAATATCGAGTTTATCAAGAAATATACTGAGCCGATGCTTCATAAATACCTCGGTTATGAGCCGGTGATCGGCAATCTGTTTGATGATAAAAAAGATAAAACTAAATTCGAGAAAAAATCTAAGCCTTCAGCCAAAATATTATCAGAGCTGTTCGATATGATGTCCATCGCTCTCGATAATCTTGATATCGATATGATGGAAGAGGTTATCTCCGGTCTTGAGAAATTTAAATATGATCAGGATCAAAGTAAGCTTTTCGAAAGACTTAGAGAAGAAGTTTCAAATATCGACATAGACGCATGCGATAAAACCATTGCGGAATGGAAAGAATTAATCTAGGAGGATCACATGTCAGAAAGATCATATTCCCTGGGAATACTTTTTGAGGATGAGGCCAGCAACGGACTTACCCATGACTTTTTTGCCGCGGTTTTGAACGGATTCAAAAAAGAAGCAGAAAGTAAAGGGTATGAGATAACTTTTATAAATACTCATAAGGATGCCCCTAACAGAAAAACATATCTTCAGAGAGTTCAGGAAAGAAATATCGAAGGTATCGGTATAATCTGTACAAATATCAAGGATCCGGAAGTTTTGGAACTCGTAAGCAGCGATATACCGGTCGTTACCATTGATGAACCCATGGATGGAGTAATATCTGTTTTATCGGATAATGCCCAGGGCATAAAAGATCTTGTTTATCATATTTCCGGAATGGGTCATACCAAAATAGCTTACATTCATGGTAATATGAATAGTGTTACTGAGGTCAGGCTCCGTAATTTCATAGATGCATGTGATAAACTCGGAATAAGTGTTCCGGATGAATATATCAGACAGTCCTGGTTCAGAAGTATTAATAAGACTGCTTATGAAACGGAAGCACTTCTGAGATTACCGGATCCGCCTACATGTATTATTTTCCCGGATGATTATGCTGCCATAGGCGGAATTAATATCATCAAAGCATATGGACTTGTGATTCCGGATGATATCTCTGTTGCTGCATATGACGGAATCGATATACCTTCAAGATACGATCCTCAGATAACTACCGTCAAACAGGATATGGAAGGCATGGGAAGGATTGCTGCCGAAAAACTTATCAAGTTGATCGACAGTCCCGAAGAGATTACGGATTTCAGTGACGTATTGGTAGGCACCAAACTTATTGAGGGCCATACCATCAAACAAATGTTGTGGAAGTAAAGTAATGAAAAAGATTCGTGTAAGATTTACCAAACATGGTGCAGTCCGTTATATAGGACACTTGGATGTTATGAGATATTTCCAGAAGTGCATCAGAAGAGCCAAAGTTAACGTTTCATATTCTGCCGGCTATTCGCCTCATCAGATCATGACCTTTGCAGCGCCTCTCGGTGTGGGACTCGAAAGCGAAGGCGAATATATGGATCTGGGTATAGAGGATGAAAATCCTGATTGTGAAGCCATAAAAAATGCGCTTAATGAAGCCAGTGTTCCCGAGATAAGGATAAGATCTGTCAAAGTATTACCGGATACTGCC
Organism: Lachnospiraceae bacterium; assembly: GCA_017962825.1. Taxonomy (GTDB): domain Bacteria; phylum Bacillota; class Clostridia; order Lachnospirales; family Lachnospiraceae; genus AC2028. The sequence goes on along the minus strand of JAGCUO010000201.1, from coordinate 109,954 downwards.
GGAAATGCAATGGCTTCCGTGTATGCATCGGCATATGAAATTACTTTTTTTGATGATAAAAAAGATGCATGTCCCGATGTAAATAAAATCCGTGAATTAATAGATAAAATGAACGAAATGGATCATTGTATCTATCATAAAGAAACGAAAAAAACATCAAGAGATATAGACTTAAAAGAATTCATTTACGAATTGAAAATTGGTGATTCGAGTGATGTTCCTCTTATATATATGACCATTAATTCGTCAAGTGCCGATTCCATTAAACCTTTGTTTGTAATGGAGTTTTTGATGGGATTGGGTAATATCAATCTTCCCGCAAATGCACTTAAAATAACCAGACTTGATATGTATACTCAAAAAGAAGACGGCGGTCTGTTATCACTTGATGAGGTTGGAATTTAAGTTTTATGAGCAGATCCGTTTTGCAATCAACAGATAAAGGAACAGCCCGTGATCTTGAAATGCTTCGCACTTCGGAATCCGGAAAACTGATAATAACATCACTGGATAAAAACATAATAGGCTTCCTTACTATATCGGGAAAAATAAAGTGTATAACCGTGCTTGGTAAGGTATCGTCCGAAAACTCTGAGCCGGAATTAACATCCGATGATATAGTTATTGCATATGTTAAAGACGTTAAATCCGATCTGGGTGCCTGTTTTATAGAATATGCGCAGGGTTTCGACGGATATTTACCCGTAAACAAACTCCCAAAAGGTATGAATGTCAAACAGGGAGATCTTATCCCGGTAAGGCTGACATCTCAGGCACAAAAAGGTAAAAGAGCATCATTTACCGCAAAGATCGATTATTCCAAATATGAAAATTCGGACGAATTAAAAAACAAGGCTTCACACCTTTCGAAATATTCATATCTGTATAAATCGGAAAATTCTTATACGGATAGGATAAATAAAGTATTCAGGCAAAATGAATATCAGGAAATAGTTACCGATCGGAAAGATATTTTTGATGTTTTACTTAAAAATTTTTCAAATGTCAGATTTTATGAAGATCCGTTTGGCCTGGACAAACTGTATAGTCTTAGAACGGCTCTTGATGAAGCTTTAGACCGTAATGTCTGGCTTAAATGCGGTGGCTTTCTTATCTTCGATAAAACCGAAGCCATGACTGTGATAGACGTTAACAGCGGTAAATATACACCTGCTAAAGGCACTGATAAAGAATCCGCTTATATGAGTGTTAACAGGGAAGCCGCTGAGGAGATATGCAGACAGCTAAGGCTTCGTAATATATCCGGTATTGTAATAATTGATTTTATAAATCTCAGTACAGAAAGTGATCGTGAAGAACTGCTTGAAATATTAAGAACAGGATTCGAATCCGATACAGTAACCGTTATGGTTATCGACATAACTCAACTCGGACTGGTTGAGATAACACGCAAAAAAGAATTTCCGCCTTTATACGAACAATTAAAGTAACCTGTAGCATCTGTACGAGGGGTCAGATACATCAGTGAGAAAAAAGATATTATCATTAAGTATAATATATTTCATTACTTTTGCCTTGCTCATGGGAGCTTATTCTTTGTATGTCCAAGGCGAGATTCGAAATTCCAAAAACATCTATAATTACATTGCCAAAGATAAAGCCGACCATATAATCACCACTGTTAATAACGTAATTCTAAGAACCGGTGTAATGAATGCACTGATCCAGGATCATAACGGCGGAACCGAATTCTTTGATTCAATGTCTGATGATATATATGATGATGTTTTATTACAGACTGGTATCAGGCTTGAATATATAGCAATTGCTCCCGATGGAATAATATCCGATGTATATCCTTATGAGGGTAATGAAGATCTGATAGGATTTGATCTTCTGGATGTTACAAAACCCGGAAATGTTCAGTCCAAAGAAGCATATAACAATGGCATTACTATATTGAATCATTATTATGATCTGGCTGCAAACGGGATAGGTATGACATCCACAACACCGCTTTATATCAGAAGCGGTGGTAATTCCTGGTTTTGGGGTATAGTAAAGGTTAGTATTAATTCCGACAATTTTATCGAAGCTTTAAAATTTAATGCGTTCAATGAAATGGGAATTAATTACAGACTGTGTTATATCGATTCTCATAATACCAAGCACGTTATTACCGAATGTTCTACACCTCTCAATGATGAAATTATATACAGATTCAATGTAGATAATCTTATTTGGGAGTTATCCATCTGTCCAAGTGAGGGATGGTATTCATATAAAAACTTTATTGTAGTAGTTATCGTTTTCTTATGTATTTCATCTTTGGTTGCTCTTTTTGCAAACATGGTCATAAAGATCCGTGAAGCCAATGATGAACTATGGAAGATATCCAATATAGATAAACTTACCGGTTGTTTCAACCGCAGAGCATATGAAGAGAAATTAAAAGATATAGCTAACGATGCTAAAATGTGCAGCAAGCTAGTCTATGTTGCGGTAGATATAAACGGACTCAAAAAAGCCAATGATAATCTGGGGCATGAGGCCGGAGATGAACTGATCAAAGGTGCCGCAACATGTCTTAGAAATTGTTTTAAAGATTACGGTAATATTTTCAGAACCGGCGGTGATGAATTCGTAGCCATTATATGCTGTGACGAAAAGAATCTGGAGAAATGCAAGGAAACTCTGGACAGATCCGTAGGCAAATGGAAAGGAGAACTGAATCTGTCGCTTTCCATGTCAAAAGGATATGCTCCGCATTATGAATTCCCCGAGATGTCCATAACCGATCTGGCAAAGACGGCAGATCAGAGAATGTATGAAGATAAGCGTAATTTCTATATAAGATCAGGACAGGACAGAAGAGGAGGCAGATAATAAAAGGATACATCTTCAAATTTGAAGATGTATCTTTTTTTGATAATTCATTACTCTTCCGTTATTTAAGGATTCCGCTGTCAGCTACAGCTTTAAGAGCTTCCTCTATAACGGGAACAGTGGCTACTAAGGCCATTCTTACATATCCCTCACCTGAAGGACCGAATGATGAACCGGGCGTGCATAAAACCCCGGTTTTCTCCAGAAGTTCCATGCAAAATTCCATAGATGATCCGTGACCTTCGGGAACAGGTGCCCATACGAACATAGAACCTTTTGCATCGGGAATATTCCAACCGATCTTCCTTGCACCACCGCATAATGCATCACGCCTTCTCTGATACTCTTTATTTTGCTCCTTAACCGAGTCCATAGGTCCCGTAAGAGCGGCAATAGCAGCTTTCTGAATAGGAATGAACATACCGAAATCTATCTGGCTTCTGAGCTTCTTAACGGCTGCAACGATGTCTTTACGGCCTACAAGGAAGCTTATTCTTGCTCCGGTAACGTCATAGGACTTGGATAATGAGAAGAACTCAACTCCTACATCAAGAGCTCCGTCGTATTTAAGGAATGAATTTCCTACATTTTCGTCATAAATAATATCGCTGTATGCATTGTCATGTACGATCACAACATCGTATTTCTTGGCCCATGCTATGATCTCGTCATAGATTCCTTCGCGTGCAACACTTCCTACAGGATTTGCCGGAAGTGATACGATCATTACCTTGGCTTTCTTTGCAACATCCTCAGGAATGGAATTAACATCGGGAAGGAAGTTATTTTCAGCTACAAGAGGGTAGTAGTAAGGAGTTGCTTCAGCAAGGAATGTTCCTGCCTGAAATACGGGATAACAGGGATCCGGAAGAAGTATCGTGTCTCCCTTGTTAAGAAGTGCCAGTGCAAGATGTCCGCATCCTTCCTGGGTTCCGTAGCAGCTCATGACCATATCCGGAGTGATTCCGTCTACATCATAACGCTTTTTAAAGTATGCACAAACAGCTTCGAGCATCTCGGGCATATCCCTTAATGAATACTTCCAATTAACGGGATCCTGAGCAGCTTCGATAAGAGCATTTTTAATATGATCCGGAACAGGAAAATCAGGTGTACCTACGGAGAAATTATAAATTTTCTGACCTTTGGCTTCACATGCGATTTTCTTTTCGTTCAAAGCCGCAAAAATCTCTGCACCAAAATTATCAAGTCTGTCTGCAAATTTCATTTTATTAAACCTCTGTATTTCTTACTTATAAATCAATAGTGCATATAATTACTAGGATCATCTAACATTTTTAGAAATTTTTTGTGAGCTCTTTTCTTATCTAAATATTCCTCCAATATGGTACATAAAATAACGATTAAAGTAAAAATAGCCATCGCAATGATTGATGGAACAATTTTTTCGCCTTTAATAATGATAATGATTGATGAAGGAATAAATATAAACACAAGGAAAAAAATTACGGTAAGTGTATGATTTTTGATATCTATCAAAGCCCATTCATCATTTATCTGTTCAAACTTATAGCATGAATAATGACCTTTTGTATTTCTTGTTCCGTTTTGCCAAATATATACACTAGCAATTTTTTTGCCCTCCACAATATTAATATTATAATATGGCGGATGTTTTGCCTTTATTCTCTGTCTATATACAAATATAATTATCAAGAGAACAATAATAATTCCATATAAAATAATATGATAAATCAATAGTTGTTTAAAAAAATCGGACATGTATGCAAATACTCTGATTCCTTTCTTAATGATCCTGCGGTATTAACTATTCGTTAAATCCGCATTTTGCGAATAGTTGTATATAGGTGCCCCACTGCATATTTTTGAAACGGTTGCTTCAAGATCAAGTCCGGTTTCGTCAATTTCGATATCTGCAAATCGTCTGTAAAGCGTTAAACGTTCGTCATAAATATCCGCAAGGGTTTGTCCGGGCTTTAAAACGACGCCGCGGTTTTGCAGATTACCAAGTCTGTGAGTAAGTTCCTCAAGACCTATATGAAGGTATATTATCAGTGAATTCTCACGTAAATGTTCCATACCTTCGAAACCGTATACGGCGCTGCCGCCTGTGGCTATCAAAAATCCCTTCTGATCCAGACTTTTAAGGACATTTTCTTCAATCTTAAGGAATCCTTCGACGCCATCATCGGCAATTATCTGTTTAAGAAGTCTTTTTTCCCTTGATTGAATTATCAGATCCGTGTCTTCAAATTTAAGGCCGAGAGTCTTGGCAGCAATAACTCCGGCTGTGCTTTTGCCGACTCCCGGCATTCCTATCAAAACTATATTATCGTACACTCTCATATTGTTAATAAGTTAACAAGACTATCTGCGTCTTTGATCTAACTCTTTGTGCTCCATGTAGAATTTTCTCTTATCAGCATACATCGATTCATCAGCTTCGTGGAAAGCTCTCAGAACTTCTTTTGTACTTTCGACATAACTGTGACCGATTGCAAAGCTCACGCTTTCATTTGATAATAATACATCTCTAAGTTCGGATACTTTATTCAGTACTTCCTCTTCGGATACATCTTTGAGGAGAATAAAAAATTCATCTCCTCCCGCTCTGAATATCTCATATCCGACAAAGACGCCCTGAAGAATAAGGGCCGCATTTTTGAGAAGAAGGTCTCCTGCTTCATGCCCCTTGGTATCATTTACTCTCTTGAGTCCGTTAAGATCCGCGAAAACAACGCCAAGAGGATGAAGTGTCTTATCTTTGTCTTTGATAAGCGAATCAACTCTGTCGTTCATTGCATTACGATTAAATACACCGGTAAGGAGATCTACGGTGCTGAGCATATGCAATCTGTTAAGCAATCTGAATCTTGATATTTCGGACGAAAGGAAAAATGTTGTCAGCTCAAGTGTTTCCTTTATACGTACAGTACTTGCCGTTTCAAAATTCGATGCCCATATATATCCGATCAGTTCACCTTCAAAACTTAGAGGGCAAAGCACTATATTGTAAATATGAGCTTTTATAAGTGATTTATACCAGGCAGGATTCTTGGAATTGATCTTTTGAAGATCTGCTATATCTTTTATTATCAGACTTTTATCATCGTGAACGATCTTGTTCCAGGTTTCAACAAGTCTGAATTGTTCTTCACTGCGCCAATCGATGGGATCCTCAACCGCATCATCCGAATTGGAACGTGCAAGCATTGAGCATTTCCGATTTGCTTTGTCCACCAAAAGAAGACAAACATTCTTTGCTTCGCATATCCTTCTGATATCGATAATAACTTCGTTAATGGCTTCACCGAAATCCTCGGCACCGCGTAATTTGAAACAGGTTTTTAAAACATCTGCAGCAGTTTCTTTGGACAGATTATCAAGTATTTGGGAACCTGAATCTACGGAATTAGTCTTAAGGTCATCTGAATCAAGAACGATGGTAAAGGGACCGTCATTGGTAAGGTCCACTCTCATATCGGCACCGAACTCTCCTGTCTCGGTCATGAATCCTGCTTTTCGGCACTCTTCTACTATATGTTCATATATTGGAATTGCCTGCTCGGGTCTTGCAGCATTTATAAATGCAGGTCTGTTTCCGTGACTGCAATCTGCACAAAGAGTAAACTGAGAAACGATCAGAAGTTCACCGCCGACAGCCTTAAGATCAAGATTGGTCTTTCCGTTTTCGTCTTCAAATATCCTGAGACCGAGAAGTTTCTTGATCATCTTATCCGCGGTTTCTAATGTATCATTTTTAGTGATACCACAAAGAACCAGGAATCCTTTACCGATGAATCCTGATATTCTTTCACTTTGTTTATCTGTCTGAGAAGTTTCAATGACCGATACCGATGCATTTAAAACTCTTTGGATTACAAATTTCATTTTTTCTTTTTTTCTTTACCGTTTTTAATACTTTTAAAATTATCTATAACCGTTGAAATAAACGCTTTCTTTTCCGGTCTCTTTTCAATGGGGGGAATGGGATTTACGGAGCCGTCTTCATTAATGCTGCCCACTTCGATGTAATCGGTTGTTCTGTAGGGATAACCCTTTTTCTTAAGTCTGTTTCTGCCAAACTGCTTAAGACCTGCATAAATGACGGCAAAAACAGGAACACCGATCACCATGCCGAATACGCCGAACAGGCCTCCGAACAATGTGATGGAAAAGATGATCCAGAATCCGGTAAGTCCGGTTGATGTTGAAAGGATCCTGGGCCCAAGAACATTTCCGTCGAACTGCTGCAATGCAATGATAAATAAAACAAAAGCAAGAGCTTTTCCCGGGTGCAGAGGATCAAAAGCAAATATAAGAATCGTGGAAGGGATTGCTCCGAAATACGGTCCGAAGAAAGGGATGATATTGGTCACACCTACGATAATGCTTATAAGGATCGCATAAGGGATCTGCATCAGAGTACATCCCATAAAACAGATCAGTCCCACGAGTATCGAATCAATTATCTTTCCGAAGAAAAATCCGATGAAGGTTCTGTGAGTGTATCTGAAGGCCTCAACAAGAGCATTTGCAGTCTCTCTGGGAAAAATCGAATAGATCACTTTCTTGCTTCTTCCCACATGATGTTCCTTACTCCAGAGCACATAAATGGATATGATAAATCCGATTATGAAGTTCCAAAGCTTTTTTATAAACGTCAGAAAACTTTGAGACAGGAACTTGAAAACATTGCCGGTAAGTGTTTTAAAAAGCTCATTTACCCAGCTTGAGATATCATCCGAAAAGTTATTAAGATCATCCACCACAAAGGCTTTAACAGAAGGATTATCTTCAAGAAATTCACCAAACCAGACAGTTATATTATTCAGATATATATCGATATTGGAGACTATGTTCTTCAGTGAAGGAATAACCTGTTTGATGGCTATCTGAATGATCGCATATACCAATAACATCGATAAGATGATGATTATGATAATGGAAGTGCCTCTTGCCAGGGGCATCTTGTTATCATCTTTTATAAACTTGATTTTCTTATATATCGGATACATTACCTTTGTTTCGAGTAAGTTCAACAAAGGGCTGTAAAGATATGCAATAATAAATCCTACATAAACGGGCGACAGGATCTTATTGATATGTTTTATGCTTGCCTTGAATTCGTCATAATAAAAAACAATGTAGATAGACAGAATGCAACATAAGAAAGTAACAAAGAATGTCAGTCCCCATTTGAAATAATGGTTGTCGAATTTAGGATTCTTATTTTTGTTACGGATCCTGCCTTCGGAATTGACTGTGATTATATCTTTTTCTTCTCTGTCGTCTTTGAAATTGGTCATGTCATCACCCCTTTAGAACTAAGTAATTATAACATTTGGGGCATCAAATTTCATCACTTTGACTTAAAGAATTGTGATAAAATCTAACTATGGCAGTACTTAATAACGAAAATTATCATGAGGCTCAGGTAAGGGACAATATCCGCAAAATGCGTCTCGTTCTTGATACTCTCCCCTCCTGGCTCAAAGAATATTTCAGATCGGTTGAATCAAACACTTCAGCCAGAACGCGTCTTGCTTATGCCTATGACATAAGGATGTTTTTTGAGTTCCTCAAAGAAAACAATCCTTCTCTGAAAAATAAAGAAATTCCGGATTTTAATATTTCGATACTCGAAAGCATCACAAGAAGCGATATCGAAGAATATCTTGAAAACATATCCCTTTATGAAAAAGACGGAAGAACCGTTATAAACGGGGAAAGAGGCAAAGCAAGAAAACTCTCAGCTTTAAGGAGTATGTATAAATACTTTTTCGAAACTGAACGTGTTTCCAAGAACACGGCAGAACTCGTCATCCCTCCCAAGATCCATGAAAAAGAAATCATAAGACTTGATACCGATGAGGTTGCAAGACTGCTGGATATGGTTGAAACCGGAGAGAATCTCACCGACAAAGAACTGATCTACCACTCCCGGACCAAGACGAGGGATATAGCCATTCTTACTCTTTTGCTGGGAACCGGAATCCGTGTATCCGAATGCGTCGGTATTAACTTAAATGATGTTGATTTTAAAAACGGCGGAATTAAGGTTACCCGAAAAGGCGGAAACGAAGCCATTGTATATTTCGGTGACGAAGTTGAGGCAGCTCTTCATGATTATCTGGAAGAACGAGAACGTATCAATGCAGAAAGAGGATCTGAGAATGCACTCTTCCTTTCTCTCCAGAATAAGAGAATAAGTGTAAGAGCCGTGGAGAAGCTTGTTAAGAAGTACTCTTCCAGGCTTACTACTCTCAAGAAGATCACTCCTCATAAATTGAGAAGCACATACGGTACCGCTCTTTACCGAGAAACCGGTGATATCTATCTTGTAGCTGATGTTCTTGGACATAAAGATGTTAATACCACCAGAAAACATTATGCAGCCCAGTTCGAGGAAAGCAGAAAACATGCCGCAAATGCTGTAACGCTTCGTGAAAAGGCTCCGGAAAAGAACAAAAAGAAGCCAAAAGATGATTGAAATAACAAAATCGGATCTTCTATACAGAGGATCCGATTATTTATGTGGTATTTTCAATCCAAAAAGAGAAATTATTATTGCAAAATGTTATATTTATATAACTCTTTGTGATTTATATGTATTATTTATACTCTGTTGAATAATAGCAAATACTGATAAGTTCACCTGCTTTAATCTCATCCGAGTAATACATCTGATTCATCTTACGCACTTCGGAAACATACTCCGATACCGATGAATAGTGGATTTCATCCATATACCGCTCAGCGATTGAAGTAAGTGTATCGCCGTCGCAGACTCTGTACATGGTAGTATATTTATAATAAACGTTACCATCATACTCGGCGGGTGATCCGGCTTTTGTTCTGATGGCAAATGCGCCGATAAACAATATCATAACAGCTGCAAGAACTATCGCGCCGATAAGTGCCTGTCTTCTGTTTAAGCTAATCAGTGTTCTCATGATCTCCTCCGAATATATGTTCTGAACATTTGTTCTGTTTGGATTATATCGAACATATTTTCGCATGTCAACACTTTTTTCAAATTGCATTTTTTCATATAGAATATTGCCGATTCTTGCTATATAATCAACTTATGTTCAAACCGTAATTGTTCGGAATAAACATATTCAGGAGGATATTATGTTATTCGGAAAAAAACTTATTAAGAAGGTCACATCCGCTGTTCTTGCCGCAATGACCGCAGGTGCACTTTTACTTACACCGGTTATTCCCGCACAGGCTGTTGCCGGCATCAACGAACTTACCGGACTTCCCACCACTGCTCCGGAGCTTCAGCGTCCCATCGCTGTCATGATCGATAATGACAAGATTGCATCCCCTCATTACGGACTCTCCGAGGCAGACATTGTCTATGAGATGATCAACTCCACCAAAAACAACAGAGTTACCAGACTCATGGCCCTTTACAAGGATTATGCGAAGATTCCACGTATCGGTAATATTCGTTCCGCACGTCCTACAAACATTATTTTGGCCAATGAATACGATGCCGTTCTTGTACACGACGGCGGTCCCGTATATATAAATCCTTTTATCGCTCTTTACGGACTTCCCAGAATTTCAGGCGGATTCAGCAGAATTCCCAACGGAAAACCCAGCTGGTATACCGAGTATTGCCTTGCAGGCGAAGCTTCCAGAAGAATGGCCGGTGCAGGCATTTCACCTTACTATCAGAATGTTGCATGTGCTCAGAACAGATTCAACTTCGGTGTTAATACACTTCCTGCCGGTGTTCCCGCCGGAACCTGCAGCCTTCCTTTCCCTCACAACTCAACCATCCTTAAGTACAATGCGGTAACCGCTACCTATGACTGGTATGAGACCGGAGCTCCCGTAAAGGATGGCGATGACTTCGCACAGGTAACCTTCAAGAACGTTATTATCCAGTGTGCTCCCATTCAGGAGTATGACGGAAACGGATACATGATCTACGGTGTCATCGGAACAGGTGTAGGCTACTATCTCACCGGCGGTAAGGCAGTTGCCATTACCTGGGCTAAGGACGCTGTCGGACATACAGTTTATTTCAATACCGACGGATCCGTTCTTACCGTAAATCCCGGAAAGACTTACATCGGTCTCGTTCCCGCAGATTCATGGCAGCTCGTAACATTCTGCTGATTTTCATAACAGATACATTAAAGACCCGGATTGAATTCCGGGTCTTTTTTATTCGAAAATATGTTTGCTTTTCAGAACAAATGTGCTATATTAAATACAAACAGATGTTTGAAAGGAGTGCACATGCGCGATTTCAGCCAGTTAACCCCCAAACAGGAACAGATACTGGAATATCTTAAAGAAAATATACTTGCAAAGGGCTATCCCCCTACCGTCAGAGAGATCGGTGAGAAGGTTTCGCTCAAGTCCACCTCTTCCGTTTTTTCACACCTCGAGGCACTCGAGCGCAAGGGTTATATCAAAAGAGACCCTTCCAAGCCCAGAGCCATCGAAATCTGCGACGATTCCTTCCAGATGGTGAGAACCGAGATGACCAGCGTTCCGGTATACGGAAATGTGGCAGCCGGTCAGCCTCTTCTTGCAAATGACAATATCATCGAATACTTCCCTCTTCCCGCATCCGAGCTCACAAAGGGAAACACCTTTATGCTCAACGTCAAGGGAGATTCAATGATAAATGCCGGGATCTTCAGCGGTGACAGGATCATCGTCCGTCAGCAAAGCACTGCGGAAAACGGTGAAATGGTTGTTGCTCTTATTGATGATTCCGCAACCGTTAAGACTTATTACAAGGAAAAGGATCACATCCGTCTTCAGCCCGAGAACGATACCATGGATCCCATTATCGTAGATAACTGTCAGATTCTCGGTAAAGTTTACGGAGTTATCAGGATATTCAGATAAGCAACACCGTAAACAACCAAATCCATTATGTTACAAAAGGGACGTATCCCACCTTCAGATCTAAAGAAGCCCTGTTCTTAAAATCTGAAGGCAGGATACGTCCCATTTTTACTATTATATAACGGTGGGAACAACACTGATGAGTTCGGAAAATGTACTTATATAGGGAACTTCGGTATTTATCTTGCCGAATCCGTATTTAGCATGAATAAAGCTGTATCCTGCTTTTACGGTTGCATCATAATCTCCCTGAATATCCCCCACGTAGCACGCATCGGTCAGTGCGTTTCGGTCAGCCAATAGTCTTATATTCTCTGCTTTTTGAAGAAGATTATTTCCGTAGCATTCAATATCTTCTATCAGATCATCGGCGCTGCCGTATGAAAGACCGTAATGCTCCAGAAAACACTCAATATATCCGGCCTGACAATTGCTTACGATATAGTTATGATATCCGAGATCTTTAAGCTTTCTCCAGGTTTCAAATATATCTTCGTATAGCAGTCCGCCATGCTGTCTTAAATATTCAATCTCGTATTCCTGACATGAATATCTTAACTCATCACGCTCCGGCCCTTTTTCCGTAAAAGAAAAAAGAATATCGGCTATGACATCCATGGTCTTTCCCATGACATTTTTGATATTCTCGCGGGTTATTACTTTATCTGTATAACCGGCCTCATGGACTTTCAAAGTCCATGATCTTGCAACATTTTCGGACGAATCCCAAACGGTACCGTCCATATCAAATATAATTCCTTTTTTCATAACATAAAAATATCAGGAACCGTTTAAATCGGTTCCTGTTAATCTCAAATCTCTACTTTGACTGCATCACTCCAGATTCTCTCGAGATCATACATATCTCTGGAATCCTTATCGAAAATATGAACTACGAACTCACCGTAATCAATAAGTATCCAATTGGCGGTATCGTAACCTTCAATACCTCTGTGAAGATGTCCGTCACGGCCAAGAGCCTCTTCTACTCCGTCTGCAAGTGCCTGGATCTGGGAGCGGTTTGTTCCGGAACAGATAACAAAACAATCCGTAACATCGGATACTTTACTGAGGTCAAGAACGGAAATATCACTGCCCTTTTTATCTTCAAGAGCATCAACTACGGTTCGTATCTCTTTGGTAATATTCTCTGTCAAAAACTAAATCCTCCCATTTCTAAGATCTTCATTAACCTTGATCTGATTCCTGTAAAAATCATGAGCGGCTACAGATGAAGGTGCAGGTTCATAGCCTTTGGAAGTAACGTACTCACGCACGCTTTCCATAATCCATAAAAGAGCCTGGTCGATATCAATGAAAGCAGCTTTCCTGACACGCTCCATTATCTGAAGTTGTTTTCTGTTAGGTTCGATAAAATCTGCAATATAAACTATCTTCTCGAGAAGACTCATATTGGGTCTTCCAACGGTATGGAACCTTATGGCATTCAGTATATCCGGATCATCGATATCATACTTATCACAGGCTATGATGGCACCGCATTTGGCATGAAGAAGCGATTGATTATCAAGCTCTTCCTTAAGGGGCGGCTGACCTGCTTTTTCCATGATCTTGATCTGTTCGCTGTGAGGAATGCACTTGGCACAATCATGTAACAATCCGGCTATCCTGGCACTTGTCACATCGCAGCCGTGTACAAAGGCAAGACAGGCAGAGGTATACTCTACGCCGAGAGAATGCTCAAATCTGTTCTGTTCCAGATCTTTCTCAAGTGATTTTCTGTATTCGATGATATCTTTATTCATTATTTCTTAGTCGCCTTGGGAAGTTCAATCTTAGGCTTGTCCTTATTGGGCTTGTAAAGAACGATCTTACGTCCGATGACCTGAACAACAGTTGATCTTGTTCTGCCGGCAATGATCTCAGCAAGAGACTTGGCATCATCTTCACAGTTCTTGAGAACCGAGATCTTAAGAAGCTCATTCTTTGCAAAGAACTCATCAAGTGCGGCTATGGTCTCGGGAGTTACGGATGATTTACCGAGATTGAAAGCGGCATCGATATCCATTGCAAGACCTTTTAAATATGCTCTTTGTTTACTGGTTAATTCCATAATTCACCTATTTATAATATTCAAATGAATGACCGTACAGTCTTACGGTATCACCGTCTTTAATTCCAAGAGCTTCAAGCTGATCCAGCATTCCGTTATCTTTAAGGAATCTCTGGAAGAAAGCAAATCCCTTTTCTGAATCAAGATTGGTATAGCCGAGCATTTTCTCAATCCTTGGTCCTTCGATGACATATTCATCTTCCTCATCATCAAAGTAAACCGTATAAGGATCTTCGTTATTCTTAAGACTGATCTCGGGATCGTATTCCTGCTCAAAAGTCTTAACTTCATCGGGAAGAGTCTTGATAAGATCTTGTGCAGCTCTCAGCAGTTCCTTAATACCTTCACCGGATGCTGCAGAGATGGTAAAAACCATGATACCCTTTGGCTCGAACTCATCCTTAAGAGCCTGAACATTGCTCTCCGCATCTTCATAAGATGTAAAAAGATCAGACTTATTAGCAGCGATGATCTGAGGTTTCTTTAAAAGTTCGGGATCGTATTTCTCAAGTTCAAGATTTATCTGCTTTACATCATCAAGAGGATTTCTTCCTTCGGTTCCCGCAGCATCAACCACATGAATGAGTACCTTGGTTCTTTCAACATGCCTCAGGAATTCATGTCCCAGGCCGAGACCGTCAGAAGCGCCTTCTATAAGACCGGGTATATCGGAAATAACAAATCCGTCTCCGCCAAGATCTACAACGCCAAGATTGGGCATAAGGGTTGTAAACTGATAACCTGCAATCTTGGGTTTGGCATTGGTACAAGCAGCAAGAAGGGATGATTTACCGGCATTGGGGAAACCTACAAGTCCCACATCCGCAACAACCTTAAGCTCAAAAATAGTCTCAAGTTCAAGCGCGGGCTGACCGGGCTGTGCATACTTGGGAGCCTGCATGGTAGAAGTGGCAAAATGCTGGTTTCCCAGTCCGCCCTTTCCACCCTTTAGAATTGTATATTCCCTGCAATCTCCGGACATATCTATAATAACTTTTCCGGACTCAGCTTCTCTTACAACAGTTCCGACAGGTACTTTAAGAATAATATCGTTACCGTCTTTTCCGCGACAGTTTTTCTTACCGCCGTTTTCGCCGTTACCTGCGGCATATTTACGAATATTTCGGAAATCGATAAGTGTATTGAGACCCTCGTCAACTTTGAGTATGACATCTCCTCCCCTTCCGCCGTCTCCGCCGTCGGGGCCACCGTTGGTTACGTATTTTTCTCTTCTGAAGGAAACGTGTCCGTCTCCTCCCTTACCGCTCTTTAGTATAACGCGGGCTTTATCGCAATACATAATTTTTCCTCATATATAAAAACAAAACGTTTTTCCTTTAATAACGGAAAAACATATCGCTGAACCGTTATTAAAAGAAAGGACTCTGGCCGGTAGGGTCAGAGTCCTTGAAAATTACTGCTCTTCTCTGGGATAAACAGAAGCCTGAGTTCTGTCCTTACCCTTTCTCTCGAATCTGAGAACGCCGTCAACCAGCGCATAAAGAGTATCATCTCCGCCGATACCAACATTATTACCGGGGTGGATCTTGGTTCCGCGCTGTCTGTAAAGAATGTTTCCGGCAGTTACAAACTGACCGTCTGCACGCTTTGCGCCAAGTCTCTTGGATTCGGAATCTCTGCCGTTCTTGGTAGAACCGACACCCTTTTTATGAGCAAAGAACTGAAGATTCATTCTAAGCATTGTCGTTAACCTCCTGAATTTTTACCTGCAGGAATTTCTCTCCGTATTCGTCGGAAAGATCATTAACCGAATTAACAAATGCATCCATAAGTGTAACGGTTCCCGAATTGGGATCTCCATTGATGATGCATCTCATAAATCCGGTGGATTCATCCGTACTTACCGAGATATCCTGCCCTGCTACTTTTTCCAATCCGTTTATCGTATGGATGGAAAGTGCAGAAACAGCTGAACATAAAATATCGGGTTTGCCCTTCTTGGCAAAACCAGCATGTCCCATACAAGTGAAGCCCTTATAGGTCCCTTCATGAGACTTCTCGATCACGATAGTAGTCATGATCAGCCTTCGATGGAATCGATCTTAACAGCCGTAAAGGGCTGTCTGTGTCCGTTCTTCTTGTGATATCCGGACTTTCTCTTGTAGCGATATACGATGACCTTCTTGGCACGATCCTGCTTTAACACAGTTGCGGTAACCTTTGCAGAAGCTACATCCTTACCAGCCTTAAGAGAACCGTCGTTAACAGCAATGACGTCGAAAGTAACTTTATCACCTTCAGCAGCATCAAGCTTCTCGACTCTGATCTCATCTCCCTCGGAAACTTTATACTGCTTTCCTCCGGTTGCGATAATTGCGTACATAAATAGGCACCTCCTTTTCATGAACCATCATGAAGTATGCGTCATGGTCCTTTTAAACGCTGATTCGGCGTCGTATGCGTTATTGCATACAAACTTAAAACCTATTCAAGCGGCATACTCCATAATATTAATAGGAAGTGCCTAAAATGTCAATATATTTTTATCAGATATGAAAAATACGCCTGTCAGTCCTTCTTTTTCTCCCTTTTTGCATCATCGGAAACATATACAAAGCCGCATATTCCGAGAATTACAAATATAAAACCGGTAAGGCAAAGCACCCATCCGAAAAGACCGGATAGCAAAATAGGTCCAAGGATCATGGCAACAGCACCGGCAACGGTAAATATGATCGACTGAGTCTTATCGGATATACTGCGGATTTCCTGTTTAGTCACTTCAAGAACTTCATTCTCGTTTTCCATTGAGTTACCCCCACGTATTAAAATTTCGAACCAATTATATATAAAAAGATGGAGGGAATCAATCCCTCCATCCGGTAATTCTTATGAATTTGATCAAGAATTGGATTCGAAATCTTCCACAAACTGTTTTATCAGCTTCACAGAACCGTCTATACCGAGAACAGCGGAGTTAATGCACAGATCATAAGTATCTGCCTTACCCCACTTCCTGTTGGTGTAATAATTGTAATAGCTCTGTCTCTGCTTATCTTTTTTATTGATCATGTCACGGGCCTTGCTCTCATCGAGATCATAAATATCCATGACACGCTTGATCTTAAAATCCTCATCAGCATAGATGAAAAGATTGATAACGTTGTCACGTCCTTCAAGCGCATAATCGGCACATCTGCCGACTATAACGCAGGGACCCTCCTCTGCCACCTTTTTGATGGTATCGAACTGAGCCAGAAATACTTTCTGGGAAATGGGCATATCTACAAAAGATGAAGAATTGTAACCAAAGCTGTATGTATCGATAACGAGATTATACAGGAATGAATTGGTGGGACGTTCATCATGGTTCTGGAGAATCTCTTCACAAAAACCACTCTCTTTGGCAGCTCTTGTTAAAAGCTCCCTGTCATAGTAGTTAATTCCGTAAGCCTTGGAAAGCTTTTCGCCGATCTCTCTTCCCCCGGATCCGAATTGTCTTCCGATAGTAATTACGGTCTTCATAGGCACCACCTTCCCGAATACATTTTCAAAGTTAAGATCAGTACTTTTGTACTACTTATATTATAAAACCGTTTTCCTTAAAAAACAACGCAAATACTACTGTTTAAGCACATTCAACAGATGAGAAAAATAATCCGGAAGAGGCGCTTTTACCTCCACATACTCCCCTGAGGCAGGATGTATAAATCCAAGAACCTCCGCATGTAAAGTCTGACCCTCAAGCTTAAATCTTTTATTCAGATTGGATGAAGGATTTCCGTATACCGCATCCCCCAAAAGAGGATGTCCGATATGAGCCATATGTACTCTTATCTGATGAGTCCTTCCGGTTTCCAGTCTGAATTCCAGATAGGTATAGTCACTAAATCTTTCAATGACCTTATAATGGGTAACAGCTCTTTTTCCACCCGGTATGATGCCCATTTTTTTACGATCGTTTGTCAGTCTGCCAATCGGTGCATCGATAACACCCTCATCATCACCTATCACCCCAAGACATATTCCTTTATAGACTCTTGTAATGGAATGCTCTTTAAACTGTTCTGAAAGCTTCATATGGGCCTGATCGTTCTTACATGCGATAATGGAGCCCGTGGTATCTTTATCGATCCTGTGGACAATACCCGGACGCATCACGCCGTTGATACCGCTCAAAGAATCCCCGCAATGATACATAAGAGCATTTACCACTGTACCGGTATAATGTCCGGCAGCGGGATGAACAACCATATCCTTCGGCTTGTTTACTATTATCACATCGGTATCTTCATACAGGATATCAAGCGGAATATTTTCAGCAGGAATATCGGGGCTTTCTGCTTCCGGAAGATCAAGCTCCAGAACATCGTTTTCTTTGACTTTTAAAGATGGCTTGGCGCTTTTTCCGTTAACGGTCAGTCCACCGTCTTTAATTACTTTTTGAAGATAGGATCTGGATACCCCTTCAAGTAAAGAAGGGAGAAGTCTGTCGACTCTCTCCCCTTCATTAACCTCATCAACATTAAACAGGTAATGTCTCACTAGTTCATCTCCCTGAATTTTTTCTGGTTAAACTTCATGAAATACAGATCCTTCTCTTTGTATTTAAACAGGATAAGAAGGATAAAAAGAACAGCTCCGCAAGTAACGAATATATCTGCAACGTTAAAGACCGGGAAATTGATAACCTTAAAATATATAAAGTCTATAACGTAGGAATAACGGATCCTGTCAATGCCGTTTCCTATACCGCCTGCGATTATCATCGAAAGAGATATGTTAAAAGGAATGAACTTAACATCCTCCGGGCTTTTAATGATCATAAAGATACAAAGGGTGATGATCACTACCGAGATAAAAAGAATAAGAGCCTTTTGCCCCGCAAGCATTCCCCAGCTGGAACCGGTATTAACGATATAATAAAGCTCAAGAACTTTATCTATAAGTACGATACCGGAATTATCCTTAAGATGTGAAACCGCAAGGTATTTGCTGTACTGATCGAAAAAAACGGCAAGGATTACGAGAATTACACAAAGTGCGATCATCTTACCCTTTGCCAGTTTTTTTCTCTCATGCATACTGACCAATTCTTTATTTTCTGAATCCAATATTAGTCTCCTTCGGCAAAATTAAGCTCATCAAGAGCCGCAGACATTTCTTCGTCCGTTACTTCTTCATTGATGAATGCTTTGCCAATCTTTTTAAGAAGAATGAACTTTACATGTCCGGAATCCATCTTCTTATCATTTTTTGTAAGTTCAATGATCCTGGGAATATCCGCAAGATCCATGGAAATGGGAAGTCCGAACAAAACGAACATATCCCTTATCTCATAAAACTCCTCTTTGGAAAGGAATTCTTTTTTCCAGGAGATGAATGCAGCGGCTACGCAGCCGAGAGAAACACACTCTCCGTGAAGAAATTTAAAATCATAATATTTCTCGATGGCATGGCCGAGAGTATGTCCGAGATTAAGGAGTGCCCTCTCTTTTTTCTCAAAGGGATCTTTCTCTACAATGTATCTCTTAATATCATCGCAGCGGTAAACCATCTCCGCAAGAACATCCACATCCCTGTCTCTGATCTCATAGGAATTATCGATGAGCCAGGTATAGAATTTCTCATCCTTGAGAAGAGCGGATTTCATTACCTCCGCAAAACCTGAGCAAAACTGCTTTCCGGAAAGAGAAGAAAGCGTGGAAAGATTGGTATAAACAAGGGAAGGCATCTTAAAAGCGCCGACCATGTTCTTATATCCGTCAAAGTCCACTCCGGTCTTTCCGCCAATTGACGAATCGGCCTGCGCCAGAAGAGTTGTGGGTATCTGGATAAAATCAACGCCCCTTAAAAAGGTTGCAGCTATAAAACCGGTCATATCACCGATAACACCGCCGCCGAGGGCTACAAGGACAGTCTTTCTGTCCATTTTGTTATCAATAAGGTATGCATATACCTTTCTTATCTCATCGAGATTCTTATTTTCCTCGCCTGCAGGAATGACATATTTGATAACCGATTTTGAAACGGGCTCCAGCTTTTTAATAACCTCTTCGGAATATAAAGGATCCACGTTGGAGTCGGTTATTACACAAATGGCAGGTTTGTCGGGATAAAGCTCTCCCACCTCTGCGGTAAGTGCCTCAAAAGATGTTTTATAGACAATGTCGTAGGACGTCTTGTTTCCGGTTTTGACCGTAAGCCTGGACATGTCTACAGCTTCAGTTTCTTTCATATTAAACCTCAAAAAATAACGGACCGATAGCCTTAAGCTAAACGGTCCGAAATGATCAATTCATTGAAATCAGAAAATTCCGTTTCCTTCAGGACCCTGTGCAGACAAAAGATCTCCGGAAAGAGTAACACTCTCGGGAGTGATGACATATACATAATCGGAAACCTTCTCCATGCGGCATCCGAGCGCATAACATGCACCGCAAAGGAAATCATAAATGCTCTGAGCAAGTGAAGAATCGAGTCCCTGAAGATTAAGGACTACACTGTTCATAGACTTAAGATCATCAACAACTTCGGCAGCATCATTGAGTTCCTTGGGAAATCTCATGCTGACACCGGCATTAATTCCTGCGCTCATAGTCTTCCTCCGAGAATCCTGATTTTTAAATACTCCCTTGACTGATTTCTTAGGTTTTTCCTGAGAATCATCTTCAGTGCTCTGATATTTAGCGGGCTGTTCGGTATCGTCATCACCGAAGCCGTAATCTTCGTCGTCTTCTTCGTCTTTATTATCAAGTTTCATGAAATTAATAAACTTATCTACAGTACTTCCCATCTTAGCCCTCTCTTAATTTTTCTTGGAATAATCTCTTTCTCCGAAAATGGCGGTTCCCACTCTTACATAAGTCGAACCCTCGCTGAGAGCAACTTCATAGTCACCACTCATTCCCATAGAAAGAAAACCCATATAAACATTATCAATATTTTGCTTTTTTATGTCAATGGATAATTGTTTCAGTTTTCTAAAATATACCCTGTTTTCCTCGGAATCTTCGCAGATCGGAGCACTTGTCATAAGGCCTTTTATGCATACTCCGGGAATCTTAGCGATCTCCCTGACACCATCCATGATATTATCAGCGGTAAATCCAAATTTGGACTCTTCTTCCGCAACATTTACTTCAAGAAGTATATCAGTGACAATGCCGGCCTTTTCGGACTGTTTTCCTATCTCTTTGGCCAGTTTAACGGTATCAACGCTGTGGATCAGATATGTTTTACCGATAAGATATTTGACCTTATTTGTCTGGAGATGACCGATCATATGCCATCTTACGTCTTCGGGCATATTGGGAATCTTATCCACAAGCTCCTGTACATAATTTTCCCCAAAATCCCTGCAACCTGCATCATATGCTTCTTTGAGAAGTTCAAGAGGTTTTGTCTTACTCACCGCAACAAGCGTACATTCGGAAATGTCTCTGCCGGCCTTCTCAAGGTCTTTCTTAACCTTATCAAGTACTTCAAGGTAATTTTCTTTACAGCTCATTTTTACAACCTTTTACTCATTTATAAACTGATCGTCCGAAATCGTATCTGCTCTGAGCGCAATGTAATCATATACTCTGAGACCGTAAGTTGAGTTCGGTTTAACGATCGCATATTCATCGTTTTGTGAAAGAATGGTTATCTCTTTGAAATCCGCATAACCTTTGTTGATATTATAAACACCCGTAAGTGTACCCTTATCTTTGATGACAAAGACTTGTTGCGAGTTTTCCATATGCAACGTATCCCCCGCCGTCAGGAAAGTTTCATCCACGTAATAAACGTGAGCCTCTTCATCGTGGCTGTACACGGAAATCTCTTTTCTGATGGTGATAGGCTGACCCGTATCATCGTATCCTGAGAGGATAACGTAATAAATATTATTAACGGTATCATAGATCACATAATTTTCATTGATCAAATAGAATTCCTTCTCGATGATCGAAGAATTCGGAACCTTCAGGCCTGTTTCTTCGTTCATTATGAGCTCTACATCAAGAAATCTTTCATTTACGAAAGATGACATGGAATTATTGAAATCAAGCCTGCAGAAAACTTCTTTCTCTGTTCTGATGATAGATACGGCTCCCCAGGATTCATACTGATTTCTGAGGAATCTTGTCAGGATATAACCCTGTTTTTCAAAGCTCTCGGCATCGGCTTCTTTTATGGGAAAGATTATGCACCAATCTTCGCTTTCTGAAAGCTTATAAACCGCATCACCCTCAGCGCGAAGCTCGTTAGCGGAAATATTGGTCTTCTCATACTTACGCTCATCAAAAGTATCCATGGATATAGTGGAAGGATCAAAATTCTCATATCCGTCGATCCAATATGATACGACACCCGCTTCGGAACTTGTGCAATACTTTACCGCAGCGGAAAGACCTCCCTCATCCTGAGCCTGTCTCAGTGATTCGAGGAAGTTTGAATTGGCGAGTTTAAGAACGGAATTCTGAAGGGAATACTTGAATGAATAGACCTCGGTATAGGAAACCGGATCATATGAATGAGAGAAATCAACGAGTTCATTTTTGAAATCGTCAAGTTCTTTATCCGTAAGAGTATTTTCAAGCAGAGACTGGGATTCAAGATATTCGTTTAACTTACCGGTCTCATCAACCGTATAAACAATATCTCCCACTGCTACTTTCTGACCTTCTCTTGCGAGGAAATTAACATATCCGGAATAAGGACTCTGAATAACATGCTCATCCCTTAAAGCGATGGCTCTGTAGATATTCTGGGAAGAAAGAGAACCTTCAACCACCTCATATCTGACGATGGGATCGGAAGAAAAATAGATAAACAAAACGATTACAACGTAAATAAAGATCCCGAGAAAAAGGACCGTACCGAATCCAAAGTTATGCTCTCTGGTGAACTTTCTGATATTGTTCTCGTTATTATTACTCATATAAATACACCCCGGATGAGGCTTATTCAGTCAAATCCGGGGTTATCAGTCAAATAGAAATTAAAGGAAATTGATTGCAATCTTCTCGTCAGCCTGAAGACCTGCGGGGAACTTGCTTCTTTCAATTGATACGGAAAGAACCATATCTACCTTGTACTTCTCGGAAAGAGCGGCAAGTTTTTCAACGTTCTCGGTTATATCCTTGTCGACCTGCTGAGAAATCTTAGCATAAGAATCGATGAAAACTTCCTGAATATCGTGATTCTGGGAGATGATACCTGCAACGAAGCCATAGAACTGATCTGAATTGGAAATATCGAATTCGCTTACATTGATAAGTCTGATCTTGTTGTTCAGCTCATACATATGAGCAGTGTCCTTATCAAGATATACAATATTTCCGGAGACGTTCTTTACATCGGCATTAACCCTGTCCAAAAGCTCCTTAGTCTTACCTTTGCCCTTCTGACCAACTATCAATGAAACCACTAATTTGCCCTCCGATGCTGTTATTTTAGTGTATCAACTCTTCCCGGAAAATCGTTTTCGGTTCTCGAAGATCACTAATAAGATTATAGTTTAAAAAGCTCTTTTTTTCAATCGCTTTTTAACCGTTTAATATAAGATTCATGAGCATTTTTTGGTGCTCATAAAGCGTGTCGGTGTCCGCCGTTCCCATGACACATGAGATATACGGATTGCCGGCGGAATCCTTGCATAAAACAATGAGACAATGTCCTGCTTTGCCTGTTGTACCGGTTTTTCCGCCGATAACCGTAATTCCTGCAGGGGCACTCACATCCTTGTCCGTTCTGATAAACAGATCGGTACTTCTGACCGTTTTATCTACGTTCTTACCCTGGGAATTTGTGTAAACGGTGGAGTATTCTGAGCTGGAAACTATCTCTACAAACTTCTCGTATTTGATGCATTCGCTGAGGATAAGATAAAGATCGTATGCTGTGGTCAGATGGTCGTCCGCATCAAGTCCGTGAGGATTGGAAAAATGAGTGTTTGTGGCACCGATCTCAGCTGCCTTCTCATTCATCATATTGCAGAAATTACTGATGCTTCCGCCCACATGTACTGCAATGGAATTGGCGATGTCATTGGCAGAATACATAAGCATGAAATGAAGAGCCTGATCCATGGTCATGGTATCCCCGACTTTACCGGGAAGGACGGTCTCATCATAAGCAAACCCGGTGACTTCCTCTCCCAGTACGATCTTTTCATCCATGGAACAGTTCTCGAGGGCAACAAGCGCTGTCATGAGCTTGGTGGTCGATGCGGGATGGATCTGACGGTTAACATCGTAAGCGGCAAGAGCCTGTCTGTTATTGATATCGATCAGAAGATATGATTCAACCTGAGTCGATAATTCAAGCCCCTCTACGGGAATGTTTTCCGTGATAACGCAAAGATCGGAGGCAAAAGACTCGGCCTTAAGTTCGGCAGTAAAGCCCCTTCCTGCCATTTCCGAGGCAAGAACCGACGCAGAATAAGGGGATGCAAAATCGGATCCGCACCCCGTTAAGATAAGCGAAACTAATGTAAAAAGCGATAATAATCTGAATTTGGATTTACCGAAAAGACGGATCATTTATACATTTCTCTCCATTCAAGATCACCTCTGTCGAGGGATTTTATAAGGAGCTCCGCACTTGCAAGATTGGTAGCAAGCGGAATGTTGTGAAGATCACAGTCCCTGAATACGTTCTCGACATTGGGTTCGTGAACGGTGGTATTTACGGGATCTCTTAAGAAAATTACAAGATCGATAAGATTCTGTTCGATCTGAGCTGCGAGCTGCTGTTCTCCTCCCAAGTGTCCTGCAAGAAATTTGTGAATTGAGAGGTTGGTTACCTCCTCGATAAGTCTACCTGTGGTTCCTGTGGCGTATAGATCGTGCTTTGTCAGGATTCCGCGATAGGCCACACAAAAATTCTGCATGAGCTTTTTCTTGGAATCATGAGCGATAAGTGCAATGTTCATTATCCCCTAATACGGCCCCTTTCCATTAAAATTTAGTGTGAATTCATCCAGCGGATTCACCGGACGCTTCACCTGAAGCCTAACATTCAGAACTACCCCAAGTCCCAAATAAAGCGTAACAAGTGATGTAAGACCATAACTGACAAATGGCAGCGGAATACCGGTATTAGGCATCAAAAAAGTCGCAACCGCGATGTTCATAAAGCCCTGTATACCGATAAATGTACCCATTCCGGCGCAAATGACGGCCCCGGCAGTATCTTTTGCCCGTATCCCCACGCTCAGACAGCTAAGAGATACCAAAAACAGTAATATTATCGTGACCGAAGCTCCCCTGAATCCGAATTCCTCACCTATTACGGCAAATATGAAATCGGTTTCGGCCTCCGAAAGAAAATTGCTGTTCTTGACCGAAGTTATCCGGTTATTCTTATAGCCCTTACCTTCGAGCATTCCGGAACCGATGGCGGTAACGGAATTATTCTGCTGATAAGCAATGTCAGGATACTCATCAGGATAAAGGAAACCATATATCCTCTTGAGCTGATATCCTTCCAAAACATCGTTATCCGGGTTGAGCATGTAACTGACAAATGCTACACCCACAGGGATAACTATCAGCATTACGATCAATATTACCCTTTTCTTGATGCCGCTTGAAAACATGATGGCAGCAAAGATAAAAACAAGTACGATACTGGTCGAAAGATCGGGCTGTTTGAATATCAGAAAAAACGGTACCAAAAACAGCGCAGAACATACCAAAAGCAAATGAAAACTGCTTATTTTATCCTTGTATTTCATAATAAACGAAGCCAAAAATAAAATCAACAAAAGCTTGGCAAGTTCGGAGGGCTGGAAGGTAAAAGCACCGATATTGAGCCATCTTTGGGCGTTATGGGAAGAATGACCTCCCACCATTACCAGAACAAGGACAAAAATGGTAAAAACATATATCGGGATCCTGAATTTCATTATGAAATGATAATCGATCAGAGATGTGATTATCATCATAACGGTCCCGAAAATAATCCCGCCGATCTGTTTTTTGACATTCTCATGACCCGCAGCCGTATCGCCCATTGCAGAGGAAATGGCAAAAACACCAATTACGGATAAAAGAACGGCAAACAGTATTATTTTAAAATCATAATCACGAATGTGATAATTTCTTAGACTCATAAATCTTCTCCATCACGACCCTGTTAAGAGGACCTATGGTCAATTCTCCGTCCGCAACTCTTGCGACCTTTGGTGCAGCCTTAAGCTTGGCTGACCAAATAGGTTTACTTTCAGGGATATATTCCTTATCTCCGATGATCAGGTTTTCGGGTTCCATCTCTATAGCGCAGACAAAAGCCGACTCATCGCCGTTTGACCCTGCATAAGCCGATCCGTACAAGCCTCCGAGAACAATGATGTTTCCGCAGCTTTTGATCTGGCTTCCGGGATTCACATCACCAAGTACCAAAACACTGTCCTCAACGTCTATAACCTGTTTATTCATGACAGAGGACTGTAAGATAATGCATTTATCGAGAGAATTGATCTTATCATTCAATATCTCTCCCACTTTTCTGATGTGTTCCTGATCATTTTCATTTTTACCGACTATACAGGAAACATCAACATCCGAACTTGCATTTATGGCATCAACAATAAGCGATTCTTCGATATCCGAAAGATTTCTTCCCTCTATATCGAGAATAATGGATGAAGAACCAAGAAAGTTTCTGGCAGCATAGAATTTATCCCGGACATAACCGAGAAGCTCATTAAAGTTCATCTCGGGATCAAGAATAAGTTTTATGGCACCGTTATAACTTTTTAAAGTCACTCCCCGGATCATCAAATCCTCCCTCAAATATTCTCAGTCTCTTCTTTCATCCGTAGCATATGCCGACTGATCCACTTCCGGTTCAACTTCGTAATAAGCCTGAAGGCACTCATGAGCGAGCTGCGCTGCATAATCCGAGTAGAAACCGAAAGGAATTCTGACGCATAATGCAACTTCGGGTTCGCCTACAGCAGGGGCAAAAGCAATGTACAAAGCATGGTCAGGCTTGGATCTCGACTGCTGAGCCGTACCTGTCTTACCTGCGACCTGAACGGGAATATCCGCAAAATAAGGTTTATTGTTAACACCATCTATCATACCGTTTACGATGGCGTTCCACTGATAATCTTCCATTTCAACTGTATTATATATTACAGGTGCATGTTCCCAAACTGTACGGCCGTATGAATCCTCGATATGATCAAGAAGTGTCAGGTCATAGGTCGTTCCCCCGTTTGCAATACTGGAAACATATCTGGCAAGCTGTGTAGTTGTATATGCGTTTGTACCCTGACCAATGTAGGATCTAACCGAGTCCTTATCGGATACATCGGGGTCATATTCGGTAATCTCCACTCCGGATCTAGCGGTAAGACCATACATATCCGCATATTTATAGAGATATTCAAGACCCGCGGCATCATCATAATAACCGTTCAGTGTAGCGAGCCTGTATCCAACATTAAAGAAATACAGGTTACACGAATCCCTGATAGCAGTTCTTACGGTTTCATTACCGTGGACCGCAGTACATTTAGCAGGAGGCTCGATATCGGTAAAAATACCGTTACAGTTAATAAGGGTCGAGGTGTTTATAACTCCCTCCCGCAATCCTGCCGTTGCCGCAACGATCTTAAAGGTCGATCCCGGAGCAGCCTTATACTGAGTCGCAAAATTCAAAAGCGGCGAAGAATCATCATTAAGCAGTCTGTTCCAATAATTGTTATCAACGGTATTGGCAAGCAGGTTATTGTCATATCCGGGATATGACACAAGGGCAAGAACCTGTCCGTTGTTGGGATTGGTCATAACAACGGAACCGTTACAGGGTTCGAGAGCAAGCTGCGCGGGGGTGATATCAAGGTTTGAGATACGGTTTACCATGAAGCTGTAAGCACTCATGGCTCCCGCATTAAGTCTGTTGATCTCCGATTCCGGAGCATACATGACTTCCTGCTCGAGAAGAAGTTTACAGACATGAAAACCGGTGATCTTATCGTTTAAGATCATATATTTATAAAATCTTGTCTGGTATTCTGCATCTGCATCGCAGAGTTTAAAAATCTTTAAGATGATCGCATCAAATATCTCTGATGAGCTGGCATATTTTGATTCCAGATCAAGCTTGGAAATATCCACCCATCCCATAGCTATGGCATGATCAAGAAGATCTCCGAGGGAAACATCTCCGCCCTCATCCCAGGCCTTATACATACTGTCCTCTGTATCAACCTCGGAAGTCATGATAATACCGTTGTTCATAAGAAGCTTAAAGGCATAGTACTGATATATCTTATATTCATCCGACAGCTTAACATAGGGAGTTCTGGTAGTTCTGATACCGGTTTCCAGTGTTGAATATACAGTCTCCTTATAGCTGAGAAATCTCTCATAAACAAGCTGCTCGGTGGGCTGAGCATCCTCTGCGGAAAAATGTGAAATATCAAGAACATTGTTTCTAAAGACAGCATAATAGACATCCGCTATAGGAATGGTCTTAACGGAATCGGTGGTCCTTACGGCCAGTTTGGCATTCTGGAGCTTCTGGACGAGGATATATGCGATCTTTCTTTCCGTAATATCATAAAGTTCCATGGTCAGGTCCATGTCTATGGACAGATATACATCCTGACCTCTGACAGCATCTTTATGATCCAAAATGGACAAAACCTTACCGGTATTATCAACCATAACTCTCTCATATCCTTTTGTTCCCTGGAGAGTGGTTTCAAGATAATTTTCAATACCGCTTTTTCCTACAACATCTTCTGAGGTATATGTACCTTCCGTTGCACCCTCATCGATCATTCTCTGATTGAGTGCATCGATCTCTTCCGCGGAAATCCTTCCGGTATATCCGAGAATATGTGCAAAATAAACGGAATTCACATATCTTCTTACGGTATCTTCCTGAATGGAAACGCCCGGCAAGATATCGGAATTTTCCATAATAAGGGCAACGGTTTCAGGTTTTACATCAGTAGAAATTGTCGTTCCGATATATTTCCTGAATGAAGTAAGGCTCATTGCGTATCGTATCTCTACGATCTCAAGCCATTCACGATTGGTATACCCTTTTCCTTCCACAAACCCGGATTTGGTATCTTCCGGATCAAGATAATCACCCACAGCAAAATGGAACCCTTTACCGGATTTTCTGCTGAGATAGATCATAACCTCAACCGGAGTCGAAGCTTTCTCTTCTTCGGACAGATCTTTTACATCCGCATGATCGTAAACATCTGCAAGAAATCTGGTTAGATTAGCACCTGTTACCGTATATACGAATTCACCGTCTTCATTTAGCGAGATCTTAAAATCCGAATCGATGGTATCTCCGTTTCTTTCAATAAGCTTGATCAGGTTATAAACAAGCTCATTTAACTTCCTGTCTTTACTCGAGGAAGTCTCAAACGTATCCTCAATGTTTATTGAATAAGCAAGCTCATTATAAGCAAGGATATTTCCGTTTCTGTCGTAGATATTTCCTCTGGTGGGCATGATATCCCTGACTTTTTCCTGCTCCAGCATGAAATTGTCCAGATAATCCTGTCCGTTAATGATCTGCAGAACAAAACATCTGTATAAAAGCACACCGCAAAGGAAGGTCATGATCAGATAAATGATCGTGACCCTGCTCGTAAAGATATTTAATATTCTTTCTCGAAGCCCGTCAAACATCCTGCTTTTCCAGTTCCTTCTTAAGTCTCAGGTTTCTGAACAAAGTATCTATTGCCAGAAGAATGGGATAAATAACCAGCGATACAAGTAAGGTATAAAAGATCTCCGGCAGTATAACGGAAGTCAGATAAACCCCTATGGAAAGCTTACCTCTCATTAGGAAAGTAAATATATAATACGCCAGTCCGTAAGTTGCATCACTTAAAGTAAGAAGTATCAAGGGAAGACGAATATCCTCAGCGTAAAAAAGATCGCTGAACCCTCCGTTTAAATATCCTATAAACATGATGATAAGAGCGTTCATTCCCAGCATATCTCCGAAGAAAATATCGATGAGAAGACCGCTGAAAAATCCCACTACGCATCCGAATTTTTCTCCATAGAAAAATCCGTAAATGCAGGCTATGAGAACCATCAGGTTAGGGATACAGTTACCAAGCTTCAGGTATGTGAAAACACCGGTTTGAAGCAGGAAAAAGAAAGGTATTGAAATTGCGATGAGAATTCGCTGAATCATTCGTAATCGTAATCTTTTAAATCAGTGATCACCAAAACAACCGAAAGGTGATCGAAGTCCGTAGCAACAGAAATGGTCCCGGATTTAGTCAGGTTATTGGGGTCGTTTTGAACAGAATCAATATAGCCTATGAGCAGTCCGGGCAAATATTTATCACTTATATTACTGACTACAACTTTATCTCCCTTTACTACAAGACCATCCGGATCCGACAAAAGAGAGAAATTAAGAAGTCCTCTGTCAACAAGAGTAAGATCTCCGCTGACCATAAGCGTAAGATCCGAAGAAACAACCTGACCGCTGACATTAACTCCGTCAGAGATAATGGAGGTAACCCTGGCCCAGTTGGGTCCGATCTTGGTTATCCTTCCTACAAGGCCTCCTCCCGCTATTACATTCATATCAACGGAAAGACCGTCATCAGTTCCCTTATCTATGATAAATGAACTGTACCAGTTACCGGCATCCTTAAAGATTACTCTGGCACCTACTTTATCATAGGAATAATAAACCTCTGAAAGGCCGAGAAGCGCCTGCATATCCGTGAGTTCATATCTTTCCTGAGTAAGGATCAGATTTTCCTCTGTAAGTGCGTCGATCTGTTCCCTGAGTCTTTCGTTTTCTTCCAGAAGACTTCTGACGGATGTAAGCTCTTCTTTTCTGTTTCTCAGCCACTCTCCGGCTCTTGAAACACCCTTCTCAAAAGGGACGATTATTCTGCCTACAGCCGAATTTACAGGTACATCAAAAATACCGGTACCGTATGTCAGCACCATCAGGATAATGCATATACAAGTTAAAATAAGGAGGAGATATTTACTTGGCAGTGTAAATCTCTCCCCCTTGGATTTTACGACAGGACTCATTTACCCATGCCCTCGGCACTCTGTGCCAGACCGGAATATTCCGGATCCTGAATTATTCTTCCGAGCCCGTATGCTGTGGATGTAAGGGGCTCATCGGTTACATTAACTTTAAGACCGGTACCGTCCGCTATCCTTTCAACCAGATGTGAAACCTGGCTTGCTCCTCCGGTCAGATAAATTCCGTTTCTGAAAATATCTGCGGAAAGCTCAGGGGGAGTTCTCTCAAGGATGAATTTGATATTATCGATGATAGTCTTGAAGTCGCTTTCCAAAGAATCAACGATAAGTTTGGTGGGTATCTCTCTCTGAACGGGAAGACCGGTTACGATATCTCTGCCGTATACGGTAGCTCCCTTATTGTTTTTCTCAAGATCTTTAAGATTCTTCTTAACTTCCTCTGCAGTCTTTCCGCCGATCATAAGACCGAATTCATTTCTGACCGCAGCTCTGATGGAATCATCGAATTTAAGTCCGCCCTCTTTAATAAGCTTGGAAAGAACGATGCCGCCCAGGGATAATACGGAGATCTCGGTGGTTTCAAATCCTACGTTTACCACAAGTACTCCGACGGAATTCTTAACATCTATGCCCATTCCAACACCGTCGGCAATAGCCATCTGCGTAACATAGATCTTATGAGCTTTTACACCGGCTTCTTTGAGAAGATCATAGAAAGCTCTCTTTTCAACATCGGTGATATCATAAGGAACAGCGATAAGGAAGTCTGCATTCTTGGGGCTTCCTCCCTGCAGATCGCTGATTATGTACTTAACAAGCAGTTCAACATTGTGAAGATCGGATATTACACCGCAGCTTAAAGGATAAGAGATCTGAATATTTGCAGGTGCTTTTTCGTGCATTTCATACGCCGAATCACCGTAAGCAAAAAATTCACTTTCGTCTTTTATGGCGATCATATTCTTCTGAATGGTGATCGTGCTGTCATTGTTGTTAAAAATCTTGATGTGATTGGTACCAAGATCGATACCGTAAGCATTAGCCGGCATAATATTTCCTTTCTTTACCGTAATAGTCCTGATTCGTTATAACTGTAATAAAGATTATCACCGATTATTATATGATCCAAAAGCGGGATCTCCATAAGTTTACAGCTCTCGAAAAGCGTCTTTGTGAGCTCATTATCATTGGCGGAAGGAGTCGGATCCCCGCTCGGATGATTGTGCATAAGGATCAGATGAACCGCTTCGGCATCCAGAGCTTCCATCATGACAGATCTTACGGAAACAAGTGCTTTATTAACGCTGCCTTTGGAAATCTCCGATTCTCTTAATACTTTGCCTTTTGAATCAATACTGAGAAGCAGTACTCTCTCGCATTTATAATGTCTCATCCGTTCCATATAGAAATCCGCAACGGATGAAGCATTCGAAACATTTAAACCTTCGGCAAGCTTGGCCTCATGCATCCTTTTGGATATCTCCGCAAGTGCTTTAAGCTTGATAGCTTTTACCCTGCCTATTCCGGATATTTTCTCAAGTGTCTGAATATCCGTATCGTACAATCCCAAAAATCCGGTTCTGGGGTATTTCCCCAGCTTTAAGACTTCCTTGGATAATGAAACAGCATCAAAGCCCTTCATTCCTGTCCTTAGGATTATCGCAAGAAGTTCCGCGTCCGTCAGGCTCTCCGCCCCCATGGTCATAAACCTCTCATAGGGCTTTTCACTGTTTGAATTTGTATTTTCTATCATATGCGCCTTTCCCCTTCTCCGGGGCAACGCATATCAGATCCTCATAAATTTATAAGCCACAAATGCGGCAACCATTCCAAGGATGCCGGCAATCGTGATATTAAATGTAATTCCGAATGTAAGCATGACAAAACCGAGATTCAGTTCCAGTGGCGAAGTAAGACCGAACTGACCGCCATAGGATAAAAACTCGATATTGCAATGCGTTCCGAGGAGATTACCGAGTATAAACCCGATGATCACCAGAAAAAATAAACCCCATCCCTTATATCTCATTAAACGTCTCCAAAAATAACACCTGATTGCAAATATATCGATTTTCGCAATCTTTGATATTTTAACACAAAATGAGGCCTTTATCCACCAGAGTTTGGAATGACTTGATAATACCGAATTTACCGTGTGACCAAGTGATTCCGCCCTGGAAATAAGCGGTATAAGGATCTCTTAAAGGACCGTCTGCAGAAAGCTCGATGGATGACCCTGAAACAAAGGCCCCTGCAGCCATTATTACCTTGGAATCGTATCCGGGCATATCCCAGGGTTCGGGAGCAAATGATGAATCCACGGGAGCCGCAGCCTGTATCCCTTCACAAAAAGCTATAAGCCCCTCGGGTTTACCGAAAGTAATGGCCTGAATGATGTCATGTCTGTCTTCTTTTCCGGAAGGAAATGCCTCAAATCCGAACTTTTCGTAGAGATTAGCCGCAAAGATAGCGCTCTTTAAAGCCGAAGCGGTTACGGTAGGCGCCATGAAAAAGCCCTGATACATTCTGGGAAGAGCTTCAAGGGATGGACCCACTTCTCTTCCGAGGCCGGGGGCAGTAAGCCTGTAAGAACACTTTTCGATGCAATCCTTGGTACCGGCAATATATCCGCCCACCTGCGCAAGTCCGCCTCCGGGATTCTTGATAAGGGAGCCTACTACCATGTCAGCGCCCACATCCGAAGGCTCAATGGGCTCCACAAATTCACCGTAGCAGTTATCTACCATGCAGATAATGTCACTACTCACGGACTTAACGGTCTTGATGATCTCTCCAATGGTCTCGACCGAAAGTGAAGGTCTGGTCTGATACCCCTTAGATCTCTGGATGGTAACTACTTTGGTCTTGTCCGAGATGGCATTTCTGATATTGTCCAAATTCGGAGTACCGTCTTCGTTCAGATCAGCCTGAGCATAGGTAATACCGTACTCAGCCAGAGACCCTACTGATGGGCGTATACCGATGACTTCTTCAAGAGTGTCATAGGGTTTTCCGACAGCACTGACAAGCTCATCGCCGGGTCTTAAATTACTCATAAGAGCAAGTGCAAGAGCATGAGTTCCGCAGGTTATCTGAGGTCTTACGAGACAGTCCTCTGTATGAAAATAATCCGAATAGACCTTTTCGAGAGTTTCTCTTCCAAGGTCGTTATATCCGTATCCGGTGGTACCCATAAGACAGCTTTCATTTACATTGTTTTTCTGGAAAGCCTTTAATACCTTAAGAGTACAAAAATCTGCATTTTCATCGATCCTGTCGAATCTTTCTTTAAGAGAAAACAGAACCTCCTCCGAGATCTCTATGACTTTATCGCTTATTCCCAGTTCCCTGTAAAGCTGCTTTGAAACTTCATTCATTTAAGATTCCTCTTTTCAAACATTCGCGGTACATAAATTCAGACATTTTTTCATTATCGTTGTTAAATTCGCCGCGATTAATATATATGACATCAGGTTCTCTTTTATACCACGTAACCTGTCTTTTTGCAAAATGCCTTGTTCTTAATTTGATCTGATATACGGCTTCCTCAAGCGAATATTCTCCTTTTATATAGGGGATCATCTCCTTATATCCGATAGCCTGCATGGAAACCATTGAAGGATCCGCTCCGTTTTCAAGAAGAGAGCGAACCTCCCTTTCAAGACCGGCATCCATCATTTTATCAACTCTTTTGTCTATGCGCTCATACATAAGATCCCGATCATCCATAAGAACAAAATAAGCAGAGTTATACTTTGATGCTCTTTTACTTTCTTCTTCATTATGCTCAGAGATCTTTTTACCGGTAAGATGATGGTATTCAAGCGCCCTTATAACTCTTTTAACATTGCCTTCGGGGATTTTTACGGCACTTTCGGGGTCGATCTCCTTAAGCATTTCATGGATATAAGAAATACCCTTTTCATCAGCCAAAGACTGAAGCATACTCCGGTATTTCTCATCAGGACCTTCGTCATCGAAATTCACTCCCTTTAAAAGAGCCTGAATATAAAATCCGGTTCCACCCACAACAAGAGGAATCTTACCTCTCTTATAAATGTCCGCAATAGCTTCTTCCGCCATCTCCTTAAAACGGAATGCGGAATAATCCTCTTTTATATCACATACATCTATCAGGTGATGCGGAATACCCTTTTTTTCTTCTTCCGTAATCTTGGCACTTCCGATATTCATCCCCCTGTAAACCTGAGCCGAATCCGCCGATATGATCTCGAGATCATGCTGCAGAGCAAATAAAACAGACAGATCGGTTTTGCCTGTTGCAGTGGGACCGGATAGGATAATAAGAGGTGGTTTAGAATTCATCAGTTTACTATTCTCTGGAATTTCTTTTCCATATCATTTTTGGTAATGGATATTATTGTGGGTCTTCCGTGGGGACAATTATATGGATTGTCCAGTGTAAGAAGCTCATCAATGAGCTTCTGAGCCTGTTCGAATCCTATGCGGTCTCCGCCTTTAACGGAAGCCTTACATGCCATTCCCGCAATCTTCTCATCGATGGTCTTGAAACTTCCGAGTCCCGGATTTTCCGATAGTTCATCTAGAATGGCGAGGAAAAGCTCTTTTTCCGAATGTCTGAAAAGATCCGTTGGAACTCCCCTTAGCGCATATTCATTGCCTCCGAAGTTTTCGATATCAAATCCGATATTTTTAAAACTTTCCAGATTATCATTCAAAACCGATTCTTCAGCACCTGTAAGAGTTACTATAATGGGAGGCATTAACATCTGAGTCGGATGCTCGCCGGCATGTATCCTTTTTACGAATCTTTCGTAGTTTACTTTTTCATGAGCCGCATGCTGATCTATAATAAACATCTGTTGCTCATACTGGACTATCCAGTATGTATCGAATATCTGACCGATGATCTTATAAGAGTCTCTTTTATCCTTATCAAGAAGATGATCTTCAAAGAGCTGAGTCTGCTTAAATGAATTCTGTTCCAAGAAATCCTCAGCAGCGGTTTTTTCATTTGATCCGGGTTCAGCAAAAGATATATTTTCTTCTTTTTTACCGGAATCTTTTCTCTCATCTTCGAAAAACAGATCCTCAGATACATTGGAGGTGTCGGATGGATCAGGTTCGAATTTATAATCAAAAGAAGTTAAAGACGGCTTTGATACAGTCTGTGAAAAAGCTTTTACTGTGTTTTCGATACCGGAAAATCCTGTTCTCTTAAACTCAAAAGGTTCGGGATTTTTACCGGAAGCAACTTCCTCTGCACTTTCTTTGGCAGCTTCTTTTTTATCAGCATCACTTGTGAGAATATTTTCCGGGATCATCTCCGCTTTGGTCATCACATCATGTATTGAGGATGAAACAAAAGCAAAGAACATCTGCTGATCAGATATCCTGACATCCAATTTAGTCGGGTGAACATTAACATCAACCTTGGAAGGATCAATGGTAAAGTTAAGGAACACGACAGGGAACTTATGAAGCATAAGATATTCCCTGTAACCTTCTTCAATGGCGGTAGAGATAAAATTATTCTTAACATATCTGCCGTTCAGGAAATAAATTTCCATATTGCGGTTAGATCTTATGATCTCAGGCTTTCCCAAAAAACCGCTTACTTTAAACCTGTCATTTTCATATTCTATGGGAACAAGACTTCCTGCTGTTTCTCTTCCGAATACTCTGAAGATCACCTCCATGAGGTCGCCGTTACCGGATGTATGGAATCTGGAACGATTATCCATGGAATACTGGAATGAGATCTCAGGATGAGAAAGAGCGATCTTTTCCATAAGTTCCGCTACATAAGAGCCTTCCGTAGAATTGGTCTTAAGGAATTTCTTTCTGGCGGGTGTGTTATAGAAAAGGTTTCTGACTATGACGGTGGTACCTGCGGGAGCTCCGATCTCCTCAAAAGAAACCTCTTCGCCTCCGCGGATAATAAGTCTGTTTCCGGTAAGAGAACCCTGAAGGGCAGATATCATTTCAGTCTCGGAAACGGCACAGATACTTGCAAGAGCTTCTCCCCTGAATCCAAGAGTCGTAATGGAGTCAAGATCTGCGGCTTCTTCGATCTTACTGGTAGCATGTCGCAAAAATGCTGTCTTCATCTCTGAAGGATCGATACCGCATCCGTTGTCGGTAACACGTATCATATCAAGGCCGCCTGCCTTGATCTCTACGGTTATGGCCTTTGCACCGGAATCGATCGCATTTTCAACAAGTTCTTTTACGACATTCGAAGGTCTTTCCACTACCTCCCCTGCCGAGATCCTGTCTATGGTTTCCTTGTCTAATACTTTGATCATACTTTATACCTGTTTTTGATCTTGTTCTGCAGTCTGTGAAGTGTATTAAGAGCATCAAGGGGCGTCAGATTCTGTATATCGATGTCTTCTATTTCTTTGAGAAGATCTTCATCGGAAACAAGATCGAAAAATGATAACTGACCGCTGTCAACTTCATCCGGCTTGGTAACCTTTTTAAGCTTGCCGCTTCCGGAATCGCTTCCTGCGATGGTTTCTACAATGGAGGATATATCCTGAAGCGCAAGGGAAGAAGCAATCTCTTTTGCTCTGTCGATAACGATATCAGGTACGCCCGCAAGCTTTGCTACCTGAATTCCGTAGCTTCTGTCCGCTCCACCTTTAATGATCTTCCTGAGGAAAACAATATCATCGCCGGATTCTTTAACCGCAATGCAATAATTATGAACATTATCTATCTTACCTTCAAGTTCGGTAAGTTCATGATAATGGGTGGCAAATAATGTCTTGGCACCGAGTATCCTCTTATTGCTGATATGTTCGATAACTGCCCATGCGATGGCAAGACCGTCAAAAGTAGAGGTTCCTCTTCCGATCTCATCGAGAATAAGAAGTGACTTTGAAGTAGCATTCCTCAAAATATTGGATACTTCATTCATCTCGATCATGAATGTGGACTGACCGGAAGCAAGATCATCGGACGCGCCGACTCTGGTAAATATACGATCCACAACGCACAGATCAGCACTTGATGCAGGTACATAAGACCCTATCTGGGACATGAGCACGATAAGTGCAGTCTGTCTCATGTATGTGGATTTACCGGCCATATTCGGACCGGTAATGATACTTACCAGATTTGAGGAGTTATCAAGGAATGTATCGTTGGAAACAAAGAGTTCACCGCCAAGCATCTTCTCAACAACGGGATGCCTTCCCTCTTTGATATTGATGATTCCCTTACTGTTAATATGAGGCTTAACATATCTGTTAACCTCTGCGATATAAGCAAGATCCGTATATACATCAAGAAAAGCGATGCACTTTGCAGTCTTTAAGATCCTCTCGCTTTCTGCTCCTACGGTATTTCTTATCTGACAATAAATATCGTATTCAAGGTTCCTGATCTTTTCCTCGGCATTAAGAACGGTATCTTCCAGTTCTTTTAATTTGACCGAAGTAAATCTCTCACAATTGGTAAGAGTCTGACGCCTTATAAAATCATCGGGTACATTTTCAAGATATGAGTTGGTAACTTCAAAAAAGTATCCGAAGGATTTATGGAACTTGATCTTAAGTCCTTTGATACCGGTTCTTTCTCTTTCTGATTCTTCCAGCTGTGCAAGCCATCCCTTGCCTTCGGTCTTGGCACTTCTTAATCTGTCAACTTCTTCGTTAAAACCGTCTTTAATGATATTTCCGTCCCTGATGGTAGTTTCAGGTTCTTCTTTTATGGAATTTGTTATCAATGATTCAATGTCGGAAAGAACATCAAATCTTTCTTTGAGAGCATCGATTTCCTCAGAATGAATATCTTCAAGCACGGTCCTGATATGAGGAAGCATTTGAAGTGAAGAAGCAAGGGACAAAAGATCAGGAGGAGTTGCGGTTCCGAAGCTTATCCTGGCAAGAAGTCTTTCGAGATCATATACGGGAGTCAGATATTCCCTTAATTCATCCCTGGCTATGGTATTAGTATTAAAAGCAGAGATTGCATCCTGCCTTTTTATGATCTCCGATTCATCTATAAGAGGCTGTTCAAGAAATGTTCTTAAAAGGCGGCCGCCCATGGCTGTCTTTGTACGATCCAATACCCCGAGAAGAGATCCCTTCTTTTGTTTATCACGTATCGTTTCGGTAAGCTCAAGATTTCTTCTGGAAGAAGAATCAAGCATCATGTATTTATCGGCAATATAGGGATGAATCTCCGAAAGATTTCCAAGATCTGTTTTCTGGGTATCGTGAAGATATATTAATGAGGCACCGGCTGCAAGTACACCGGGGATCATGGAATCAAGTCCGAGTCCAATAAGGCTTTTTACTTTAAACTGTCTGAGCACTTCGCCCGTTGCCGTTTTTTCTTCAAATACGGCATTATCAAGAACTGTTACGGGAATCGAATATCGTTCTTTGATAGAATTTAAAAGATCGCTTTGTACGGAAAAAGCATTATTACAAATAATCTCCGAAGGTTCAAACCTTCCGAGATAATCGTTTATCTGATTTACGGATGATACCTCAGATACCAGGAATTCACCTGTTGATACGTCAACAACACTGATACCGATTCCGTTATCCTGATAACAGATACACATAAGATAGTTGTTCTTACCGGAATCAAGTGTAAGAGAATTGATATTGGTACCGGGAGTGACAACCTTGATCACTTCACGCTTAACAAGTCCCTTGGCAAGTTTGGGGTCTTCTACCTGTTCGCAAATGGCTACTTTATATCCCTTGGAAACAAGTCTTGAGACATAAGTGTCCGCAGCATGAAAAGGAACGCCGCACATGGGCGCTCTCTCTTCCAATCCGCAGGATTTACCGGTAAGAACAAGTTCAAGTTCCCTTGACACCTGAACGGCATCATCAAAGAACATTTCGTAGAAATCACCTATCCTGTAGAACAATATAGAATCCGGATATTGCTTCTTAGTCTCCAGATAATTTTGCATCATAGGCGAAACATCATTTATATCAGGCATCTTAGTGCTCCTTTTAAGCCCTGCTTCCCATATAGTAGAAGCCTCTGCATTCATCGAGTCTGACGGGGACGATATTACCGATCATTTCTTTGCATCCTTCGAAATGAACGATCATATTGTTGGAAAGTCTTCCGGTAACATATCCATCCATTGAAGAATTCTCTTCCTCTACCAGTGCATCCAGGACCTGTCCCTGCCATCTGAGGCTCTGCTTTTTTGCGGTTTCCTGAACAACCTTTAACACTCTGTCAAAGTTTTCTTTTACAAGAGCTTCGGGAACCTGATCTTCTCTGACGGCAGCAGGCGTACCCATTCTCTTGGAATAGATAAAGGTAAACGCATTATCATACTGTACTTTATTTATAACATCGATGGTATCATCAACATCTGCAGCCGTCTCCCCGGGGAAACCCACCATGATATCGGTGGTCATTGCAAGATCGGGGATCTCACTACGAATCTTAAGAGCAAGATCAAGGTACTGCTCTTTGGTATATCTTCTGTTCATCTCTTTTAATACTTTTGATGAACCGCTCTGAAGAGGAAGGTGAAGATGTCTGCAGATCTTCTCGTTTTCTTTAATGACTTTGATAAGTTCATCAGAAAGATCCTTGGGATGTGAGGTCATAAATCTGACTCTTTCGATTCCCGGAATGTCACATGTCCTCTTAAGCAGCTCCGGGAATGAGATTTCGTTATCGATTCCGTTTCCATAGGAATTAACATTCTGTCCGAGAAGCATGACTTCTTTAACTCCGGAATCGGCGAGCTTTTTAACCTCTGCAAGAATGTCCGCACTCTCCCTGCTTCTTTCTCTTCCTCTTACATGAGGAACGATGCAGTAGGTACAGAAATTATTGCATCCGAACATGATATTTACGCCGGATTTGAATGGATACTTTCTGAGTACGGGAAGATCTTCGACAATATTATCCGAGTGATCCATGATCTCATAAATATGTCTTTCACCGCTGAGAAGTCTGCTCAGATATTCCGGAAAAGCATAGAGATTATGTGTTCCGAAGATAAGATCAACAAAAGAATATGATTTTTTAAGACGTTCAAATGCGGAAGGTTCCTGAGGGAGACATCCGCATATTCCAACCATCATGGAAGGATTTTTCTTTTTTCTGGAATGAACTTCTCCCAAATGACCGTAGAGTTTCTGATTGGCATTATCTCTTACGGTACAGGTATTATACAAAACAAAGTCGGCATCCTCAGTATCTTCGAGAATTTCAAATCCCGCAGATACAAGGATACCGGCTAATTTTTCGGAATCACGTGCATTCATCTGGCATCCGAAGGTAACAACGGATGCAGTGAGCTTACGTCCCTTTATTTCTTCGGCATGTTTTAACGCACTTGCCGATTCGTTTATGTAACCAAGCTGTTTTTCTGTAATAAAAACGTCTGACTGCTTCATTTCTGCTCCATCAGGAGCGTGTTTCACCAAAATATCCGGCCAGGCAGATGGTAGGTCCGGTATGTGTTCCGATCATAGGGCCAATGCTGTTTATCATAAACTTCTTAAAGCCCAGACGCTCCTCAATTAAATTTTTAAGATACTCGGCATCCTCCGGACAATTACCGTGTGCTACCATGATGGTATCGTTCATGTCACGGCATGATCCGAGATGTTCTTCCATATAATCAACTATATGATCAAGGCTCTTTTTTCTGCCTCTGATCTTTCCGCCCGCATCAAGCTTACCCTCGTTATTTACGGTGATAAAAGGCTTAATGGCAGCTACGGTACCGATAACGGCACTGGTCTTGCTGACTCTTCCGCCTCTCCAAAGGTCCATAAGATTATCAACAGTGATGGCAAGACTTGCATGCAGTGCATTGTCACGTACAAAAGCTACGGTTTCTTCAAAGCTCTTGCCCGCATCTCTCATATCTACGGCTTTGGTAACAAGAAGCATTTCACCGAGTGACCCTGTAAGTGAGTCAACAACTTCAATCTTCTTATCGGGATGTTTTTCCATTACTTCCTTGGCACCTGCCATAACACTCTGAACGGTACCTGAAAGTCCGGAAGAAATACCTATAAACAGGAACTCATCAGCCTCATCGATTCTTTCTTCAAAGAATTTCTTAGCCTGATCGGGATTTACCTGTGAAGTTGAAGGCTTTGCTCCGGCAGCGAGTCTCTTATAGAATTCTTCCTTGGAAAGCTCAACTCCCTGATTATACACCACTCCGTCAATTATGGTAGCAAGATTGAGTGTATCAATACCGTGCTCCGAAGCATAATCCTCGGGAATATCGGAACCGTTATCAGTGTAGATCTTAAACATATTATACCTCCGGCTGAATACTAAGTAAGTTACAGCTTACGCCGAGAGATATAATACATCAAACAGATATGGAAAAACAATTAAAATATTATTAAAAAACACCATATCTAGTTTTTAATTCTACATATATGTTTTTTCCTTATTTTCCGGTACTTCCGAAGCCTCCGTTACGGGATGCGGTGACGTCATCATCCTCGGTAATTCCGTAAGGAAGGAAAATTCCCTGGGCAAATGCATCGCCCTCTTTGAGGTCCACGGTCTTGCCTTCGTTGGAATCGTTTGTAAGTTTTACGAAGATATGTCCCTCGTTATCGGAAAAATAGTAATCGCTGTCGATTATACCAACGGTATTATTCAGCTGAAGTCTGAATTTGAAACCGAGTCCGCTTCTGGGGAATACGGCAAGCATCCAGTCTTCGAGCATTGTAACACGGATTCCGGTGGGAATCTTAATGGTCTGACCGGGCTCAAGATGAATATCCACTGTAGTCCTGATATCGTATCCGGCGCTTCCTGTTGTAGCTCTCTTGGGAAGCTGAATGCGGTCATACTTCTCCTTCAAAGCAGTCTCTCCAAG
Organism: Lachnospiraceae bacterium; assembly: GCA_017962825.1. GTDB lineage: Bacteria > Bacillota > Clostridia > Lachnospirales > Lachnospiraceae > AC2028. The sequence goes on along the minus strand of JAGCUO010000201.1, from coordinate 67,374 downwards.
CCCGAAATCTTCCATTCCGGCCTTGAACTGTTCAAAGCTTACTTTCTCAAATTTGCCTACTCTGGTCATAGTCTACTCCTATCTACGTGCATGAAAAAGAATCAGTACATGCAAGGGACACCTGATTTGGAACTGCCATATACACTGTTCGGATCAAGGACTGAGTAATGATCGGGACAATGTATTTTAACTTCTCCTGAAGTGAGGGATTCCTGTACATCAATAACGCGCTGGTTGGAACTGCCCTTCCACAGTAAAGTTACGTCCCGGAGGTTTTTGTCGTACTTTCCGTCTACCACAACGTCCACATATTTCATAAGGGGCATTGATTTGATCTCTTCCCAAGTGTATCCGGTATAAAGCCAGATCGTCTTTTTCGGGAATCTTTCTTTGACGGTCTTAAGAAGTGTTTCAATCTCAGACCTGTTTCCGGGATATAATGGATCTCCTCCGCTTAATGTAAGGCCGGATATGTAATCCCTTGCAAGAAGATCAAAAAGCTCGGTGCGGGCATCATCGTCAAAATAGATGCCGCCGTCGGGGTCCCAGGTCTGAGGGTTCTGACACTGACTGCACATATGCGAACAGCCTGATACCCACAAAACAATGCGGAGTCCGTCCCCGTTTTTCATATCATCTTTTGTAATATCGTGATATCTCATTACATCGATCTTCTTTCGGATATTTCGATCATCTTGGCATCGTTAAGTCTGGTATCGCCATGAGTCCTGGAATATGACAGATATCCGTTCATACGGTCTATTTTAGTCAGATTCCTGCTTCCGCATACAGGACATACATCCATTGAAAGCTCTTCATGTCCGCAATCATCGCAATATGATAATGACAGGTTGACGCCTTCATAAAATCCCATTTTCATGGCACGTCTGATAAGAGTCTTTATCGCGACAAGATTGTAATCCACGGGATATTTAACATATTGTATCTTTCCGCCGTTAAAGAGATCCCAGAACCTCTTCTCATAATCCTGCTTTTCAATGGGCGTTATATCTTCAGTAACATGACAGTGGAATGAATTTGATACATATTCTCTGTCGGAAACGCCTTCGATGATCCCGAACTTTTTCCTGAACTGTTTTACCTGAAGTCCGCAAAGATTCTCGGCAGGAGTTCCATAGATAGCGTATAGTTTATGGTCTTCTTTCTTAAACTGTGCGATCTTCTCATTTATATGTCTCATGACTTCAAGAGAAAATTCTGCATCCTCCACAAGGGACTTATGGTTATAAAGCTCCTGAAGTTCATTAAGGGCAGTAATACCGAATGAAGCTGTGGCCGAATCAAGCAGTGGCTTTATTTTGTCGGAAAGGCCAAGGTGCCCGCCTCTGAATCCGCCCATGCAGTAAGCAAGCGGATTGGTTGAAGCTTTCATTTCACCGAGATACGAATAAGTCCTCAGGTGAAGGTTTCTTATAAGTTCAAGATAATAATCAAGTATCTCGTAAAAATCTCTGTTTTCCTTACGGCTTCGGGCAAGGATCATGGGAAGATGCAATGATACAACACCTATATTGAATCTGCCGATATAAACCGGTTCATCATTTTCGTCCGCAGGTTCAATACCTCCTCTTTCATACCAGGGTGAAAGGAAAGCCCTGCAGCCCATGGGAGAAATGATCTTGCCATACTTTTTATAGATTGCGGGAACATAACCCTCTCCCGTCAGAGACAGGTAATCGGGATACATTGTTTTTGATGAACATTTAACGGCCAGGTCAAATATATCTTCAAGCTCTCCGCCTTCGCCGTGAAGCTTTTCATCATACAGAAAAACGATCTTGGGGAAAAGAACCGGCTTCTTCCTGCCCTTTTTTCCCTGTCCTTCCATGTGAACTTTAAGAAGGGCTCTTGTGGCCATCTTCTGGAATTTGCTGGTTCCCGTGCCGGCAGTAACGGTTATGAAAGGATAATCGCCGCGGCTTGATGCTACGGTGTTGAATTTATATTCCCATCCCTGAAAGCCCTGTTCGAATTCTCTTTCGACACCCGCAAGTGCGGCTTCTTCAGCCTTCTCTTCGGGAACTCCGAGATCCATATATTTTTTCCTGGCTTTTTCAAAAGAAAGCTTTGCGTAAGGCTCAAGTGTAAATTCCACCGAAGGAATGGTGAAGCCTCCATACTGCTGAGATGCGGCGGAAAGAACGATATCTCCCATGACATCGAATGCGGTATCAAGACTCTTGGGTTCGTTGTACCAGATATTGCCCATCTCAAATCCGTCTTTTAAGACAGATGCAATATCGAACAGGCAACAGTTCATGGTATCACGCCTCGAGGACATGTCATGAATATAAATATATCCGTCTCTGCAGGCCTGAATCTCTTCGGTAGTCAGGAAAAACTTCTGATAGAGCTCCTTATTAAGCTGATTAAAAATAAGACTTCTTTTTGTCGAAACAAGTGCGGAATCGGTGTTTGAATTTTCCTTATCACCGATATACATGATGGACTGGGATTTCTTATAAACATCATCAAGCATTCTGACAAAGTCCTGCTTGTAGTTTCGATAATCCCTGTAGCTTTTTGCAACAATGGGTTTAACCTTCTCGAGAACTTCCTCAACGATGTTATGCATCTTGGGAATTGGGATCTCGTTTTCGGGAAGTGAATCTACTTTAGCGATTATGAGTTCACAGATCTTCCTGTTTTCATCATCGGAAAATTCGGTAAGAGCCCTGTAAGCACTCTTTCCGACTGCGTTGATAACCTTCTGGACATTAAATACTTCCTTGGATCCGTCTTTTTTGATAACAAAAACTTCGTTTGAAGGCTTATAGATTTTTCCGTAATCGATGCTTTCCGCCACGATGTTCCTCCAAGATCACATATTATCCAATAATGATTTCAGATACTCTTTATATGCTTTAACAGCAGTATCGGGACCGGCTAACTTCACATCCTTACCCAAACCCGAAAGCCAGCCGTAAAACTGACTTGATACATAGCATTTTGTTCTTACTATGATCCTTCCGGGATCACCTTTTCGCTGAACCACATCTGATCCGAATCTGTCATATGCGATACCGATAAGTTCTTCGGGAAAATCAAGGATCACAGTCTCCTGTTTTCCGCCGTACATGGAAAATGTTTCCTCAACATAGGATGAGATATCTATCTTCTTATACTCATCTTCGCCGTCTCTGGAAAATTCTGTTTCCGACACATGTCTCATTTTATCCACGCGGAAATGCTTCATCTTACCCGCTTCGGAATCATATGCAAGAAGATAATAATTCTGATCCTGCCAGATAAGGGACCAGGGACTCAATACCCTTTTCTTTTTCCCCTTGGTCACAAGCTGTTTATCAGGTCCCCAAACCAGGTATTCAAATTCTACCTTCTTTTCATCCTGGATTGCTCTTGAAAGAGCATCAACATTATAAAGCACATCCTCATTGGGAGTTTTGGAATCGGATGAATAGATATTCCGGATCATGGATGACGCCATGTATGTACTGGTCTGCTCTTTTAACTTGCCGGCCAGGATCTTGGTCTTTTCCGCAGAAATAAATCTGGAAGAATATACGGCGTCAGCAAGCAGTCTGAGCTCAGCATCCTCAAATTCTCTGGAGGCAAGCTTATAACCCCCTCCGTTTTCATGAATAATATCAAAACCGGCATCATTTAAAGACTTTATATCATCATACAAAGTCTTTCTGTCACATTTAAGCCCCTCCTCCCGAATACATTCAAGAAGGTCGGAAGCTTTAACTGCATGATCATCATCGGTTTTCTTTTTCAGAAGATCGAGGATCAAAAGGATCCTCGTCTTATTATTATATGTATTCATGCTGCTGATCGAAATTGAGGTGAAAAAAATAAAAGGATACGAACCCGCCGTATCCTTTTTAAATCCTATCAGTTATCGGATCCGGATGTAACAGCTTCTGAAGAAACTTCCTGAACCGATTTTGCGTCCTTCCTGTTCCTCAGTATTCTGCCGACTGTAAACCCGAGTGCTGCCACTGCGACAATTATCACCATAAGAAGCAGGTAAGATAAAAATGAATTTGAAAATGCAATAAATTTATCCATAGCAAACCTCCGAAGGCTGACTACATATTGTACGAAAAATTCGGGCTAAAAGCCTATAAAACACACTATTTAGTATACCTTTTAGGGGGCTTTAGAGTCAAGGGAAGCACACAATTTTTCGCTCTTTGCGATAACCTCTTCGGGAAAGCCGTTTTTCCTTAAAAGTGCGATGGCATTGGTACTTACAGAGGGGCCTTTTTCCAGTTTATAGGTAAATAAAACGTCATCTCCCTCTATTTTCTCACTGAAATGTACATTATCATAACGGTCCGCCGCCAAAGTCGTAAGCTCATGGTCATGGGTAGCCGCAAAAACCAGAACATTTCGTTCCCTGAGATAATGAAGAACCGCATCTGCAGCCGCTATTCTCTCAGCCGTATTTGTACCCTTAAATATCTCATCGATAAAGCAGATAACAGGTTTTCCGGTCTTATCCGCAGCATCCACTATCCTCTTAAGGCTTCTTATCTCGGCCATAAAGTAGCTCTCGCCCTTTAAGATCGAATCATTTACAGCAATTGATGAATATATGGCAAAAAGAGATCCTTCGTACTCTTTGGCAGGACATGTGGAAATCGTTCTTGCAAGTATGGCATTTACGGCGATCATCCTCATATAGGTGGATTTACCGCTGGCATTGGAACCTGTTATAAGGATACCGCCTTCGTTATGTACATCATTCGGAACAGGTGCATCCAGAAGCGGATTAAAGCCATCCTTTATGGTAATAGTGGCGCCTTCTTTAAATACAGGCCTGCAAAATGTGCATTTACCCTCAAGAAATGCCCTGTAGGAAGAAAGAGCCAGACACATATCAAGAAAACCGGTCTGTTCATAAGCTTTAAGAATGGTTTCCTTGGAAGCTCCTATCTTACCCAAAAGTATCTGAGCTGCAATAAGGTCAAAATGGAATAAAAGATTGATATATGTAAAAAGCATCGAGAAAATTCCGCCGGTGGAATTTGAGCCGGAATTTATCACAAGTGCGGAAAATGTCGTTTTAAGTCTGATCTTTTTAAGTTCGTCCGACAACTCGGTTATTAATTTGCCGGTTTCGCTATCTCCTCCCGAAGGAAGAACTTTTCCCATGGAAGCAAGCCCCATGATCATGGAAAAACCGCTTAAGCACTCATCGGCTTTTCTTTTAAAGGAAAAATAGGATGAAACCTGAAGAAGAATGATAATAAATATGAATACAACTCCGACTACAGGTTTGATAAAGGTAAGTACAACGGCAGGAATATACAAAATATCGCAAAGAATATGGAAAAACGGATTTAAAATACGGTCCGTAGAAAGTATCTTATCCAGATATTCGGGAAGAGATCTGTCCTTAACAAATCCCAGCTCATGAAGAGCTTTTCCCAGCGAAATCCTGAGAGATTCATCGTCATAAAGCTCAGTGACGATCTTGTCTGTATGAGCAATTTCGTCAGTGGTACATGAAAGGTCGTGAAGCCGTCTGTAAAGATACTCTTCACCTGCAGAACTGAGACAATTATCCATCTGCAGGAAAATATCTTCCATCCCCGTATCCGACCAGGTAAGTTCATCGAGATAATCTCCTTCCTCTTTCAAAGAAAGAAATTGATCCAGATTAAATTTCAAAGACTCTTTACGTGTCTCGGTCAGCTTTCTTCTGGAAGCCTTGCCGAAGCTATCACGAATAAAAGAGGTAATCTTTGCAGATTCCTCTTTGGCCATTCTGATACCGCTGATGATCAGAAGTATTAAGATTATTACTATAAAAATTAATCCGTACATATCCCAAAAAACGCCCTGCGAAAAGAAAACTCTCCGCAGGGCTTTGATCAATTAAAGAAATGCGTACTTGAGAATGAAAAGTATTGCAAGTACATACATAAGAGGCTTGATCTTCTTAGCGTTGCCGGAGCAAAGGTTAATTACAACGTAAGAGATAACACCCATGCAGATACCGTCTGAAATGCTGTATACAAGAGGCATAACGAGAAGTGCAAGGAATGCGGGAATAGCCTCGGTAGGATCCTTAAGATCGATACCCGTAATTGAACTCATCATAAGGAATCCGACGAAAACAAGCGCGGGAGCGGTTGCAAATCCGGGGATTGAAATGAAGAGGGGTGAAAGGATCAGTGAAACAAGGAAAAGAAGTCCGGTTACAACAGATGCAAGTCCGGTACGTCCTCCTGCCGAAACACCTGATGAACTCTCTACGAAAGTAGTGGTGGTAGAAGTTCCGAGAACTGCGCCGCAGCTGGTAGCGATAGCGTCTGCAAGAAGTGCGGGACGGATTCTGGGAAGCTTTCCTTCCTTGTCAAGCATATCTTCCTTATCTGCACATCCGATGAGAGTTCCGAGAGTATCGAATACGTCAACGAACAGGAATGCAAACATGATAACCACAAAATCAAGAGCGTTAAAGCTTTCAAATGCAGCAGATGAGAAGCAAGCACCAAAGGTCTCACCGATGGATGCAAATGAGAAGCTGGTAAGATCATGAGGGATGGTGGTATAGAAACCAAGTTCGGGATCGGGAGTATAAATTCCGGTCAATTCGAAAAGAATACCAAGGATCCAGGTTGCAAAAATACCGATAAGGATCGCACCCTTAACTTTCTTTACATGAAGAATTGAAATGATCAGAACGCCGATGATGGTAAGAAGTGCCCATGCACCGGTAGTATGGAACTCAGACTTAAAAGGAACGATGGTAACAAGAGTAGCTCCGCCGACAACGATCTTACCGTTCTGAAGTCCGATGAATGCTACGAAAAGACCGATACCTACGGAAACGCCCTTTTTAAGCTGAAGGGGAATTGCATTGAAAATCGCTTCTCTTACGGGAGTTACGGAAAGAACTACGAAAATAATTCCTTCGATAAATACTGCAAAGAGAGCAAACTGCCATGAATAACCCATTGATCCGCAAACGGTGTATGCAAAGTATGCATTAAGTCCGAGTCCGGGAGCAAGGGCAAAGGGGTAATTGGCCATAAAAGCCATGCACATGGTTCCGATGAATGCGGAAAGTGCGGTTGCGATGAGAATAGCCTGACCATTCATTCCTGATGCGGAAAGGATGTTGGGGTTGACAGCCAGGATATAGGCCATCGCCATGAAGGTTGTAATACCGGCAATGACTTCTGTTTTTACGTCGGTACCATTCTCCTTCAGTTTAAAAGTTTTTTCTAACATATGATCTCCTTCCTCTCTACGAGAGTGAAATTTTTCCGGCTTTACGCCGGTTTATTATCATCGGTTTAACAACCGATAATTGTCAGGTCTCATTTATGATTCGCCTTGTTCTCGTCTGACACCTGTAGATGATCTCATCAGGATCGAAACCAAGGTCATATTCACCCTTATAAAAGAGAACCCTCCCCGCGACCACAGTCATTATAACATTAGAATCGCTTCCTGAATAAACAATATTTTTAACAATATTATTTACAGGCTGCATATTGGGTTTGTTAAGGTCCAAAAGTATAAGATCCGCAGGACATCCTTCTTTAACCAGACCGGAATCCTCATATCCCATACAAGAAGCCGAACCCTTCACGGCCATATCAAGGATAAAAGATGCATCCAGGCTTGAAGCGTCTTCTTCCCGTAATTTGCAAAGAACGCTTGTAAGATACATCTCCTTAAACATATTCAGAGAGTTGTTGCTGGCAGGCCCGTCCGTTCCCATAGCAAGTCTCACTCCTTTGTCATAAAGCTTCTTCAAAGGAGCTATACCGCTGGCAAGCTTACTGTTGGATCCGGAATTAATGACGCAAAAGATATCTTTCTCGGCCATCAAAGCCATTTCTTCATCGGTCAGATGAACTCCGTGGTAGATTCCTCCGCCCTTATCAAAGAGTCCCAGGGAATCAAGAAACATGAGAGGAGTTTTGCCGTATCTTCCTACGCACTCTTCCACTTCCGATCTTGTTTCCGATAAATGACAATAAAAAGGGCAATCCAGTGACTTAATGACACCGGACAGTTCCTCAAGAAGATCCTTTGAACAGGTATATTCCGCATGAATACCTGCTTTAAAAGAGATCAAAGGATCATAGTTATTGAGAACTTTATAAGCTTCTTCAAGTTCACCAATGGAAAAAGTAAAATCATTGAGGCCCGATACAATGGCACATCTCATTCCGGCCTGTGAAAAAACCTCAGCAGTGACATAGGGCTTAAGATACATATCCATGGCGGATACAATGCCGCCGGATACATATTCCATAATGGCCAGCGACTGGAAATCAGCTATATCCTCATCAGTAAGCTTGGCCTCATTAGGGAATATATCTTCTTTAAGCCATAAAGGCGTAGGTTTATCGTCGGCAAGGGATCTTAGGAAAGTCATTGCAGAATGAGTGTGGGCATTGTTAAAGCCCCTCATGAGAAGATTTCCCTCACAATCGATCACCCTGTCAAAAACTATTCCTGTATTTTGATGGGATAGCTCGTTTTCATCATAGTAAATAACATTGGAAATAATGCCGCCCGAAATGATCACTTCGCCTTTCTTTAGCGAAGCGTGTCCGTCCAGATCCAGGATTGCGGCATTATAGAGTCGTATGTTCATTTCTTTCTCACTTTATGGAATCGCCTGAAAAGCTTTCGGGAAGAAGTTCCCCAAGTGTAAAGATCTTTTTATCATCAATGCTCTTTGCTACGATAACCGTCATGTCGGATGATCCGAATTCGGAAAGGAACTGCCTGCATACTCCGCAGGGATAAGCATAATCTTTAAGTTCCCTTGCATCCTTCATGCCACCGACTATGGCAATAGCCTTGAATTCATTACTTCCTTCGCTCACGGCCTTGAGGGCCGCACATCTCTCGGCACAGATAGTGGCACCGTAAGAAGAATTCTCAACATTGCAGCCTCTGTAGATCTCTCCGTCCGAAGTAAGTAATGCGGCACCTACGGCATAGCCGGAATATTTACAATAGCTTTTGGTTCTGGCTTCAAAAGCATTGATTATCAGAGTTTGGATCAGTTCTTCATCCATGATCATCACCTTAAAAAGCAGCTATCGAGCCTCTTACCAGGCTTACGAATCTTTCGGCAACGGAATTTGCAGCTTTCTGAACCTCTTCATGATTAAGCTCTTCGCCCGTTATGCCTGCAGCCATATTACTGATACAGGATATTCCGCACACTCTCATACCCATATGTCTGGCGGCAATCGCTTCGATCGCAGTGCTCATACCGACTGCACTTCCTCCCAGAAGTCTGAGAGCCTTTACATCGGATGGTGATTCATATGAAGGTCCGCTGAGCTGTACATAAACTCCCTTAAAGAGTTCACTGTTTTGCTCAGCAGCCTTATCTGTGATTATTTTGCAGAGTTCTTCATCATAAATCCTGGTCATGTCGGGAAATCTGGTTCCGAGCTCTTCTATATTGGGACCGATCAGAGGATTTCTGACCAGAAAAGAAATCTGATCTTCTATAAGCATGAGACATCCGGGATGGAAGCTCTCATTTATACCGCCTGCGGCATTTGTAAGGAAAAGAATCTTAGCTCCGAGAAGTCCCATAAGTCTGATGGGCATCACAACATCCGAAGGTTCATAACCCTCATACATGTGAACTCTGCCCTTCATACAAACAATCTTCTTATCTCCGTCATATCCGAAGATAAACTTTCCGGAATGACCCTGAACGGTGGAAACCGGAAATCCGGGAAGATCTGAATAAGGGATCTCACAAACGGGTTTGATGGAATCCGCATAACCGCCGAGTCCGGATCCCAAAACAAGGGCAATATCGGGGACAAAATCGGTTATCTTACGTACTGCATCTACGGCCTTTTGGAGCTTTTCGTATTCTTTACTCATGAAGTCACCTTTTTATATGCTTTTTTACCGCGTCTTACAAGTTTTCCGTCCTTAAGATCCTCGGCACTGTAAAGAGTCTTGATATCCGTTACTTTCTCATCATCAACGGTAACACCGCCCTGTTCAACGGCACGACGTGCTTCGTTTCTTGTAGGGCAAAGACCTGCTTTTACAAGGATTCCGAGTATATCTATCTTACCGTCTCTGTAATCCGCTTCCTCAATCTTAACCGTGGGGATATCAGCATTTGAAAGATCTCCGCCTCCGAAGAGAGCTGCTGAACCGGCTTCTGCCTTATCTGCTTCCTCTTTACCGTGTACAAGTTCGGTAAGCTCATGAGCAAGGATCTTCTTAGCATCATTGATCCTGGAATCATCCCACTTTTCGATCTCTTCGATCTGCTCAAGAGGAAGGAATGTGAGCATTTTAATGCACTTGAGTACATCCGCATCTCCGACGTTTCTCCAGTACTGGTAGAAATCGAAGGGAGAAGTCTTGTTGGGATCCAGCCATACGGCATTTCCTGCAGTCTTACCCATCTTGTTACCGTTGGAATCGGTAAGAAGGGTAATTGTCATGGCATGTGCGTCTTTACCGAGCTTTCTTCTGATAAGCTCGGTTCCGCCCAGCATATTACTCCACTGATCGTCTCCGCCGAACTCAAGATTACAATTGTATTTCTGGAACATGTAATAGAAGTCGTAAGACTGCATTATCATGTAGTTGAACTCAAGGAATGAAAGTCCCTTTTCCATTCTCTGCTTATAACATTCTGCTCTGAGCATGTTATTAACCGAGAAGCATGCACCGACCTCACGAAGAAGCTCGATGTAATTAAGATTCATCAGCCAATCGGCATTGTTGACCATCATTGCTTTGCCTTCACCGAAATCGATGAATTTCTCCATCTGCTTCTTAAAGCACTCAGCGTTATGATCGATGTCTTCTCTGGTAAGCATCTTTCTCATGTCGGTTCTTCCGGTAGGATCACCGATCATGGTGGTACCGCCTCCGATAAGTGCTATGGGCTTATTTCCCGCTTCCTGAAGTCTCTTCATGAGGGTAAGAGCCATGAAATGACCTGCCGTAAGAGAATCGGCAGTGCAGTCAAAACCGATATAAAAAGTAGCTTTTCCGTTATTAACAAGATCTCTGATCTGGTTTTCATCCGTAGTCTGAGCAATAAGGCCTCTTGCCTGAAGCTCTTCATAAATACCCATTTTTTAAAAATCTCCTTTTATCAAAATATATCCTATTATACTAAAATCCCGGCGGATTACCATTACTCTGACGGTATAAATTTATCTGTTTTCCATAAGTTTGCTCATAGCCTTATCAAGACCGCTTACAGAGAGCTTATACATGGGAAACATCTGCTTGAGAACAGTTTCGATCTCTCTCCATGGAGCGGCACCGGGAGCCATCTTGGGATTGAGCCAGACTACCTTCTTGTAATGCCTTTTGAGAGATTTAAGCCACTCTTCTCCGCTGTATCCGTCATTAGGACCGCGGTAATTACCCGTATCCGAATAAAATTCCTCGGGAGCCATTGCGGCATCTCCGACTATTATAACCTTATAATCCTTATCTGTGTTACGGAAAAGCCAGTTTGTTTCAACCCAGTCCCCGTTTTCACATTCAGGTGTCTTATAAACATGGGAATAAATGCAATTATGGAAATAATAGCACTTAACCTCTTTATAATGGTTACTTTTGTTAACAGCCTGGAACAATTCGTTAAGCAAAGACGAATAAGGGATCATTGTTCCACCCGAATCCATCAAAAGAAGGAGCTTAACGGAATTCTTCCTGGGCTTTCTCATCTCTATCTTAAGAACTCCGCCCTGATTACAGGTCTCATCCACTGTTTTATCTATGTCCAGTTCCCTTTCATTGGTATCCAGCCTGGATGAGAACTGTCTGAGGCGTCTGAAGGCTAGCTGGAACTGTCTGTTGGTCATGACGCGGTCATCTCTGAAATCGCGGTACTTTCTGGCGCCCATTACCGCAAATGCAGACTGATAGCCTGTCATTCCGCCTACTCTTACACCGCCTATATTTCCTCCGGTATTTCCGAAAGAGGTTTTACCCATGGTTCCTATCCAGAATGAGCCGCCGTTATGTTCGGAATCCTGATCTTTAAGTCTCTGCTTAAACTTCTGTTCAACATCATCCTTGTCTATGATAATGCCTTCGCCTTCCATCTTGTTGAGATGATCTTTGGCTTCCATTTCGGCAAGCTGCATCATATCGGATTTATCAAGCCATCTGAGCATCTCCGCTCCGACCTCGGGGTCGCTTTGTGCAGCCTTAAAGCATTCATCAAAAGCCTCATCATACTTGTCAAAATCAGTCTCGCTCTTAACAAGTATCATTTTAGCACCATAATAGAACCTTGAAAGCGAACCGCCTATAAGTCCGCTGTTCAGGGCATTCATCAGATCAAGCCACTCACCCAGAGTAACATTGATTCCATGCTTTCTTAAGCTTTCAAAAAAGTTCAAAAACATAATTAAAAGTTTTGATGTGTTGCAAGTTCCATGTCTTCATCTTTCTTGACGACTACACCGATGAAGGGGAGCTTGGATTTAATCTGTGCGTAAGGAATACCACCGATCTGAAGTGCATTGATCCAGTCGATGAGTTCGGAAGTTGAAGGCTTCTTTCGGATATCTCTGATGTCTCTGATCTGATAGAACACATCCATGGCCTCGTTTAAGAGGTTTTCTTCAACATCGGGGAAATGAACCTTTACGATCTCGGTCATAAGTTCCTTACCGGGAAATTCGATATAGTGGAAAATACATCTTCTTAAAAATGCATCGGGAAGTTCTTTTTCGGCATTTGAAGTGATGATAACGATGGGACGGGTCTTAGCTTTAACGGTTCTTTTGGTCTCGTTAATGTAAAACTCCATCTGATCAAGTTCCCAGAGAAGGTCATTGGGGAATTCAAGATCGGCTTTGTCGATCTCATCGATCAGAAGAACGACCTGCTCCTCGGATTCGAATGCTTCACCCAGTTTTCCCAGTTTGATGTAGTGAGCAATATCATCGACTCCGCCTTCACCGAACTGTCCGTCATAAAGTCTCTGGATGGTGTCATACATATAAAGTCCGTCCTGAGCCTTTGTTGTGGACTTGATATTCCAGATGATCAGTTTTTTACCGAGAGCATCGGCAACCGACTGGGCAAGCATGGTCTTGCCGGTTCCCGGTTCTCCTTTTACAAGAAGCGGTTTCTGAAGTGCTATGGATATATTAACCGCATCCATAAGTTCGGGACTTGCTACATATCCTTTTGTTCCGTCGAATTTACTCATGTCAAACTTTCTCCGTTAAAAAATTTTTCCAGTTCACTTCTGAGAACAGCCATGTTTATGGATTTCAGAAGATATCCTTCGGGTTTAAGAGGCATTACGGATTTAACCGTTTCTTTATCGGATTTGCAGGTCAGGAAGATTACGGGAATATCTTTGGAAAATTCCTCACTCCTGAGCATCTCCAGTATCTCTTTACCCGTTGTCACGGGCATCATGTAATCAAGCAATATAAGATCCGCATGATTCTTGGCAAGCCAGGTAAGAGCCTGAATGCCTGAATTGGCCATATATACTTTGTATTTATCTTTGAGCCAGTCACGTACGGTTCTCAGATAATTTGCATCATCATCTACTATAAGGATACTCTTTTTATCTTCTTCAACCACGTTTGTGGTCTGCACCCCTATCAGTATGGCGATAAGATCGTTAATATCTATCGGTCTTTCAAGCTTACCGGCCAGATAATTATCCGATATATAACCGGATATCCCGTTAAAATCCGAAGGGGAACCGATGAGTATAAGTTTCTTGTCATCGTCATTACATTTATCCTTCAGATAGATCAAAAGATCCGGTTTTTCAAAGATAGAATCATCCACATACAGGACAATGACTCTCTTTTCATCAATGCTCTTACAGATGGTTGATGAATCGGTCGATTCAAAATCACACAAAAAACCCGCAGATTCAAGCTTTACCTTGATGGCATTGACCATAAAGCTGTCTATTTTACTGATTATCAAAACGGAATCCGTCATAATGACTCCTTTGCCGCATTTAATACACCGTCCCAGTTAAGTTCATCCATTGCTTTCTTAATACGTTCAAGTTTAAGACGGTCGTTTTCTTTGAAAGAATACTCTTTCAATGATTCAAAAATAAGCTCCAGGCTGTCATAGTCCATCATCTGTGCAAGCTCATAAATAGTATTATATGCATCCTGAAGTTTCTCATCCGGGATAAGTTCCTTATTATCAGACGCCTTATCGGTAAAAACATTTTTAAGTTTATTTCCGAGGTTCCTGAAATCACGGAGGAGAATATCATTATTTTGATCTATATACGATATGTCATTATTCTTGCCGGCTTCCTCAAGAAGCCTTGCTTTTTCGGACAGATTCACGGCGCCGATGATCCTAGCGGAACTTTTTAAAGCGTGAACCCTTATGATATAATCCTCAAGCATTCCGTTTTTACGGAAGTCTTCTATCTCATCTGCTTTGGACGCCGCATTACCCGCGAAGATCTCAAGAGCCTTCAAAAGGCCCTCCTCGGAACCGCAATTATCAAGTCCGAGATCTATATCCAATTCTTCAATATCCGTAACATCTTCGGGAAGAGAAGAACCAACCTTCAAAGCATCCGAAACGGACACAATATTTTCCGTCTCTTTCTCAAGCTCATTTGATACATGTCCGTTTGAATCCGCAGCACCGATCACACTCACCTTACTCTTGGGAAGATACAGAAGAAGTAAAGCATCAATGATCTCCGGTCCCGATCCGATGTCCATATAATCGGTATAACTTTCGTATATGATAACGGGATCGTGAGCCGTAGAAACATCCGTCATTAGGATTGAAGGCACATTCACATTGTTCCAGATATAGTTCTTTATATTGCCGCCAGATGAATTACTGAGCCCGTCTTCAACGAATATGATATCATACTCGTTATCCGTAATATACCTGATGCATTCATCACCGTCATATACCACATCCACCTTACCCATGGTGGTGGAAAACAGTCTTGCAATTCTGTTTATATTATCAGAATCCGAGCCCGAAATCAAAAATCTGGCCGCTGGACATATAAGAGGTCTTGAGAAGGTTGATGCCAGCATAAATCTGGATATACCCGCCTTATCATTAACCTTGACCAGGGTGTCCATTTCGGCGATGGGAAGGAATTTTCCGATAACCCGTAAAATAGAACCGTTTGAAAAAGGCTTGGGAATATACGAATCAAAACCTTCTTTGAGATATTTCTCCTTCTCACCTCTTACGGCATTGGCTGTCACGACAACGATAGGTGTAAAATCGCAAAGGCCATCGTCCCTCATGATATGCATAGCCTCTACACCGTCTATTACAGGCATCATATGGTCCATGAATATCAGGTCATAGAAGTTCTTTTTGACCATATCAAGAGCTTCTTTTCCGTTAGCGGCCGCATCAACGGTAAACCCGAAAGAAGAAACGATCCTTACCAGAAGATCCAGATTCAATTCATTATCATCAACACAAAGTATCTTGTACTGAGCCGAGTCGCGTTTGAAATTATATCTTCTGCTTTCATGAATAGCTCTTTCCGCCGCCCTCAGATCCGATAATTCAAAATCTTCGAATCTGTCACCGCCTTCTTTGTCATATTCGGAATAATAAGGCATCATTGTTTCGGACAGCCTGTTTCTGTCCGAAGCATAATCCGTCAGCTCATTCATGAACTGATTAAGTCTCTTTGCTCCCTTAAAAACATTTATGGCATTTTCCCTGGTTTCATCGGAAACATCCGATTTAATAATTGCATCGCTGTATCCAAGGATGGCATTTACCGGTGTTTTCATCTCATGGGATAGATGAACCATCAGCTTACTGTTATTTTCTTCCGTTTCACCGATCTTATCCAGAGCTGCCTTTTCACGGGTTCTGGAAGTGTCAAGTTCTTCAATGGTTTTAAGAAGCCTGAGATGATCCGGTGATTCGAGAGTCAGAAACAGCATTAGCATTCCGATGGACGCTATATAAAAGATCATCAAAGTACTCTCGCTTCTTCCGGACTGTCCCAAAAAGATGGAAAGCACCGCAATAAGTCCGATAAACATAAAGGTTCTCTGAACCCTGGAGAATTTCTTTTTCTGTTTGAAAACAAGAAGAGTTCCCAGAACAACATAGAATAAGGGAACCATATATACTATGGGAACAAAGAGCGGTCCGTGGACAGCATCCCCGGAATCGTCATACGAATATGCAATTCCCGTAAACATATTTATCAGGAGTAGCACAAAATAAATACTGTTTATCAGATAACCGACGACCAGAATACCTTTCCTCTTCTTAAATCCGGAAAATGCACACATATACAGGTAATATGCCATTCCCGCACAAACTGACATGAAATTTACATATGTATAGAAGAACATCCTGAACCAGTTCGGGATATTTTCGGTACTGCAAAGGATCGCGGTAACTATGTCAAGGATACAGCCTACCGTTACAAAAGATGCAAATACCTTAAACCTGAAGTTCGGCTCTTCCTCATTCTTATAATTACCCAGCACAAAGAAAAGCACTATAAGATCTACGGGAAGTGCAGCAAGTTCAAAATATATGTTGTAATCAAGATTTGAGAGCATCCGCATGCACCTGTGTCAGGTTACTCTTTATATGCCTTTGATCTTTTATAGATATTTACGGCATTTTCATACAGTTCTTCATATCCTTCGGAATACTTTCTGATATCATCTATGCTTCGTATCCCGGGGAAAATACCGTAATCCGATACTATTTCAAGCTTTGTAGCCGGAAGATGTTCAATAAGGATCCTTTCAAGATTATCAGGATTTATGGGATTAAGAATATAAGATTCGTATTTTAAATGACTCTTTGATTCCGATAAGGAATACTTGATGTCGGAAGTAACGGCAATACAAGGAATACGGGAATTGGCCATACCGAACTCACCTCCCCTTATCTTATCAATAACAAATGCATCATCGCTGCATTTCATGGCATCATTTAACAGTATGAGGTCATACTCATTGCCGGATAACTTGGTTGATGCTTCGGAAGGTGATGCTGCATGATCAACTTTAACTCCGGTGTCTTCAAGAAGATCTCTGACATATGCGTATGAGACCCTTTTTTCGTCTATAAACAGAATACGGACATCCGCCGCTTTAAAGCCCATACCCGAATCATTCCTGCGAAGCTGACTTCTCTTGTAAGCACTTCGGATATCACCGATGACCTCATCATCAGATGCCCTTGTATGGAGAGTAAAGGAAAAATCCGCATAGCCTTTATCGGAACCGGATATCTCCAGATTCGAGCCGATAATATCCAGATATCTGGAAGCCAGATATATATCCAGAAGATCAAGATCATTATGCTGAAATATTAGATCATTTACGGAAGAATCATGGGAAAGAAGAAAATCCACTTTACTTATGCTTATATCCAGTCCGGTCACATGCAGTGAGAAACAGATCTCATGTCTTTCTCCATCTGTCTTTCCGGGCTCTACGTACAGCTTAACGGAACCGTGATCGGTTTTTTTGCACGCAAAAGAAAGAAGATATATCAGACATCTTCTGAGTTTATATGAATCGCTTATAATCTTTTTGGGAATGTTTTTATCTACGGAAAGATCAAGAACAAGATCATAGAATTTATACAAAGGGGCAGTCATGGTGACGGAATCGATTATAAGGGACGCGAGATCCAATTCATCTTTCATGACATCGAAAAGATTTCGTTCCAGAAGGGAATAATCCTGGACTCCCTGCATAAGAGCCAGAATATCATCAACGGAGCTTCTGATCTCGGAAGCTCTTTTCTTCGTTATTTCATCCGTGCTTTCCCTGAAAATGAGTTCATTCATTCCAACGACACGGATCATTCGGTTTCTTATCAGACGGGATACATTTGAAAGAACAAGATTTTTATTTTCCACGGCAAGCCTTGCTTCTTCACGAGCCTTAAACAGGCTCGCCGTGTATTTATTCTTATATTTGACAAAGATATAGCAGGAAGCGATCAACAGGTTAACCGCAATCAACAAAAAGGCCGACAGTATGATAATGTATACGGAAATATCACCACTGAGTATCGGATACTTCATCCTTCTTTTCCCTAAGCATTAATTCCTTAACGGCTGTGCCTGCATCTTTACCTTCAAACAGGATAAGGTTGACCTGCTCGATGATGGGAAGTGAAACATTATATTTCTTACCGAGTTCTATGGCTGCTTTGGCGGAATAGATTCCTTCAACAACCATTCCTACCTCTTTTTGAGCTTCTTCAAGGCTCTTGCCCTGTCCGAGGAGAATACCGCACCTTCTGTTTCTGGAATGCATGCTGGCACAGGTAACAATAAGATCTCCCATACCAGTCAGACCACTGAAGGTCTCGGGTCTGCATCCCATCTTTACACCCAGTCTTGATATCTCGGCAATTCCTCTGGTAATGAGTGCTGCTTTGGCATTATCACCGTAGCCGAGTCCGTCTGCAATACCGGCTGCAAGAGCTACAACGTTCTTAAGTGATCCTCCCAGTTCTACGCCCTTAATATCGGAGCTGGTATAAACTCTGAGCGTATCTGTCATAAATACATCCTGGATATACATTGCTACTTCCTTATCGGGAGATGAAGCAACGATCGTTGTGGGCATGTATCTGCTGACTTCCTCTGCGTGAGTAGGACCGGATAAAGCGGCGACCCTTGCCTTGGGGATTTCATCAAGGATCTGCTCGGAAAGAGTTTTTAAAGTGCCCTCTTCTATTCCTTTGGCTACATCGACGATTATCTGACCGTCTTTAATGTAGGGAGCGAGCCTTGCTGCTGTTTTTCTGGTGAATGAACTAGCGACAGCCATTACGAGAATATCTTTATCAGTAACGGCTTCTTTATCGTCGAGAGTATATTTGACGGATTCGGGGATCGTAGCTCCGGGGAGCATCTTATGAGCATGCGTGGTTGACAGCATCTCAATCTCGGATTCAAGAGCGGACCATACAGTCACATCATGACCTGCAGACGCAAGCTGAATAGTAAGTCCTATTGCCCAAGTACCACCCCCAAGAACAGAAACCTTTGCCATATCAAATACCTCACTGAATTTTTACTTATTTGTTCCGGAAAGATTCTCGGAACTCTTTTTACCGAGATAGGTCTTTCTCTCTTCGCCCTTTACCAGTCTCAGTATATTGGCTTTATGCTGCCAATAAGCAAGGACCATAAGACAAAGAGCGATGATGTACATCTCATTAAGAAATGCCTGCGGAATACCTTCAAATATTCCGAAAGGATGGAACTGACCCGAAACTATAAGCTGGATCACAAATCCTGCATAAAGGATAAGGGATCCGAGACTTACGTAATGTGTTATAAAAAAGGGAATAAAGAAATAGCACAGTCCCGTCACGAAGAAGGAAGGATGAAAACAAAGAACCGTTCCGCCCGTTGCCGCGATTCCTTTACCTCCTTTAAAATGCATATAAAAGGGAAAATCATGTGCCAGCACGCATCCGGCACCGCCCCAAAGGATCAGGAGATATTTCATCTCGGGATACATGGAACCGAAGGTGAACCTGATGATCAGGGATGTTGCGATAGCTTTAAGCATATCTCCCGCAAAAACTATAAGACCGTATTTCTTGCCAAGTACTCTCAGTGCATTGGTTGTTCCGGCGTTTCCGCTTCCGTAATTTCTTATATCAATGCCCTTGTGCTTGCCGACGATAAATGCAGTCTGGATAAGACCGAATGCATATCCGATCAAAAAACACCATAACCTGGCCATATTACTCCCCTTTTCTCTCCCTGACTATAAACTTGAGAGGTGTGCCTTTAAATCCGAAAGTTTCCCTTACCTGATTTTCGATATATCTGATATACTAAAAATGAGCAAGCTCTTTGTCGTTAACAAATATAACAAACGTGGGGGGCCTGTTGGCCACCTGAGTAATATAGTAAAGCTTAAGGAATCTTCCCTTATCGTTGGGGGGCTGCTGCATAGCCACAGCCTCGGCAAGGATTTCGTTCAGAGCACCCGTTCCGACTCTTCTGTCCTGACTTTCTCTGACTATATCGATGGTCTCAAAGAGTTTGTTCAGTCTCTGACCGGTAAGTGCGGATATATAAACGATCTCCGCATAAGGCATAAAAGAAAGAATATTTCTTACATTTTCGGTGAACTTATAAATGGTCTTGTCGTCTTTTTCTACGGCATCCCACTTATTAACGGCGATAACAACCGCCTTTCCCCTGTCATGAGCGATCCCGGCTATTTTGGCATCCTGCTCGGTAACACCTTCCTTGGCATCAATTACAAGAACGGCGATGTCGGCTCTTTCAACCGCGCCTACGGTCCTGACTATCATAAAATGCTCAAGTTCATCCTTTATCTTGTTCTTTCTGCGAAGTCCGGCAGTATCGATAAAGATGTATTCTTTTTCTCCGAATTTAACTCTCGTATCAACAGCATCTCTGGTGGTACCTGCTATATCAGATACGATAAGTCTGTTTTCACCAAGGAGTTTATTGATAAGTGATGACTTGCCTGTATTGGGCTTTCCGATAACCGCTACCTTAGGGATATCTTCCTCTTCGGGAGCATCGGTGTCATCAGGAAAATAGCTGACTACCTTATCGAGAAGCTCACCGAAGCCCAGCATGCCGACTGCGGAAACGGGATAAGGCTCACCTATACCCAGATTGTAGAATTCGAAAACATCAGCCTGCTGCTTTTCGAAATTGTCTACTTTATTTACACACAAAACAACAGGCTTCTTGGATTTTCTGAGCATGGACGCAACGCCTGCATCCGCATCCTGAAGTCCTGTTTTAACATCACATACAAATACAATAACATCAGCGGTATCGATGGCAATCTGAGCCTGCTCCCTCATGGATGAAAGGATCAGGTCCTTGGATTCCGGTTCGATTCCGCCTGTATCTATCAATACAAAATTGTAATTAAGCCAGCTGACATCCGCATAGATCCTGTCTCTTGTGATACCGGGAGTATCCTTTACGATGGATATCCTCTCACCTGCAAGAGCATTAAAAAGTGTGGATTTACCCACATTGGGACGTCCGACAACGGCCACTATAGGTCTGCTCATATTTATTCCAATCCGATCAACGAATCAACAAAGTCGTAACCATTAGATTTTATCGTAACTACGCGTACTTGTAAAGTTTCCGAGACCTGTGAAACCGTGTAATCATCCAAGAAAACATCGGTTCCGGACCTCACTACGCTCTCGGGTAATTTGATCTCACTTCCTAAATCTTTTCCCTTTAACTGAGTTATTATATCCTGCCCCGTAAGAAGACCGGAAACGGTAATCCTCTCCCCGAAAAAGTCATTTCTTATCTCAGCCACATCGATCCTGAGATCAGGCATCCTCTCCATGATCCGGTCCGCAGTGGATTTAATAACAGGGTATGCCAGTTTTCCGGTGACAAGGGTAAAATGACGATCCACATTATATTTTACAAAAGATCCGTCCGCTTCCCTTTTGGAGATCTGTTCATCTATCTCATCCAAGAATGACCTCATCATTCCTACACCGTTGTCCAGCTGGAGATACCCGTCATAACGTTCTGCTTCGGGAAGTTCCCTTCCCGCAACAAGATACCATTCATCACTGGCGTGTACAAAATGAATACCATACCTTTCATAACAGATCTTCTGGTACTTCTCTATTATATCTATTACTTCCGCGGAAGTCTCGGCATCATAGGGTTCCAGAGGATAAAGGCCATCCCTGTATTTGGACAGACCAACGGGTACAACGGAAAGAGATTTAAATGAAGGAATATACTTCATCAGCTCAGTGATGGTATATTTGAGTTCTTTACCATCATTGATACCCTTACAGGATACAACCTGACCGTTCATCTCGATACCTGCCTCTGCCAGAACTTTTAGTTTTTCCAGAGATTGTCCGGCAAAGCGGTTTCCCAGCATCATACATCTGAGCTCAGGATTCATGGTATGTATTGATACATTTACGGGAGAAAGGTTGTAACGGATGATCCTGTCCAGATCCTTTTGGGACAGGTTAGTCAAAGTAATGTAATTACCCTGCAGAAAAGAAAGCCTCGAATCGTCGTCCTTAAAATACAGGGTATCCCTCATTCCTGGAGGCATCTGGTCGATAAAGCAGAAAATACAGTTATTGCTGCATCTCCTGTAATCTCCCATCATACCGTTTTCAAAGACAAGACCGAGATCTTCGTTATCACCCTTTTCAATCTCATATTCCCATTCCTCTCCGTCCCTTAAAACGGTAAGAACAAGATAATCGGTGAGGGTAAAGAACTGATAGTCGAAGATATCTTCGATCTCATTATCGTCTATCTTAATTACAATATCGCCGGGCATAATGCCCAGCGAATCAGCTATGGAACCTTTATTTACACTTTTGACAATATGACCCTTTTTCAAAAGGAGTCTCCTAACATTTACAGTTCAATATTTCTGCGAGCATTGTAGTTCTCAAGAACCGCATGCATCTTCTGAGTATTATCCATAACGTTGACCATGGACGCGTCATGGTTCATAAAATCAATGATGGATGCAATAAACTTACACATATCGGCCTCGATAAAATAAGGCTTATCGTAGATTTCGGGAGGCAGATAAGTAAGATTGGTGGTTATGACCCTGTCAAAATATCCCTTTTCATAAGCCTCATCGAACAGCTTAAGGCCTTCGGTGAAAAGACCGAATGTGGTACAGATAAATACTCTTCTTGCGTTCATCTCTTTAAGCTGTCTTGCAGTATCTACCATACTTCCGCCGGATGAGATCATGTCATCGATGATGACAACATCCTTGCTGTCGATATTATCACCTAAGAATTCATGGGCAACTATCGGATTCTTACCGTTTACTATCTTGGTATAATCCCTTCTCTTATAGAAAGTACCGGTGTTAAGACCGAGAACGTTTGCAAAATAGATAGCTCTGTCGAGTGCACCTTCATCCGGAGATATAACGACCATATGATCCTCATCCACGATCAGGTCTTCCTCATTGGTAAGAAGAGCCTTGATAAACTGATAAGGAGGCATGAAATTATCGAATCCGTTAAGAGGAATAGAATTTGAAACTCTGGGATCATGGGCATCGAAAGTTATGAAATTATACATACCCATGTCATGAAGTTCTTTGAGCATATAAGCGCAGTCCATGGATTCTCTTCCGGTTCTTCTGTGCTGTCTTCCTTCATACATGAAAGGCATGATAACGTTGATCCTGGATGCCTTTCCGTCTATGGATGCAATGATCCTCTTCAGATCCTGATAAATATCATCGGGAGACATATGATTCTCGTAACCGTTCATATTGTATGTGATGGAATGATTACATACATCTACGAGAATATAAATATCCATACCTCTGGTGGACTCGTTAAGCTTACATTTAGCTTCCCCGCTACCGAATCTGGGAATCTCAAAAGAAAGCCTGTAGTCATCCATCTGATATCCCTGAAATGCGGGGTCGTTCTTTACGAGGTCATTATGAATATCCTTACGGAAAAGGGCGAGATAGGAATTGATCTTGTCTCCCTTGGTTCCGAAAGAAGGATGAATGATAAGCTTAAGCTTGCCCACCGGCATTGAATTTTCAAGTTCTACGATATTAGGCATAAATAATTTCCTGTCCTGTATATTTTTTAAAGCGATTTATTATAACACCGCTTTCCGATTACGACAAATCGTCTCCGTAAATGTAGTCCCAGTCCGTAGTATCGGATCCGAGTTCCTTCATGGTAATGATTGTCGTGAACTGATCTCCGTCAACAACAACCTCAAATTTACCGTTATGGGCCTCAATAAGGCTCTTGGCTATAAACAGACCAAGTCCCGAGCCTTCACCGGATCTGCTCTGGTCGCCTCTGATAAATCTCTCGGTAAGCTCATAACCCTGAAATTCGGGTTTAGCCCTGGAGACGTTCTTAACCTTGATCTCCACCTCTCCGTTGAAAGCAATGAGTTCAAAGTAAACTCTGGTTCCGCTCATGGCATATTTGCAGATATTTTCAAAGAGGTTATCAAGAACCCTCCACATACATGCCGCATCCGCAAATACAAGTACTCTGGGGAATACATTGGTGACAACATCAAGGTTCTTTTCCTTAAATCTGCCTTCATATTCTCCGAGAGCCTGATTTATCAGCTCGGTAAGATTGGTTCTGGCCTTGATTATCTCGATCTTTCCGGATGAAAGCTTGGATGCTTCCAAAAGGTCCTCAAGGAGTTTTTTAAGCTTGATGGACTTATCCGTAATAACCTTAAGATATTCCTTCTTCTGTTCCTCTGTCAGATTCTCTCTTTTGAGTAGATCCGAATAATTGATTATGGAAGTAAGAGGCGTTTTAAGGTCATGGGAAACGTTGGTAATAAGCTCGGTCCTCAGATGCTCTTCTACGATGGAATCATCAACGGCCTGTTTGATACCTTCACCGATATTATTGATGCTCTCCGCAAGATTTCGGTTCTCGGCCCTCAGGTTCTTAACATTGATCTTATAATCCGTCTCACCGCCCCTGATCCTTGCAATTCCGTCAAGGAGCTGTTTTTTCTCAGCCGTGACCAGGAACATGGTTATTCCCACGGAAACATCCAGGAAAAGAAGAAGTCCGCCCACGAGTATCGCAGATACGTATACCTTGGAATTTACCAGATGCAGGATAAGGAACATTCCACCGAAATTCGCCCCAAGGAACAAAACATAAGGCAGAAGTACCGTCGCCGCAGCCCCCGTTCCACCGGAAAGAGAAAGTGCAAACCACTCAAAGAGCTGTCTTACCTTTCTGGTAAAAGAATACTCGTAAAGGACGCCGGCTCTTATTCTTCTTACAACGGAGAAGATGATAAAAGAAAGAGCAAGGCTTACGGACAATCCGAAAAGTCCGAATACAACATAAGAGGATATGCCGGAATCCTTAATGAGCTTATCTCCCAAGGATGAAAACTCCGAAAGATTATCATCCAGGATATCACCCAGATATTTCGTGTAATACCTGAACAGCACAAAGAATGCATAGGTAAGGAGTATCAACAGCTCGATCCATACTCTGTCCTGAGGAAGCAGTATATACTCCTCTCTTCCGTCCCTTTCAACCACACCTGTGATAAATACCAGATACGAGAATGAAAGGAGCCACAGAAGTGCAAATACTGTTATAAGAAGTGCATACAATCTTGAAAGCTGTTTTACGTCATTATATTTGTAGCTGACATTGTAATAAATGTCCTCAGCCTTTGAGAAATTATCATCCAGATACATCCATACACAGGTGGAATCGGGATATACCGTGGGGAACGCTTTAATGACATCGGTAATTACGGACTCGCTTATGTCCGAAAGGGTGGAATACTCAAGATCGTCATAATAACAGATCAGATAATGTTTATGACCGGAATAGATATCCGTAAGCTCGGTATCATCGTATTTCTTGGATTCCTGGTCATTGGTATAAACATGGGAAATACCAAGGCTGTCGGTAGTCTTGATATGATAAAAGAGATTCATCTTGTCGGAATCGTAAAGGGTCTGTCCGTCACGGTAGATATCATAACAGGATGAAAAAAGAGTGGCGGCGGATTTAAGCTCGTCAATAACAACAAAATACGAATCCCAGTTTCTGATCACATCATTATCTTCAAGATTTGTCCCGGAATCACCTTCAAGATTAGGCTCTCTTACGGTAACATATACCATTCCGTCATCCCAAACGGTCATACTGATATCATCGGGATAATGTCTGATACAGTATTCAACGACAAGATGCATGAGATCCGCAGGCTCAAGCTCGTTCATGGCATTCATGATCTTCTTATCGCCTTCGCCTAAAATGATATCCTCTTCTTCGGTAGCAAAGGATTCTGTATCACGGTTTTTGTTGACGGTTCCAAATCCTTTAAAATAAAGATTTCCGTACTCATCCAGATCAAAATTCTGAACAAAGAGGGGATCGCCGTAATGGTAAACGAAATCCGTAATGCTGTAATTTTTTTCAATATAGGAAACTCCGCGTCTTCCGTAATTGATCAGGTCGGATACGGAATATTTGATCTTGATCTTGGATGCACCGGTATAGTAATCGGAAATATCGACCATACGGTTAACTTCAATCCCGTTGGAAACACGAAGGATCCTGCATGCTGCGGTATATCTCATGATATCGCTGGCCTGATGTGCAAAAATATCCGTTACGATCCGGTCCAGCTCATCTTCGGACATAGGAAAAGGATCGAGGATATATTTCTCGGTATCCTCGATATAATCAACCGAAACATAACTGCCGAATAAAATATCGGCAGCCAGAATAAAGGCCATAAACGCACAAAGGTGTACGCTTATATGTAATAAAATTTTTCTGACAAGTACTCTGCTCATTAGATATCTTCTATCTTATATCCGACTCCCCAGACAACCTTCAGGAACTTGGGCTGGCCGGGATTGATCTCGATCTTTTCTCTTATATGTCTTATATGTACCGCTACCGTATTGTCCGTAGCAATGGGAGTTTCGTTCCATATTGACTGGAAGATCTTATCCGTTGAAAAAACAGTACCTTTATTTTTCAAAAGAAGAAGAAGGATATTGTATTCGATGGGGGTTAGCTTAACCTGTTCTCCGTCAACGGTAACACTCTTGCTTTCATCGTTGATGCAGAGCGCACCGGCGGAATATATATGACTGTTATTACTCTCGGTATTATTACCGAACTGGGTATAACGTCTTAAGTTGGATCTTACTCTCGCTGTAAGCTCTGCAGGTGAAAAGGGTTTGGTAACATAATCATCCCCACCTGCGTTAAGACCGTCGACCTTATCGGATTCTTCGGATTTAGCGGACAGGAAGATAATGGGAACCTCACTCTTTTCCCTGATCTTCCCGGCAACCTCGATACCGCTCATTTCGGGCATCATGATATCAAGAATGACAAGCTGAATGTCTTCTTTTTCAAGAATATCCAAAGCCTGATATCCGTCATAAGCCTTGAAAATGATATGTCCGTCTTCCAAAAGATATATCTCTATAGCAGAAACAATATCTTTGTCGTCATCACATACGAGAATGTTAGCCATGATCAAACCTCATAATAAAACGCGTTTTCTATGTGCTGTAGCTTTCCGTCTTCATATATGCCGATCACATCATATCTGACCTGCATATCCGAATATTCACCGTGATATCTTAAATATGCGGCCGAAGCCCTGCATATCTTACGGATCTTTCGTCCGTCAACCGCTTCAAGCGGATCTCCGGCTTTGGATGAACTGCGGTATTTCACTTCAACAAATACGATCTCTTTTCGATCCGATATACATATTATATCCAGCTCACCGCATTTGTTTAAAACATTCCTGTCTATTATCTTATAACCTTTATTCTTAAGATATTCAATTGCAATGCTTTCGTGATATGAACCGCTCTCTCTGTTATTCATCCTTTAAGCTTATTCTTGATCTTATCCATTGAATCAACAAATATCAGGATCTCAGCCACCACTTCATATAATTCCGGTGGAATCATCTCACCGATCTCCAGTTTGGAAAGCGTCTGTGCCAGCTTATCGTCCTGATGAACAGGAACATTGCTTTCTTTGGCCTTTTCGATGATCTTATCCGCCAGAACTCCGGTTCCGGAAGCTATGACCCTGGGGGCATCATCATTGGGATCGTATTCCAAAGCGACGGCCGTTTTGACTTTTTTGTTCTTATCTTCCGCCATTTATGCCCTCACGTCAAAGGATCTCATGGATCCTTTATATGAACCGGTTCCTCCCGCATGAACGAGAAGAAGGTTTACACCGCCTTTATCAAGCGCATTTTCTTCCGTACTTTCTTCGTCATCTTTTATCTTCATGGATGCCTGCAGATCGTAGCCCCTTTTCTGAAGACGTTCGGTCAGAAGATGCATGTTCTTTTCAAGGAAATCAAGGGTATCGTCATCGGCTACGGTAAAATTGGTGGAAACCTTACCGCCCGCATTAATATCCATGGACACATATACATCAACCGGTCCCAGATTATCCATATCCAGGTGCATAAAAGCCGTTACGACAGAATCGTCAGATGTCATATTCTTTCTGTTGGAAAAAACATAAAGATCACCGTGTGCGGATTCACCGCCGGATAATTTCAGCGGAAGCTGGATATATGCATACATCTGATTAATCTGCTGCAGGAAATCAATGTTGGAGCTCATGTTGTTTGCCGCATTCAGAGCAGGCGTATTCTGTGCTCCGGCTGACACAAGTCCGTCCTTCAGCATATTAAGCTGGGATGAGAGCCTCTTATACAAAAATTCGACTTTATCCTTATCGGCGACTTCGGAAGGAGAGATACTCCACATATCTTTAAGGGTTCCGAAGGCAAGCTTTTTAAGAGGATCGGATGAAACAAGCTTATTTAAATTATCTATATCCCCATTGACGGCTGCTTTTTGCACAAATGCGGAAAGCTTCGTCAAAAGATCCTTCATATCCGCAGGAACATATTCTTTGTCCCCGCTAATCTCCCTGTACAGGGATAAAACTTTGTCGAATTCGGACACAAGATCTGCACCTTCACGCACGGGAGCCTGTGAGATTTCGGAAGTCAATGGTTCGGAAGGCTGCTGCACCTTGGCAGGATTGTCATTATTTACCGAAGGCTTCGAAACATCTTCCGACACATTCAGATTCTTAAGCAGTTCAAGTGCTCTCGATGCCGCATCAGCTTTTACTTCTGACGCTTTATCACCGGATGCCTGTTCGGAAACCGCCTGACCGGATATAGGTAAATTATCCTGTGTTTTTCCGGAATCCTTTATCCCTTCCGTTCCTGCAGACAATTCATTTTCTTCGGCAAGGATCTCAAGTTCCGGATTCTCCATGGCGAGAGGATTTTCCGGGCCTCTTACAAATTCTTCTACGGATATTCCCTCATCCATAAAAGAAACCGAGGCATCGATGATAGAACTCATCAGTTTGGCTGCATTGGTTACATCTCCGCCCTTAACCATATCCATAAGAGCCTGATCTGTCTTTTCAGCAAGGGTCTGCAGACCTGAATCTATTTGATATGAAAGGTTCTTATAGTTTTCGATATTTCCGAGGTTTTCCTCATTGACGGGAAGTCCCAGTCTTGTAAGGTCCACGATATCCGAAACATTTGCGGAGGGATTGTTCATCACCTTTTCATACATTCCCAAAAGCGATGATCTGTCGATGGAAAGCCCGGCTTTCATCATCTCCGTAGTCATTCCAACCGATGTGTCCGAAACAGGGAGCTGTGCCTGGTTTAAAGCCTTTAAAACACTGATATCCGCTGATGTATTGGTCAAAAGGGGGGTTATGGAGACCGTGGAGCCTCCGTTTTTTACCTCAAAGGATATTGTCTGCCCCTGTGAAATATTCATTTCGGAGGACAGCTTGGCATTCACGGTACCACCCGTGGGAAGCTTTAATGTAATGTCGGAACCTGACACGGATGTAACCTTTGCGGTAAAAGTATCACCGTTTTTAAGAGATGACAGGTAAGATAATCCGTCTCCCGATACATTGGAAGAAGGAGCATCTGAGGCAGGTCTTATTCCATTTAAGAATATATCGCTGATTCCCGTCATGTTCTTCTAAATTCTCAATATCAGATATAACTGTGAATAAAGCTTCTTCTGTGGATGGGACAAGGGCCATACTTTTTAAGAGCCTCGATATGAGCTGCCGTTCCGTATCCCACATTTGCCGCAAATCCGTATTCGGGATAAATGGCATCATATTCCTTCATCATCCTGTCCCTGGTAACCTTGGCATAAATGCTGGCAGCACCTATGGAAATGCTCTTTGCATCTCCCTTGATGATGGGAACCTGCTTGATATCGACACCGGGAATTGTCACGGCATCATTCAGCAGAAGTTCAGGCTGAGGCGAAAGTTTTCCGATTGCCTGTCTCATGGCTTCATATGTAGCCTGAAGAATGTTGATCTCATCAATCCTTGGTGCATCAACTATTCCAACGGCTGCAGAAACAGCTCTTTCGCTTATTTCGTCATAAAGCCTGTCTCTTACTTTTTCGGACAGTTTCTTGGAATCGTTTATATACAGGATCTCGCAATCCTTGGGAAGGATCACGGCACCTGCAACAACAGGACCTGCAAAGGGGCCTCTGCCCACTTCATCTATACCGCATATAAACTGAAGATCCGGAAATTGTCTTTCAAAGGATCTGAGCTCATAAATACGCTTTTTCTCGGCAAGAAGCTTGTCATACCTCTTCCTTGCGCCTTCCACCAGCTTTTGAACTCCGCCTCTTTCATCTTCCGAATATATGGAAATGATCTCGGGGAGGGACTCATCCGGCGTATCCGCGATCTTTTTCTTGATATCTCCGATGCTTTCCATCAATAAATGCCTCCGAAATGTTTAAGCGGGAAGATCCTGAATACGGCCTTTCCTATGATCTTCTCCCGGGGAATGTTGCCGACATTATTATATCTGGAATCCATGGAGTTATTTCTGTTATCACCCAGGACAAAATATTCGTCTTCACCGACTACGATCTCCGAAGCGGCAAGTCCCCTGCATTCGGGCTTTATAACTTCATATCCGTAATCTTCATCAAGGATCTCTCCGTTTATATAGATATTTCCTTCTTCATCGATATATACGGTCTCACCGGGAAGTCCGATGATTCTCTTGATAAAATAAGTATCTGACTGATATTCGTAGGGAAATACCACGATGTCAAATCTTTCGGGATCCGAGAAATGATATTTGTACTTATTTACCCAGACACTTTCTCCGTCATAAAGTGTCCCAAACATCGAATCACCTTCGACTACGGATCTCTGACCCACATATTTAAGTACGAATGCCGTTACGGCAAAAACAAACAGAAAATAGAGTGCTGTGTTAAACGACTCTCTGAGTACCTTGTTTTTAGTTTTCTTGTCCATTACAAAGAAGGCTCCTCTAAAGTAATCCTGCCGAGCTTTCCGCTCCTCAGGTCTGTAAGTATAAGATCTGCGGCTCTCTGCATATCGGGATCACCGCCCTTAAGTAATATTCCGTTCTTGAAAGCGGCAGCTTTAAACACTTCCTCGGGCTTTGAAAGATCGTCTATCTCATACTTTTCTTTGACTCTGTCAGGGTATAGGTCGTTCATAAGAGTTATGACCTCACCCGCAAGCTGCATGGTGTTGATGACCTGATCATTTACGGAACCGATGGCCGCCAGCTTAAATCCTACGGTCTTATCCTCAAATCTGGGCCAAAGCAGTCCCGGAGTATCAAGAAGGTCGATACCGGCATTTGTCTTAACCCACTGATTGCTCCTTGTTACACCGGGTTTATTGCCGGTCTGAGTCTTTGATTTACCGATGATCGTATTTATAAGAGTGGATTTACCCACATTGGGAATACCGCATACCATGGCCCTGACGGGTCTGTTAAGAATACCGCGTTTTTTGTCTCTTTCGATCTTCTCTCGGCACACATAAAGCGAAGCTTTTTTTACAAGATCCGAGGCTTTTCTTTCTTTGGCGCAAAGCTCGAGAGTCTCAATACCTTTTGATTTAAAATATTCGGCCCATGCACGGCTCTTCTTTTCATCCGCAAGATCTGACTTGTTGAGAATGATAAGCCTGTACTTGTCCTTAGCAAGCTCGTCGATATCCGGGTTTCTGCTGGATAAAGGGATCCTGGCATCTATTACCTCAATACACAAGTCAACCAGTCCCAGTTCGCCTCTTATCGCCCTTATTGATTTTGTCATGTGGCCGGGATACCAGCCGTAATCATTTCCTGCCATTTAATCTACCAGATGCATTTTCGAATCATCCTTTGAAAATGCAAGCCATACTTTTCCTTCTATGTATATGTTTTCTACAGGACCGATATTTGGGTTTCGAGAATCATCGGCATCACCAACCTCATCGCTCATAACAAAATAGGTTCCCTGTGATATGGTGATCTCATTGGAAAGAATTCCGGGGGTAGCAATCTTACCCGTAACAATATCCGACGGAACGTCATTTACATAAAGAGTTCCGTCAGCTACATAAATGCGGTCTCCCGGAACAGCCACAACCCTTTTAACATAGTAATTGATGTTAGAATTTCCGTTTGGTAAAAAAACAATGACATCCCCGGGTTTGGGCTGAGTGAATTTATAAACCAGACTGTTGACCAGAACTTTCTGCCCGTCCACCAGTCCCGGTGACATGGAATCCCCGGACACGATAAAACTGATACCGAGAAAATAAACCAATACTATGGCAAGTATTACGCTGATCACCACTCCGATGATCCAATGAAATACTTC
This sequence comes from Lachnospiraceae bacterium, assembly GCA_017962825.1. Lineage (GTDB taxonomy): Bacteria > Bacillota > Clostridia > Lachnospirales > Lachnospiraceae > AC2028. The sequence continues at coordinate 35,119 of JAGCUO010000201.1, read as the reverse complement.
ATGGACGAAATCATCGGAAACTCTTTTTCTTTTTTTATAAAAATAATATCCGTCCTGTTTCACTTTAAATACCGATCATACAGGCCATTCGGACTGTATTTGTAAAGATACGCAAACCTTTTGATATTATAGCATTTTTAAGGTTTTTAGACCACAAAAAATAACCGGTGCATGTGCACCGGTTATCCAAAGTTTCAAGAAATTATTTAACAGCTTCCTTAACCTTTGCAGCCTTACCGACTCTGTCTCTAAGATAGTTAAGCTTAGCTCTTCTGACCTTACCTTTTCTGACGATCTCGATCTTCTCTACATTGGGAGAATGAAGGGGCCAGGTCTTCTCAACACCTACACCGTTGGAAATCTTACGAACGGTAAAGGTCTCACGGTTAGAACCGTTCTGTCTCTTGATTACAGTTCCCTCAAATACCTGAATTCTGGACTTCTCGCCCTCTACGATACGGTTGTGAACCTTAACGGTATCACCAACGCTGAACTCAGGAACTTCGCTCTTAAGCTGTTCTTTTTCAATTTCCTTAATAATGTCTGACATAATTTACTCCTTTTCGTAAGGATGTTCTTAATACCTCAAACGGGTAACAGAGGACCACCTTTTTAACGCAACATTGGTAATTTAACATAATGCAATACAAAATGCAAGTTTTTTCTTGGAAAGTACTTATTTTCTGAATACCTTTATCTTGACCGGGGACATGTAAAAACCCATAGCTTTGGCCATTTGGGCATGTTCCTTGTCTTTTTTTTCTACGAAGACATAATATGTCTTTCCCAGAAGAAGTGCCTTTGCCACATTTTCCTTCAGATATTCGCCGAATTCCCCGTATTCCTTGACCCTCTGAGTGGATAAAGGCGTTCTTTCGGTAAATACAAGAAGATATCCTTCTTTGTAATCCTTATCCGTTATTATATCGGGAAGATTCAGCTGAACAACCTTGTCTCCGGGCTTTGAATGGTTTTTGATCTCATTATTGATAACCCGGGATTCATAACCGTCGATCAGTATGTTCTTCTTTTCAAAGCATCCCGTATAAAATGTCTTAACATCGTTGTCATACAGGAGATAATAGGAATTACCCGCAAACAAAACGTCCGTATCATCAAAAGAAAGCGCCTCTGAAGCAGGAATGTTCTGGACCTTGGCTTTCTTCATCTTATTGATGAGAGCGGTCTTTTCCGTATATATCCTGAAGAGGTCGGATCTGTTATTTCTGGTCCTCTCAACGGACTTTTCAAGACGCCAGTCTTCGATATCTTTATGATTACCCGTCAAAAGTACCGGAGGAACCTCTTTCTCATGCCATACCTCGGGTCTTGTGTATTGGGGATATTCCAGAAGATCTCTGTAAAATGTCTCAATGTCCGGTGAGGAATCATTTCCCAGCACACCGGGGAGAAGTCTTGAAACGGCATCCATTACCATCAGTGCCGGAAGCTCCCCTCCGGTGAGGATGTAATCCCCTGCGGATACAAAGTCGGTAACTATCTCCTCCAGAACCCTCTCATCCACACCTTCATAGTGTCCGCATAAGAATACAAGCTCTTCGTCATTTGCAAATTCCTTGGCCATCCTCTGGTCAAATCTTCTGCCCTGAGGAGATAAATAAATAACCCTTCTCTTAACACCGTCTTCGGAATCGGGAACAACAGATTTAAAGGCATCATAAACAGGCTGGGCCTGTATGACCTGACCTGCACCTCCGCCGTAGGGATAATCATCGATCTGTGCCCTGTTATTGTCCGCAAAATCCCTTATATTAACGGTCTGCAAACTTATTTTTTCGTTTTTTACCGCTCTTCCGATGATACCGGTATCCATCACCGAGGTTATCATCTCCGGGAAAAGCGTCAACACTTTAAAGATCAATCCAGTAATCCCTCCAGGATATGAATCAGCATTTTATTTTCATCCGTATCCACATTAAGGATACACTCTTTTATTGCAGGAAGTAAAAATGATGCCCCGTCCTCACCGGTTATCTCATAGACATCATTGGCACCGGTCTGTAAGATATCGGTAATCTTGCCGCGGTAAACGCCCGTATCATCCGTAACTTCCATTCCGATGATATCGGCAAAATAATACTCGCCTTCCTCCAAGGGAGAGGCATCTTCCCTGAGGATATATATATCCTTCTGTCTGAAATTACGGATTTCTTCGGGAGTATCTATGCCTTTGAATTTGAGAATAACAAGCGGAAGCGCCATGCGAGCGCTTTCAACCTCATATTCTTCATAGCCCTGCGCAGATTCAAGAAAGACCTTTTTGATCTTCTTAAAGATAGCGGGATCGTCGGTATGAGGATACACCTTGGTATCCCCCTTTATGCCGAAAGGTTGTGTGATTGTTCCTGCTCTCAGATATTTTTTCATAGTATATGAACAAATTTAAAAATACGGACCACCGGGTATGGCGGTCCGTTCGATTTTTAGTCGGTTATTTCAACATCGGCTCTTGCATTTTCCCTTGATGCCGCTGCTTTTACTACGGAACGGATCGATTTTGCAATCCTTCCCTGCTTACCTATAACTTTTCCCATATCGGAAGAAGCTACACAAAGTTTGACAACATAATCATTGCCATCCTTGGTTTCGGTTACGACAACCTCTTCGGGATGTTCTACGAGAGCCTTTGCAATAACTTCAACGAGTTCTTTCATAAGGCCTCCTAAGATCTGAATGCAAGATTATTTAATGATGCCTGCTACCTTGAAAAGCTTGCCGACAACTTCGGTAGGCTGTGCGCCGTTTGCAATCCACTTCTTAGCTGCTTCCTCATCGATATGGAACTCGCTGGGATCCTTGGAAGGATCATAGGTTCCGATCTCATCGATAAATCTTCCGTTTCTGGGGCTTCTTGAATCTGCAACAATGATGCGATAAAAAGGAGCCTTCTTCTCTCCGATTCTTCTAAGTCTGATCTTAACTGCCATTTTAATATTCCTCCAAATAAATAATTAACGTGTTTTTCTATATGAAAACGGATCTTATTCCGGATTCAAACCTGTTATCTGAAAGGGAATCCACCCTTTCTGCCGCCGGGGAAGCCTCCGCCCATACCTGGGAACAATCCTCTGCCGCGCTTGCCCATACCGGACATCTGCTTCATCATCTTCTGGCTCTGTTCGAACTGTTTGATGAATCTGTTGACCTCTGCGATATCAAGTCCCGCTCCCTTGGCTATCCTGAATTTTCTTCTGGGATTAAGAAGCTTGGGATTGGATCTTTCTTCGGGGGTCTTGGAATAGATGATCGCCTCTGTTCTCTTAAGCTTGCTCTCATCGATCGCTGCATCGAGATCGGCTGAGTTCATTCCGAGTCCTGGCATCATGGAAAGGATCGAAGCAAGACCTCACATGTTTTTCATCTGCTTCATGCTCTCAAGGTAGTCGTTAAAATCAAACTTACCTTTCTGCATGCGGTTCATCATTCCGCGGCCTTCTTCTTCGGTGGTTGTAACCGAAGCCTGAGCCTTCTCGATAAGAGTAAGTACATCACCCATTCCGAGGATTCTGGAAGCCATACGGTCGGGATAAAACTGTTCCAGATCCGTAAGCTTCTCACCCATTCCCACATAAAGGATGGGCTTTCCGGTAACGGCCTTGATGGAAAGCGCCGCACCGCCTCTTGTATCGCCGTCAAGCTTGGATAAGATGACGCCGTCAATACCAATCTGTTCATCAAAGGTCTGAGATACGGTTACCGCACTCTGACCGGTCATTGCATCCACAACAAGTATTGTCTGGAATACATTAACCTTTTCTTTGATCTCTTTGAGCTCATTCATAAGCTCTTCGTCTATATGAAGACGTCCCGCAGTATCGAGGATCACTACATTGTAGTTTTCCTTCTGAGCTTTTTCATATGCCTTTTCGGCAATCTCTGCGGGAGGTGTATCCGTTCCCATATCGAAAACGTCTACGCCCACCTTCTGTCCGTTAACCTTTAACTGCTCAACAGCCGCAGGTCTGTAAACGTCGCAGGCTACAAGCAGGGGTTTCTTGCCCTTCTTAATGAACTGTCCGGCCATTTTGGCGGAAGCAGGTGTCTTACCTGCACCCTGAAGACCCGCCATCATGATGACGGTGATCTCTTTACCGGGGCGGAATGCAACCTCCGTGGTCTCGCTTCCCATAAGGGATGTAAGTTCATCGTTTACTGTTTTGATAACTGTCTGGGAAGGATTAAGTCCGTTCAGGACTTCACTTCCTATGCACTTTTCCTCTACAGTCTTAACAAAGCTTTTTACAACCTTGAAGTTAACATCGGCTTCAAGAAGTGCCATTTTGACTTCTTTGAGAGCTTCCTTTACGTCGTCCTCGGTAAGTTTGCCTTTGCTGCGGAGGTTCTTAAATGCATTTTGCAGTTTTTCACTGAGTCCTTCAAAAGCCATTAAAGTTCTCCGATTATGGTATCCGCAATGCGGCTTATCTGCTTAAGTTTTGTTTCGTCATCGCCTTCCGATACGGAAAGCTTTTTGATCTCTTCGATCTCACCCTTCATCCTGAGAAATCTTTCAACCAGATGAAGTTTTGATTCATACTCATTAAGAGCTTTGTCACAATGCCTTAAAGCGTCATGAACGGCCTGCCTTGATATACCCTCGCTTTCGGCAATCTCACCCAGTGAAAGATCTTCGAAAAGTGAAGCCTCATAGATCTTTCGTCTGTGCTCACTCAAAAGCTCGCCGTAAAAATCATAAAGAAGTGATTGTTCAAGGATTTTATCCATAATGCTCCTTTTGACACGCAAAATGTATAATAGTACAAAAGAAAACAAGTGTCAAGCAATTTTACTTGACACTTGAAAATCTTTATTTTTCTTTTGATTTTTTGGTTTTAACACTTAGCTTCTTAGGTTTTCTGCCTTTGATCAGAAATACCATAAGTGCGGCGTTCATCAGAACAAAAGATACTATCGGCCATACAAATACGGTGATAAATGCAAGAAGCTCGGGAACCAGATTTTTATTAAATCCGATGATCACGAGGGATGCAAATATCAGGGCCAGAAACATTACAAAACAAAATACGGAAGAGATCATAAAATGAATGATCACAACACTCCAATGTCCGATGGGATAATCCTCATATTTTGTCTTGAGAAATTTCTTAAACGAGTAAAACAGAAAGCCCGCAAATATAAGAAATCCGATGGTATAAGCAAATCCGTTGAATTTCATATCGATATAATTGTAATCGATAAGATCGTTCGAAAGAACCTGCTTTAAGCCAATACACTGGATAAGGGAACAAACCGTTGCCACGATAACCAGAGCGATCGAATACAACACATCCAGACCAAGGAATTTAAGTCGCTTATTCATAAGATCTCTACTTTCCTACGGAAAAATCATGTATCAGATATTGGTCTTGACCACCTTGGGTCTGTATCCTTCTTTTTCGAGTGCTTCTATGATCTCAGCTTTATGATCCGTTCCGAAAGCTTCAAGAGTGATCCTCAGTTCAACGGCGGCGTTCCTGTTTATGGATACAAACTGGTTATGCTCAAGCTTGATAACATTACCGCCTTTTTCCGCAAGAATTCCGGAAACCTTGGCAAGCATGCCGGGCTTATCGGGAAGAAGCACTGATACGGTAAAGATCCTGTCTCTTGCAATGAGGCCGTTCTGAACCACCGAACTCATGGTGATGACATCCATATTACCGCCGGAAAGAATGGAAACCACCTTCTTTCCTTCAGCCTTCAAATGCTTGAGAGCAGCTACGGTAAGGAGTCCGGAGTTTTCAACTATCATCTTGTGATTTTCGACCATATCAAGGAAACATACGACGAGTTCCGAATCCTCGACAGTGATGATATCATCAAGATTTTCTTTGAGATAAGGGAAAAGATTGGTTCCGGGAGTCTTGACGGCAGTACCGTCCGCTATTGTATTAACCCCATCGAGGGTAACAACTTTATCAGCCTCAAAAGATGCTTTAAGGCATGCAGCACCCGCCGGCTCAACACCTATAACCTTGATCTTGGGATTGAGAAGCTTGGCAAGAGTCGAAACACCCGTAGCAAGTCCGCCGCCTCCGATAGGAACAAGAATATAATCTACAAGGGGAAGCTCCCTTACAATCTCCATAGCGATGGAGCCCTGACCGGTTGCAACTCTCAGGTCGTCAAAAGGATGAATGAAAGTATATCCCTTCTCCTGAGCAAGCTCTAAAGCTTTGGTGCAGGCTTCGTCATAGACGTCACCGTACAGAATAACCTCTGCGCCATAGCTCTTGGTTCTGTTAACTTTGATGAGGGGTGTGGTGGTAGGCATTACGATAACTGCCTTTGCTCCGTATGCCTTTGCCGCATATGCAACGCCCTGAGCGTGATTTCCTGCTGAAGCGGTAATAAGTCCTTTGGCTCTCTCTTCATCGCTGAGAGTGCTGATGGTATAGTATGAACCTCTGATCTTATATGCTCCGGTAACCTGCATGTTCTCAGGCTTAAGGTATACCTTATTACCGGTCTGATTGGAAAAATATTCGGAATAGATAAGCTTTGTATCTCTTGTGACTTTCGAAACTATTTCGGAAGCTTCCTCAAATGCATCCAGGGTAAGCATTTCCTTAGACATTTTAATTACTCCTCCGCTTCAAATATCGCTCTTACGAACGAATCTGCATCAAACTTCTGTAAATCTTCTATCTTCTCACCGACACCGATATACTTAACGGGAATTCCCATCTGTGCCTGGATAGCTATTGCGATTCCGCCCTTTGCGGTTCCGTCCATCTTAGTCAGGATGATACCGGAAAGCTTGGCCGCTTCATTAAATTCTCTGGCCTGATTGAGGGCATTTTGTCCCGTTGTAGCATCTAGTACGAGAAGATTTTCTCTGTGAGCCGTTTCAAACTCCTTATCGATGACTCGGTTCATCTTGGCAAGCTCGTCCATAAGATTCTTCTTGTTATGAAGACGTCCGGCCGTATCGATAATGAGCACATCCGTGTTACGTGCCCTTGCGGCGGAGCATGCATCATATACAACGGATGCGGGATCCTGTCCGTCCTTACCGGTGACTATCTGAACGCCGCTTCTTTCAGCCCAGACTTTAAGCTGGTCCTCTGCAGCCGCTCTGAATGTATCGGCACCCGCTACCAGAACCTTTCTTCCCATTGCATTGAGCTTGGCCGAAAGCTTACCTATGGTAGTGGTCTTGCCAACGCCGTTAACGCCGATCACGAATACAACCGAAGTCTTATGCTCAAAATCGTAAGCATTCTCTTCCGTCTCCATACGTGATCTTATGGATTCTATAAGAAGGGAACGGCATTCGGTTCTGGACTTAAGATGCTGCTGCTTTACTTTATCTCTCAGGTCATCAAGGATATCCTCGGTGATTACCGCACCCACATCGGCTCCTATAAGGAACTCTTCAAGTTCGTCATAGAAATCGTCGTCAATCTCGGAAGCGGTGAAAATGGAAGCAAGGCCTGCGGAGAAATTCTCTCTTGTACGGGTCATCCCCGTCTTAAGTCTGTCAAAGAGAGCTTCCTTGTCTTCCTGATATGCACGGCCGTCTACGGGAATCTCTTCGTGAAGTTCACGTGCGATGGGATCCTTTTCCGCTTCATCCGCGATACGGCTGAGTTTGGCTAAAGCTTCGCTAAAATCGTTATCTTCTTGTTCGTTCTTTTTTTTACCGAAAAGAGCCATTAATCATCCAATTCCGACTCGATCATGTTAACCGCTACCTGAGAAGATACACCCTTCTCCTGCATGGTTATACCGTAGAGTCTGTCTACCTGTTCCATTGTACCTCTTCGGTGAGTGATACAAATGAACTGGGTGTTCTTGGTAAGTTTGTGAAGATACTTCGCAAATCTTCCTACGTTGTTATCATCAAGTGCAGCTTCGATCTCGTCAAGGAGACAGAAAGGTGAAGGCTTAAGATTCTGTATCGCGAAAAGAAGTGCGATTGCCGAAAGCGCCTTCTCACCACCGGAAAGTTGCATCATATTCTGGAGTTTCTTTCCGGGAGGCTGTGCCGAAATGTTGATTCCGCATTCAAGAATATCCTCATCATCCTGAAGCGAAAGCGATCCGGAACCTCCTCCGAAGAGCTCCTTAAATACCTTGTCATATTCTTCGTTGATGAGTTTGAATTTCTCGGAGAACTGAGCTCTCATATTCTCATCAAGTTCATCGATTATCTTCTTAAGAGTCTCGGCAGCTTCGATCAGATCGTCATGCTGAGTCTTCATGGACTCGTAACGCTCCGAAACGTTCTTGTATTCTTCGATGGCGCCTACATTTACATCGCCCAGCTTTTTGATCTTATCCCTGACTTCCGCGGCATCACGCTTAAGAACGGTAAGATCGTTAAGAGATTCGTCTCTCATCTCGGCAGCCTGACTCAGGGTGATCTCGTACTCCTGCCACATATAGTTGATACGGATCTCCATGGTCTCATTTGCCTTATCACGCTGTGCGGTAAGACGGTTGACTTCTTTGTCGAGGGAAGACATCTTTTCCTGAAGCTTTTCGGTATTCTCGAAGAATCCCTTTTGCTTCTCGGTAAGAGCTTCTTTTCTGGAAAGGGAATTCTTCAGAAGGTCAGCAGACTTCTCCTGCTCCTCATAAGAAGCTTCAATGGTCTTTCTGATCTCTTCGATCTGAACTTCCTTCTCGGAAATTGCAGTATTATTGGTCTCAATGGAATTATTGAGACTCTCGAGTTCGTTATTGGCTCCTGTGAGCGATTCTTCGACTCTGTTAAGGTTGGCCTGTTTGAAGTCCTTAGCCTGTTTCATCTTCTGGACTTCAACTTCCCACTCGTTTACACGGGCAGCAGCTTCGGATTCAACAGCCTGTTTTTCTTTGAGCATCTCATTGAGATCTGCTTCTTCCTCACGGAGACGCTTCTCATTGGATTCACTGCTCTTAAGTACATCTGCTGCTTCATCGCGTGCATTGGCGGCATCGACCATTTCCTTCTCGATATCCTGCTGTTCCTGCTTAAGGTTAACCGCATTTTCGCTCTCTTCGTCGAATCTGTCGCGTTCAGCCTGAAGAGTAAGTCTCGCAGTATTCTGCTCGATAACCTTGTTCTGGATATCAAGCTTCATCTTATCGAGTTCGGATCTGGAGGTATTTCTGTTCTCCCTGGTCTCGTCGATCTCAGCTTTGAGTTTTTCGATATCGGCTGAGAGCTTAGCAACCTTCTTCTTAAGATCACCGATCTCTCTGCTCTTTCCGAGGAAATTATTATTGTTCTTGAAAGCACCGCCGGTGATGGATCCGCCGGGCATAAGCAGTTCACCTTCAAGAGTAACTACACGGAGAGTATAGTTGAACTTTCTCGCTGCTCTTGTGGCGTTATCCATGGTATCCGCAACAATGAATCTTCCGAGAAGGCTCTTGATAACATTTCTGTATTCGTCATCGGTCTCAACAAGGTCACTGGCAAGTCCGATCATGCCCTTTTCGTTAAGCGCATCCTTTGCTTTAAGTTCCTGAGGATCCTTAACGCTGTCAAGAGGGAGGAATGTGGCTCTTCCGAGTCTGCCTTCCTTGAGGAACGTGATCATCTTCTTGGCGGTCTCTTCATCCCTGGTAACGATGTTCTGAATATTTCCGCCGAGAGCCATTTCGATGGCGGTCTCATACTTTTTGTCTACCTTAATGATATCCGCAACTACACCGATAATGCCGGGTACGGATTTCTTCTGTTCCATTATTTTCTTGACGGAATTACCGTACCCTTCATAAGCCTCGGCAATATCCTCAAGTGCCTGATATCTGGAATTTTCTTTATGATATTCTTCCTGGAGAGTTCTGAGTTGCTCATCCTTGGAAGTAAGTGACGATCTGAGCTGTGCAACCTTAGCTTCCAGTTCGGAAGCATTCTTGTTCATTTCGGCGATCTCTGCGCTTACTTTCTCAAATGCTTCTTCATACTGCTTGATGGAATCTTCTCTGGCTTCCTCATCGGAACGGGCTCTTAAGAGCTTGCTCTGGAGTTCTGCCTTTCTGAGTTCGATCTGCTGGATAACTGCAGTATAGTGGCTGATACGTCCCTGAATCTCAGAACGTTTCTTCAGCTCATCCATTATACCGGTTGCGGTTTCCTCAATCCTGGTATTCAGATCCTGGATCTCTTCCTGAGCTTTATCGAGAGCTTCTTTTCTGGCAGCAGCTTCGGTCTCAACCTTCTGTGCCTGCTCTTCTTCAGATTCGGAATCCTGAAGGATTGAATTCTTTTCCGTATTATATTTCTCAATCTCACCCAGGAGCGCTTCTTTTCTCTCACTGAAATGAGTGATATTGTCCTTGCTTGATTTGATCTGCTCCTTAAGGAGTTCGATGGAGCTTTCCAGCTTCTGTCTGTTGGAATCGGCACCGGAAACAAGTTCTCTCGCCTTCTCAATGGCTTCCTCCAGATCCTCCATTTCCATCTGTACGGAATTGTAATCTTCCTTAACCTTGTTATACTCACCGGATGCGGTATCAAGGTCTGCAGAAGCTACATCAAGTCTTCCCTGAAGATCGGAAACAGCCTTTTTGAGGGTTTCATTTTCAAGAAGGAAGGAATTAACATCTATGGTCTTTAATTCTTCTTTATACTTAAGCCACTCCTTAGCCTTGGCGGACTGTCTCTCCAAGGGTCCGATCTGACGCTCAAGCTCTGCAAGAATGTCATTTACTCTGACAATATTGTTCTGCTCGTTGTCCAGCTTTTTAAGAGCAGCGGATTTGCGGTATTTGAATTTAACGATACCTGCAGCCTCATCAAAAAGCTCACGTCTTTCCTCAGGCTTACCGGAAAGGATCTTATCGATCTGTCCCTGTCCGATAATGGAGTAACCCTCTTTACCGATACCGGTATCAAAAAAGAGTTCGTTTACATCCTTAAGTCTGCAAGGCGAACCGTTTAAGAGATATTCACTTTCACCGGATCTGTAAAGTCTTCTGGCTACGGTTACCTCTTCATATGAAATATTGAGTGCATGATCCGAGTTATCGAGGGTGATAGCAACATATGCATAAGAAAGAGGCTTTCTCGTCTGGGTACCGGAAAAGATGACGTCCTGCATGGAGCCGCCACGGAGCTGTTTAACGCTCTGCTCACCGAGAACCCATCTGACCGCATCGGCGATGTTACTCTTACCGGATCCGTTAGGTCCGACAATACCGGTAACACCTTCATGGAAAAGCAGAACAGTCTTAACCGCAAATGATTTAAAACCCTGGATTTCTATACTTTTAAGAAACATCTGTACTCCTGATCTTGAGCAAAGCTTTGTAAGCGGCTTCCTGCTGTGATGCTTTCTTGCTTCGACCGCTTCCTTCGGCTGTAAGTTCCCCTCCGATCAATACCTTGGAACGGAATATCTTTACACTGCCTTCGCCAAGCTCTTCTTCGGTGATATATTCAAGTTCTTTTTTGATATTCCTTGCAACATATTCCTGAAGATTGCTCTTGGAATCAAAAAAGAGTTGTTTGTTCTCGAGATCCGATAAGATAAATCTGTGAATAAACTCTCTGGCTTTTTCAAAACCACCGTCCAAAAAAATTGCGCCGACAATAGCTTCCATCACATCGGAAATAATGCTGTCTCTTTCTCTTCCGCCGGTTCTCTCCTCGCCCTTACCGAGTCTGATAAAAGAACCAAGCTTCAGATCCCTTGCACAGAAAGCAAGAGAAGGCTCGCATACCATCGATGCTCTTATCTTGGATAATTCACCTTCTTTTTTATCGGGATAAGTCTGAAACAAAAACTCGCTGCTTACAGTTTCGAGAACGGCATCTCCCAAAAACTCGAGTCTCTCATAATCGCCTGTCTTATTGATAAGCTGTTCATTACAATAAGAAGAATGAGTGAGTGCCCTGATCAAAAGATCGCCGTTTTCGAAGCTGTACCCTATGAGCCTTTGTAATTCGCTTACATCGGTACCGTTCATAGCTTTCTCCAAAAAAAGACCCGAAGGTTACCGGATTATACAAAATCAAGGCATCCCGGCCAAACTTGTCTTAAAAGCCGGAATGCTCGGATCACCCGTATCAAAATACCCTTCGGGAATAAATATGTAAGATCAATCGTTGCCTGAAAGGGCAGCCTTGATCATATCGACAGCCTCACCTACGGTAGAGATCTTCTCAGCGCTCTCTTCGGGAATCTTGATATCAAAAGCATCCTCAAGACCCATGATGATCTGGTATACATCAAGAGAATCTGCTCCAAGGTCATCGGTAAAGGTAGACTGGGGAGTGATCTCCTCAGGATCAACATTAAGAACCTCGGCGATGATTGTTTTTAACTTTTCGAATTCCATTAAAGGCCTCCTTAAATATCTGTAGAAATGCTGAACATTTCTCTAATATCATTATTTATATTCTGATCTGCAAATGTCTTGCACTGAAGGATCGAATTGGTAATGGATACTGCTTTGCTCGATCCGTGGGTCTTAACCAGAAGTCCGTTGCATCCGAGAAGCGGTGCACCGCCATACTGATTGACATCGTATGCCTTAAGAGTCTTCTTAAGTGCGGGCTTGGCAAGTGCGGCTCCGATCTTACTCTTGGTAGATGACATGAACGCTTCCTTCATGGATTTAAGAAGAGCGGATCCTACGCCTTCATACATCTTCAGTATCACGTTGCCGACAAAGGCTTCACATACCACAACATCCGCAGCACCGTAAGGGATATCCCTTGCTTCCACACTGCCAATGAAGTTTATCTCGGGAGTGGCTTTAAGAAGAGGGAATGTTTCCTTAACAAGCGCATTGCCTTTCTCTTCCTCGGCACCGATATTGACAATTCCTACTTTAGGATTGTCTATTCCGCATACCTTTTTGGCATAGGCAGAACCGATCTTGGCAAACTGAACAAGCTGTGAAGGTCTCGCATCAACATTGGCTCCACAGTCAAGAAGAAGACATCTTCCGTTTACGGTGGGGATGAAGGGAGCAAGAGGAGGTCTCTCAACGCCTTTTATCCTGCCGACGATTATCTGTCCTCCCACAAGAAAAGCGCCTGTAGATCCTGCGGTAACAAGTGCATCGCACTTACCTTCCTTAACAAGATACATGCACTTAACCAGTGAAGAATCTTTCTTGTTCCTTACAGCCATTACGGGAGGCTCAGCCATCTCGATGACTTCGGATGCGTGGATCACTTCGATGCGGTTGGGATCATAGGTATATTTGGAAAGTTCGGCGCGTACATCGTCTTCCCTTCCTACCAAAGTAACCTTAAGATCTTTTGCTTTTTCAAGAGACAAAACAGCACCTTTTACGATTTCGGAAGGTGCATTATCTCCGCCCATTGCATCAACTGCAATATTAACCAGATCAGCCATATATACTCCTTATAGATACAACACTGTTTAATATACAAGGCAAAGATTCAAAAATCAACTTATTTAATATAAGAAAACATCTGTATTTTGCCATTTCAGGTAAGTGTTTTCCGGACAACAAAAATAGAGCATGTTTGATCATGCTCTATCGAAAAAACTACTTTTAATACTATCAGTCAGCTTCTACGATCTGCTTCTTGTTGTAAGAACCACAGTTCTTGCAAACTCTGTGAGGAACCATAAGAGCTCCGCACTTGCTGCACTTTACGAGAGTGGGTGCAGACATCTTCCAGTTAGCTCTTCTCTGGTCTCTGTGACCTTTGGATGATTTATTCTTAGGACAAATGGACATTCGAAACACCTCCTTATCCATTAAATTTTCTTCAATTCATGGTTTGTCGTCAATATTTATGCGACACACAATTAGAGATTATATATATAGTGTTTGATTATGTCAAGTGATATAAAAGAATTTTTTCTGACAGTGGGGACGTACCCCTTTGTCAGAACTGTCTTCCTGACAAAGGGGTACGTCCCAACTGTAAGCTATTGACTCATATATCGTATATTGTTAGGATGGTTAAGATCAAATCATAGGAGCATTATATATGAAGATCCGTATTAAAACCATAACCATAATCCTATCCGCTTTCCTGTTAACCGCCTGCTCTTCCGAAAGCAAACCGGATGTAAGCGAAGAACTTACGGCTTTCAGAGCTACCGTTGATTCTTTCTGCACCACCATAGCAGAGGCGGATTCGAAGATCAATTCGATCGATACTTCATCCGAAACCTACGCATCCGATATTCTGAATGAACTAAACAGTCTGAATACTTCATTCTCGGATTTTGCGAATGTGGACTTTCCGGAGCAATATGACTATCTGGAGCATCTGGCGGATGAAGCCGCCGAATATATGTCTCAGGCACTGACCGGATACACCAAAGTTTATTCCGATGATTCCCTTTCGGCTGATGCCCTTCAGACCGAATTTGACGGTGCAACCGAACAGTACAACAATGCATTCAAGAGGATCAAGGTCATAATGACATTCTTAAACGGTGAAACCTCCGAGGATGCAAGCGTTCAATCAGAGAACGAGGGTACTCTCACATCAACCCCGGAACCTGATGGTCAGTGATTGACTATATACATTATTATATTCTTTATGACCCAGTTTCCCAGAAGTATCCATATCCCGGCATAAATATACCAATACCTGAACTTCATCCCCTTTATATGAGGCACATGCAGGATCTCAAGTAAATGTGAGCCCTCATACAGGATGTACATGACCATACAGTATATAACTACCGGATTATACAAAAAAGAAAACAAGAAATGTCCGCGAAAAAAGGACCTTACCGCTCTCGTACATCCGCATCCGGGACAATAATATCCCGTAAGTTCAAGAAACCTGCAGGTAGTGGGAGCAAAACCGGGAGCAAGATAAGTATAAGTAAGTATCAGGGCTATTCCGGGAAGTCCGAAAATAAGCCCGTATATAAACATCCTTCTGTCTAAATCATGACTAAAAAGCCATTCTCTGAATGAGAATGGCTTTTTCTTATTACCTTCCTTCATACTGCTGAAGCCAGTAGAGAAGATCCTCTAAATTCATAGAGGTAGCTAATCCGACAACAAAAATGGTAAATACCAACATGATTATTCCGAGGACAATACCTATTATGGAACAAACAATTCCGGCTGTTCCCACACCGTGTTTATTCTTCTTATTTCCTACGATACCAAATATAATACCTGCGATGGATAATACAATAGAGGGAATTCCCCAAAACCAAAGCCAAATGCAAAAACAGCAAAGGATGGACATGATACCCAAAACAAGTGATGTAATCTGGAATCCGTTGGGACCGGGTGCCTGAACGGGAGCATTATAAGGACTGTTAAACTGACCCTGAGGCTGGTATGAATAAGGATCCGAATACTTTCCCTGCTGAGATGAATAGTGAGGCTGCTGCTGGCCAAACTGAGGCTGATCTGTCTGCTGCTGACTGTACTGCCCTGCATTCTGCTGAGAATACATATTGCTGTACTGTCCTCCGTTAGTCTGCTGATTAGAATTCTGGTTCTGATTGTTGTAATCCATAATCTTCTCCTATTATTACGATAACATCATTCTGTCATTGGCAAATTCCGTACCGCTGACTTCTTCAAATTTTGCAAGAAGATCCTTAACGTGAAGGTTCTTCTTTTCTTCACCGCGAACATCATATATAATACGGCCCTCGTTCATCATAATAAGTCTGTTGCCGTGAACGATCGCATCTTTCATATTATGTGTAACCATCATTGCCGTAAGATGATATTCGTTAATGATCTGATCGGATATCTCAAGAACCTTAGCTGCGGTTTTAGGATCCAGTGCTGCGGTATGTTCATCCAGGAGCAGAAGCTCAGGCTTTTTAAGCGAAGCCATAAGAAGCGTTACCGCCTGTCTCTGACCACCTGATAAAAGTCCGACTTTTGTAGTCATTCTGTCTTCAAGGCCGAGATCAAGTGTGGATAGTTTTTCCCTAAACAGATCTCTTTCCTCTTTGGTAAGTCCTCGCTTAAGAGTGCGTTTTCTTCCTCTTCTGTAAGCCAGTGCCATGTTTTCTTCTATATCCATAGTGGCAGCCGTTCCTGTCATGGGATCCTGGAAAACCCTGCCAAGGTATACAGCTCTCTTGTGCTCGGGAAGCATTGTGATATCTTCTCCGTTAACAATGATATTTCCCGAATCCACAGGCCAGACACCGGCAATGGCATTTAACATGGTTGATTTACCGGCTCCGTTTCCTCCGATAATTGTAACAAAATCACCGGGATCGAGTTCTATGGAAAGACCGTTAAGAGCAACCTTTTCATTAACGGTACCTTTGTTGAACACCTTATGGATAGATTTAAGTTCAAGCGCCTTATTCATGTTTTGCCACCCCTTTCTTAACGGAACTCTTCTCCTTAAGATAAGGAATCGCAAGGAATGCGGCTACAACAACCGCAGTCAAAAGCTTCATATCCTCCGAAGGGAACTTAAGCCAGAGGACAAGCTGATAAACCATATAATAGATAACGGAACCGCATATAACGGCAGCCATTGTCCAAGCGAATGCGGCTTTTCTCTTGGATGCGAATTTACCGAAAATAACTTCGCCGATAATAACCGCAGCAAGACCGATAACTATGGCACCGCGTCCCATATTTACATCTGCGGCACCGGAAAACTGTGAATACAGTGCTCCGGAAAGTCCTACAAGACCGTTGGCAATACCGAGAGTAAGAACCTTGATATATCCGGTATTTATTCCCTGAGCCCTTGCCATGTTGGGATTACATCCCGTAGCTCTTATGGCCGCACCGATCTCCGTTCCGAAGAAATTATACAAGATACAGATCAGAAGGATCAAAAACACTATCATTCCAGCAAAAAACAAAACGGAAGTAGCGGTTGATCCCGTGATATATCTGAGTGATACAACAAGAGGATAATTATCTACGGAAACAGGTCTGTTGGACTGTCCCATTACATGCAGATTTACCGAATAAAGGGATATCTGAGTAAGGATCGATGCAAGTATCCCGGGAATACCCAGCAATGTGGTAAGAAGACCTGTGATTATGCCTGCGACCATTCCTGCCATAAAAGAGATCAATGTTGCTACAACAGGAGTAATACCGGCCCTGATGAGCATTACGCAAACGGCCGCACCGAATGCGATAGAACCGTCAACCGTAAGATCGGCAAAATCAAGTATCCTGAATGTAATATAAACTCCCAGAGCCAGAACTCCCCAAACCATTCCCTGAGCAATGGAACCGGGGAAAGCTTTTATGAGAGTTGAAGGATCCAAAGAAGAAAAATACTGAACCATAAATCCACACTCCGTAACCTAATTTAATAATAGGCTGTGCTTGGAAAAACACAGCCTAAATAGTAACACTTTTTAACGATACGGTCTACAGATTATTCGCCGATGGCAACGTAATCGGAAGGAACACTTATACCGAGAGTATCGCAAAGCTCGGCATTGTACTCCTTGGTAACCGTAGGAGCATACTGAATCTCCATGGTAGAGATATCCTTACCGTCAAGAAGGATCTGAGCTGCCATTTCGCCGGTAGCATATCCGAGATCATAGTAGCTGATTGAAAGAGTAGCAACTCCGCATCCGGAGCAGATTCCCTCTTCGCCCGCAACTACGGGAATACCTGCAGGAACAACGATATTTCTGATAGTCTCGGTGGAGTTTGCAAGAGTGTTGTCGGTAGGGATATAAAGAACTTCACACTCGGTAACTGCTGTTGAAAAAACAGACTGGATCTCATTTGAATCCGCAACTGCATATTCTTTATAAGCAATTCCGTCAGCATCAAGTTCAGCCTCGATAAGCTGGATCTGATACTTGGAGTTAGCTTCTGCGCTGCAGTACATAAGACCTACTGTCTGAACACCGGGGAAAAGCTCAAGGATCATGTTCTCCTGCTCGTCAATGGGAGCAAGATCGCTGGTTCCGGAAACGTTTCTTCCCGAAGCTCCGGTCCATTCTTCAACGGGCACTTCAAGAGCGGTTGCATAATCGGTAATGGAAGTTCCGAGAACGGGAATGGTGGTGGTAGCAGCTGCTGCACACTGAAGAGGTGTTGTGGCATTTGCAAGAATAAGATCCACATTGGCGGAAACAAATCCGTTGCAGATAGTTGCCGCAGTAGGCTGCTCGCCCTGAGCGTTCTGTACGTCAAAAGTTACTTTGTCTTCACCGAGCTTCTCCTTGAGAGCATCCTGGAATCCCTGGGTTGCTGCATCAAGTGCGGGGTGCTCGACAATCTGACAGACACCGATCTTGTAGGTGTCACTTTGAGCTGCTTCACCGCATCCTGCAAGGGTAAGTCCAAGCACTGCGGTAAGCATAAGGCTTACGATCTTCTTTTTCATAATAATTCCTCCCGAATAAAAACTCGATTTAACACTTTAAACGGTTAAAGTATTAAACTGTATACAATAATACAATATAGGGTAAGTTCCTGTCAACGGAAAACTTACCCTATAATTTATGCGTATATATTTATTTTTTTATCAATCTTTTCTGAGGACTTTTTCCCCGGATTTTTTAAAGATATGATTCTCGGGAAGAACTCCCCTGAAACAGCTTGTGGGATATACTATGCAGTCTCTCCCGATAACGCTTCCGGGATTAAGAACCGAATTGCATCCGACCTCTACTCTGTCTCCGAGCATGGCACCGAATTTCTTTAAACCGGTCTCATAGCTTTCTTCACCTTTTACCACAACAAGCTTTTTGTCAGACTTAACATTTGAAGTGATGGAGCCCGCACCCATATGGGATTTGAATCCGAGAATCGAATCCCCTACATAGTTATAATGAGGTACCTGTACATTATTGAACAGAATAACATTCTTAAGCTCCGTAGAATTTCCGACTACCGAATTTTTACCTACAATGACGGAACCTCTGACAAATGCACAGTGACGGATCTCAGCACCCTCATCTACGATAAGCGGTCCGTTAAGGCACGCGGTAGGTGCTACCTTTGCCGATTTCGCGATCCAGATTTCTTCTCCTCTTTTTTCAAATATTTCATCTGAAAGTGTGGCACCGAGTTTGACGATATAATCCTTGATCCCCGCAAGGGCTTCCCAAGGATATTCGAATCCTTTAAGATAATCGGCTGCTATTGTTTCGTTAAGATCATACAGATCTTTAATCTTTATCTTATCGCTCATTTTTTTCCTTTCGAGACTTCTGATTTTTTGTAATAAGGACTTACGGCATTATACACCGCATCAAGTCCGGAGACATTATATTTACTCTTAACTTCGTTGGTCTTGACCGTAACGAAATTATTCAGCTTCTGTTTATAATCGTCACTTGTTATGGAACCGTCAGCAACTCCAGATAAACCTTTTTCCCAGCTGGCGGTAAGTTTGGCATCAAGCAGTGCGGGGATAGAGCCGTTGACGATATAGTAGATCATCTCGCCGAGTATGGTGGGGGTGATGATCTGAGTTTTCTTATTCAGGTTCAGATAATTTATATTCTGAAGCTTGGTAAGGATCTCGGCTCTTGTAGCACTGGTTCCGATACCGCTTCCTTTTATCTGAGCTCTTAACTCTTCATCTTCGATAAACTGTCCGGCATTTTCCATGGTAAGGATTATGCTTCCGGAGGTGTACCTCTTGGGAGGTGCCGTTTCACCCTCTTTGATCTCATGAGAAGATACTTCTATAATATCTCCCTTTTTGAGAGTTTCCAGTGCTTTACCCAAAGAATCATCGGCTGACTGATCCTCATCACCGTCTCCTTCGCCTTCACTCTTGGAGTCCTGAGGTTCCTGTTCGTCTTTCTTATTCTGGAAAGAACAATTAAAGACCTTCATATACCCCTCATCCTGAAGAACCTTGTACGATGCGGTAAAAAGCTCTTTGCCTTCCATAGCCGAGATCATTGTTTTCTTATATACCGCAGCAGGATAAAAGATGGAAAGAAATCTTCTGCATATAAGCTCATAAACATCAGCCGAAAGTTTATTCAGGGATGACAGATTTCCGAGCCCCTGACCGGTAGGAATAATAGCGTAGTGATCTGTGATCGCTTTATCATTACAATACTTGGTCTTGGCGATGCTTTTCCATGAATCTCCGGAAAGAACCTGAGCCGCTTCCGCAGATACAACATTATAGCCTTTAAGCCCGTTTATATTTTTATTGATCTCTTTACAAACTGCAGTCGAGAGAACTCTTGCATCCGTTCTTGGATATGTGGTCAGCTTCTTCTCATATAATTCCTGAGCGATATTAAGAGTCTCTGCTGGACTTATCTTAAACAGCTTGGAGCATACATTCTGAAGCTCTGCCAGATTAAATAAAAGCGGAGGATTTTTCTTTTCCGTTTTACGGGAAATTTCCGTGATCTGAGCTTTCTTATCACCGGTACTTTCAAGATCCGAGATCAGCTTCTCGGCAATTTCCTTTTCCTTAAAGCCGTTGTCCTTATATAACTTGGGAGATCCCGCATATTCGGATGAATCACAAACCTTCCAAAGAAGCTGAGCGGATGCATCACCTATGTTGGTATTCATCAGAACTTTATAGAAAGGAGTCTTTACGAAATTCCGGATCTCCTGCTCTCTTCTGACTACTATGCCCAGTACGCATGTCATGACACGTCCCACCGTTACGGTAAGGCGATCCATACCGAGAAGTTCCGCACACTTTTTGGAATACTTAAGTGTAAGGGCACGGGTAAAGTTGATACCCATCAGATAATCTTCCTGGGCTCTCAAATATGCCGCATCCGAAAGATTATCATATGCGGACCAGTCTTTGGCTTCCCTTATGCCTCTTGCGATCTCTTCTTCCGTCTGCGAATCGATCCATACTCTTTTACGCTGGCGCTCTGCCGGAACCTGTGCCTGCATGTCAACAAGCCTGTATATATATTCTCCTTCTCGTCCCGAGTCGGTACATATATATATGCAGGAAATATCATCCCTCGATAAAAGCCTCTTAACTATCTCGAACTGCTTTTTTACATCAGCAATAACCTGATATTTATAGGTATCGGGAATAAAGGGGATGGTGTCAAATCTCCACATCTTAAGGGCAGGATCATACTCTTCGGGATAACTCATGGATACAAGGTGACCTACGCACCAAGTGATAACACTGTTATCACCTTCAAAAAATCCGTCGCCCCGTTTCATGTTCTCATGGAGAGCCTGGGAGAACTGACTTGCCACAGATGGTTTTTCGGTTATATATAGATTCTTAGACAATTGACAGTCCTTTAATTATTCATGTATGAAAGCAGCTCATCTACCTTCACGGCAGGAATGGGCTTTCCGAGATAAAATCCCTGGATTACATCACATCCGGCTTCGGTGAGATAATTAAACTGCTTTTCATTCTCAACACCCTCGGCAACGGTTTCAAATCCCATGGCATGAGACATATTGAGAGTGGATTCGGTGATGATCCTGGTAGAGGCATCATCCAGAACGGTATCGATAAAGCTCTTATCTATTTTAAGTGTATCTATGGGAAACTTCTTGAGATAAGAAAGCGATGAATAACCGGTTCCGAAATCATCCAGTGATATACTGACACCGAAATTTCTCATCCTGGTAAGCTTGGCCGTAACGGCTTCAAAATCATCGATCAGGATGCTCTCCGTTATCTCAAGTTCAACTTCCGAAGGATCTACAGCATTTCTGTCTATAATGGTCATGATGCTGTCGACAAAATTATCTTTTTTATATTGAAGTGAGGAGATATTAATGGAGACCTTGAAATGTACTCCGTAAAAATCACACCACTTTTTATACTGTTTAATGGATTCTTCTACTACAAACTGTCCGATGGAATCAATGAGTCCGTTCTTCTCGGCTATGGGAATAAACACAGAAGGCGGGATCATCCTGCCGGCAGCATCTCTCCAGCGTATCAGTGCTTCGACGCCTCTCAGCTTTCTGTCGGAAGCATAGTACTGAGGCTGGTAATACATCACAAAATTGTTATTGAAAGCCGCATCTTTAAGCTTGTTTTCAATATCAACGTTCTTAAGGAAATCATCAAGGATGGGGGCTTCAAAATACTGAAGAATATTCTTGCCCATCTTCTTACAGTTATATACAACTATGTCGGCACAATTTATGAGATCCAGTGCAGATCCGCCTGCATCCGGGAATTCAGCAACGCCCACGGATGCGGTGATGCTTATCTCCTGTCCGCTGCTCATGACGAAAGCATCCGCAAAACGTCTCTTGAGAGTCTGATAGAAATTTTCAACGGAATATTTTCCGGTAGGGTCATATATTGCTACGCAGAAGATATCATTGTTTACATGGGAACAGATAACCCTGTCCTTGATCATGTGGGATTTCAGGTATGAACCTATCTGCTGAAGGAGCTCATCGCCCACAATAATACCCTGAACATCGTTGATCTTCTTGAAATCATCGATGTCTATCATCATCAGTGAAACTCTGCACTTTTCCTTGTCGGCTCGTGAAATGAATTCTGTCAGAAGTGAGACGAAATAGTTACGGTTATAGATGCCCGTAGTGATGTCATAATAAGCCATATAGAGAAGGTCCGAGTGCTGGACCTTCTCTTTGGTTATATTCATGATGGTAATGATCTTGTCAACATATCCCGTATCTTCTTCTTTTTCAATACGGGTTATGATCCTGTACCAGACGTGATCGTTTATAAGCCTGCACTCGCAAGTGGCGAAATTACTGCCTTCTTTTTCGGGAAAGAATGTATCGGCAACAAGATTTCTGTCCTCTTCGAATATCTTTTCGTATAGAAGATCAAAATCCCGCACGCGTTGCAATTTAATACCGAAAAGGATTTCAAACGCACCGTAGGTCTGAATTTCGTCACAGGTAAGATTCTGATAGATATAACCGAAATCAGAAGATTCGCAGATCATCCTGTAAATGCGTTCACTTTTGGTTAATTTGGCATTTTGTGCTTCAAGCAGATCAATACGGTAATTTTTCTCTTCCATTACGTCCTCGACAGGCTAAAAAGCAGTGACAATATAATTATTTCTTATCGATAAATCCCTTTGCCTTGAGAAGCTCGGCACAAAGAACCGCACCACCTGCAGCACCTCTAACGGTGTTGTGTGAAAGTCCTACGAACTTCCAGTCAAAGATAGTATCCTCACGGAGTCTTCCGATGCTGATTCCCATTCCGTTTTCAAAATCCACATCGAGTTTAACCTGAGGTCTGTTATCCTCCTCAAGGTACTGGATGAACTGCTTGGGAGCACTGGGAAGTCCAAGCTTCTGAGGCTCTCCGGAGAAGGTTACCATCTTCTCAATGAGCTGCTCCTTGGTAGCTTTCTTTCCGAGATTTACAAATACGGAAGCGGTATGTCCGTTAAGAACGGGTACTCTGATGCACTGTGAAGTGATAAGAGGAGTGGTCTCGGGAACGATAACACCGTTCTCGATCTTACCCCAAAGTCTTAAGGGCTCTTTTTCGCTCTTTTCTTCCTCACCGCCGATATAAGGAATTACGTTTTCTACCATCTCGGGCCAGTCTTTGAAGGTCTTTCCTGCACCGGAGATTGCCTGATAGGTTGAAACAACTACCTGAGTAGGCTCGAACTCTTTCCAAGCGGTAAGTACGGGAGCATATGACTGAATGGAGCAGTTGGGCTTAACTGCGATAAATCCTCTCGTGGTTCCGAGTCTCTTTCTCTGATACTCGATAACATCAGCATGTGCAGCGTTGATCTCGGGAACGATCATGGGAACGTCGGGAGTCCATCTGTGTGCACTGTTGTTGGATACTACAGGGATCTCAGCCTTAGCATACTTCTCTTCGATAGCCTTGATCTCATCCTTGGTCATATCAACTGCGCTGAATACGAAATCAACATCAGCGATAACATCTTCAACATTGGATACATCCTTAACAACTATCTTCTTAACTGCTTCGGGCATGGGAGTGGTCATCTTCCATCTGTCACCGATAGCTTCTTCATAAGTTTTTCCTGCACTGCGGGGTGAAGCTGCAATAGTAACAACCTCAAACCAGGGATGATTCTCAAGCAGAGAAATGAATCTCTGGCCAACCATACCGGTTCCGCCAAGAATACCAACTTTTAACTTATCACTCATAATATCTCCTCCTAAGCCGGTCT
The DNA here is from genome assembly GCA_017962825.1 of Lachnospiraceae bacterium. Classification (GTDB taxonomy): domain Bacteria; phylum Bacillota; class Clostridia; order Lachnospirales; family Lachnospiraceae; genus AC2028. The sequence goes on along the minus strand of JAGCUO010000201.1, from coordinate 11,108 downwards.
TTTAGTACCGGAAAATATCAATTCAAAAAATCATCAAGCGGATCGACAAGAACTTTTGTATCTGCGATAAACTTCTCACAGTTTTTGATCTCATCAGCCATTGCATCGGGACCGGGTGCACCTTTGGTGGAACGCTTGAGTACACACGTCTCTATACTGACCGCTTCATAAAAATCTTCCTCTATAACGGATGAAAGCTTCTTAAGATCATCAAGGCTCATCTCATCGATGGTAATACCCTTGTCTATACACTCAAGAACCATTCTTCCGACTACGGAGTGGGCATCTCTGAAAGGCATTCCCTTTCCTACGAGATAATCAGCGGCATCCGTTGCATTGGTGAATCCGCCGGCCGCACTCTTTTCCATGATCTCATTATTGAACTTCATGCTGCGAAGCATTCCTTCATAAAGATCAAGGCACGAGCAAGCGGTGTCCATTGCGTCGAAAGCACCTTCTTTGTCTTCCTGCATATCTTTGTTATATGCAAGAGGAAGGCCCTTCATGGTAGTAAGAAGTCCCATCAGACTTCCGTAAACTCTTCCGGTCTTGCCTCTGATAAGTTCCGCAATATCGGGATTCTTCTTCTGAGGCATTATGCTCGATCCGGTAGAATATGCATCATCAATCTCAACGAATCTGTATTCATTGGTGTTCCAGGTAATGATCTCCTCACAGGACCTGGACATATGCATCATGATGATGGAAAGAGCATCAAGGAATTCTATAAGATAATCTCTGTCGGATACGGAATCCATGGAGTTATCGGTAGCCCTGTCGAAGCCGAGCTTTTTAGCAGTAAATTCTCTGTCGAGAGGATAAGTGGTTCCTGCAAGCGCTCCGGAACCGAGGGGACATTCATTCATTCTCTCATAAATGTCATGAAGTCTCTTTCTGTCTCTCTTAAACATCTCGAAGTATGCACCCATATGATGAGCCAGAGTAACGGGCTGTGCTTTCTGGAGATGTGTAAATCCCGGCATAAAGGTTTTAGTATTTGCCTTCATGATATCAAGGATAGTTACGAGAAGCTTATCAAGAAGGGCATCGGCGATACATACCTCTCCTCTTACATACATCCTCATATCAAGGGCAACCTGGTCATTACGGCTTCTTCCGGTGTGAAGTCTCTTGCCCGCATCTCCGACTCTTTCGGTCAGAACAGCTTCGCAAAAAGAATGAATATCCTCATACTGATCGGTTATTTCAAGTTTTCCGGAAGTAACATCATCGTAAATAGCTTTGAGCCCTTCCGCGATCGCTTTACCGTCTTCTTCGGATATGATCCCCTGCTTGGCAAGCATTGCCGAATGAGCAATACTTCCGCAGACATCCTGCTTAAGCATCCTTTTGTCAAAGTTAACGGATGCATTAAAAGCATATACTTTTTCATCGGTGGGCTTGGTAAATCTTCCGCCCCATAACTGTGCCATAAAGCCACCTTTTCCTTTTAAATATAATCTTATATATTTTCGGCAATTTGACCCTCATTGTCAACACAAAAATTTGCCGAAAACCCTTAGGAAAACGTTATATTTTTACATAATTCCGATATGTCTGTATGCGGGATAAAAAAAGACCCGATACCTTGATCATGATATCGGGTCTCAAAGCCGGAAAGGGGACTCGAACCCCTGACCTACGCATTACGAATGCGTCGCTCTACCAACTGAGCCATTCCGGCAGTCATGCCGACAACAGATATCTGCTGTCAGCCTCTTGACTCACTTGTACGATTATATAGATTGGTGCAGTAAAAATCAAGTCGGATTTAGGATCACTTCTTACTCTTTTTGATAGGAGTATAATTCCGTATCCTCTGCTCTATAACCTTCTCGAGTTCAGCCTCTGTATAGGGAATAAACTTCATGATGATCATGCTGAGAGGTCTTATCTTAACCGAAATGGACTGGGTCCTTCCGTCCATTCTCTTATCGGTCGCTTTCCTGACCGTTTTGGATACGGATGAAGATCCGCCGTAAGCCTTATCGTCGGTGGTAAAGATCTCTTTATATTTTCCCTCGTAAGGAACACCCGTTGAAAATGACTGCTCTATTCCGGAGAAGTTTGCGATAAACACAAGCATGTCTTCGGGATCGTCGGTTTTTCTGACAAAAGAAACGCAGGCCTGATCCTCATTCATATTGCTGAGCCACTCGAAATTTTCGGGATCATCCTCACCCTGTCTGAGAGCAGGCTCCGTCTCATAAAGAGCATTTAAGTCCTTAAAGATCTTCCCGCATATTTCATCGGCTGCACCGATAACTTTTTTACCCGGATGGGCATACAGGAAACCTGCCGAAAGTCTCATCTGAGCCATCTTCATACCATCATCGCCGGGAAGAATATCATAGAGCCTTCCTACCTCGCTGGTCTTTTCCCTGCCTGCGAAAGGAAGGATGAAATCTTCAACAAAAGCATAGGTCAGTTCATCGGGAAGAAGGTGAAGATTCCTTCCTCTGAACAAAGGATCCATGCTGATGAAATCCCTGAAATCATCGTAGAATACTTCATTCCACTTGTAGTCAAATCCAAGACCGTTATCGGATGCGGGATCGGTGATGCCTTGATGAAGCGACGAATCCTCCGCTATAAGGAGCATGCCGGGATATTTGGACTTCATCAAGGTATTAAAATCCTTCAAAAAAGAGATGGCATCAAGATTTTCATTTCCGCCATAGATATTGGGAACCCACTCTGTCTTGCTGTAATCCAGATAGAGCATTCTTGCGATTCCGCATACCTTGAGGCCGTCAGCGCCGAAATCATCGGCATATTTAAATCCCGAAGAAAGCAGGAAATTGGAAACCGTATTTGAAGCATAATTAAACAGGCAGGCATCAATATCCGCCGCGTAACCCTGTCTGGGATCAATATGCTCGTAAAGACCTGTTCCGTCAAAAAGAGCCAGCCCCCCTTCTTCATGTGCAAAGAAAGAAGGAACCCAGTCAAAGATAACGCCAATGTGAGCATCATGAAGTGTATTGACAAATGCCTTCAATTCATCCGATGAACCGAGTCTTTTATCAACAGCATAAAACGATATGCACTTTTCCCTTCTGCTTCCTGAAGAGGTAAGTACATTTCCGATATTTACATGACTAAAACCGGAAGCCTTACAGATCTCCGGAACAACTTCACTCATCCTGACAAATGCGGATGTATCTTCGTTTACATACTCAAAGGGATTGATCTGGTATATGCTCAGAGCTGAGTTTTTATCCACGCTCTTTTTGGAATAGAGAGACCGGCATTTCTCGGATGAGATTTCCGGAACCACCGATACAAAACCGTTCTCCATAAGAAGCTCGGTTGAATAAGGATCGGCTTTCCTGATAATATCGTAGTTCTTAAACTTGATCTCGTACTGATATTTATCTCCGGGCTTTACTCCGGGGATGAAGAGTTCAAAGATTCCGGAATCCTCTCTCTTACACATCTGATCGAGTCTTCCGTCCCAGGAATTGAAATCACCGACAACACTGATCCTCATTGCATTGGGGGCATATACGGCAAAAAGAGTACCCTCTTCACCGTCATGTTCCATGTAATGTGATCCGAGGATATCGGATGCATTGAGACATTTGCCTTCTATGAATCTTGCAATGTCCTTATCGTTTAACAGAAAAGCATGCCTGTAAGGATCACCGCATCTTAATACCTTTTTCTTAAGAGTCTTACCCCCTGCCTGTCTTTCTTCGTATGTAACAACATAGGTGTAAACTCCAAGATCTTTGGTGGGGAGGAGTTGAGCAAAGAAACCGTCATCGTCTGCAACTTCCATTTCCGTCTCGGAAGGTTTGCCGGGTTCACCCCTGTCCTTCCATTTAACGACAACGGACTGCGCATCGGGGAAATAAGCCTGAAGGAGCATAGTCTGTCCCTTGGCATGAGGTCCGAGAAGATCCTGCGGATGGGAGCACTCAGAGTAAATAACCTCTTCGATAAACGCCCAATCCATAAGCTTATATAGTCTCTTATTCATATTATCAACCCCTGTTTATATATTTTATTGATCGATCTTATGTAAGAATAAACCGCTGCGGAGCTTAGGCTCAAACCATGTGGACTTGGGAGGCATGAGAAGTCCTTCGTCAGCCACTTTAAAGAGCTCATCTATGGAAGTGGGGAACATGGAAAATGCAACTTCCATATCTTCCTTACATCTTCTTTCAAGCTCACCCAGTCCTCTGATACCTCCTACAAAATCAATCCTCTTATCGGTTCTGGGATCACCTATTCCGAGAACAGGTCCGAGAAGACCATCCTGAAGAACGGATACATCCAGTCCTTTTACGGGATCGTCGGATTTTATATCATGGTGGGCACGTAATTTGTACCACTTTCCGCTGATATACATACCGAAAAGTCCTTTATCCTCGGGAGAATAAAGCTTCTTGGCATCACATACTTCAAATCTATCGATGACTTCGTTGAAGAACTGAACTTCGGAAAGACCGTTAAGATCCTTTACTACCCTGTTGTAATCAAGGATCTTAAGTTCATCTCCGGGGAAAATAACACTGAGGAAATAGTTAAACTCCTCATCACCGGTATATCCGGGATTTTCTTCTCTTCTCTTTAATCCGACCTTAACAGCCGATGCACATCTGTGATGTCCGTCGGCAATATAGAGAGCATCCGTTCCGGCAAATTCATCACGTATTGTTTTTACTTTATCCGCATCCTTGATGGAAAAGACTCTGTGTCTGATTCCGTCATCGGATGTAAAGTCACAATCTGCTTCTCCCTTTTTAACAGCTTCGATAACGGAAGCAAGAACATCATTATGTCTGTATGCCAGGAAAATAGGACCTGTCTGGAAGCCTGTCTTATCAACATGGTTGATACGGTCCACCTCTTTGTCGGCACGGGTATTTTCATGCTTCTTGATGACTCCGTTCATGTAATCATCGATGGAAGCACAGGCTACAATACCGTTCTGAACTCTTCCGTCCATGGTAAGCTCGTAAAGATAATATCCGGGTTCACCCTCATCCTGCACAAAACGTCCGTCCTCGATCCTCTCACGGATCATATCCCTGGCTTTGTCATATACTTTGGGATCATATGTATCAACATCATCAGAGAACTGTGTCTCTGCTCTGTCTATGGCAAGAAAGCTTTCAGGATTGTTTTTGACAACTTCTACGCTTTCAGCTCTGTTATATACGTCATAGGGAAGTGCCGCGATTACAGACTCCATACCTTTCCTGGGTCTGTATGCGTTAAAAGGTCTTACGTCAGCCATTTTAAAGTCTCCGTTTATAGAAATCGTTATAATAGAATTGTGTTAAAAACATTAATTATTTTAGCATTATACGGTTATACAAACAAGTTACTACATGCTATAATGCATTTACAAAAAAGCGCATTTTATAAGATAAAGAGGGTTGTCATGACACAGGATCAAAGAGCAATGTTAAAAAGGATCAATGATTATGCGGAAGAGGTAATGCCCGACATTGATCCCCAGCACACACCGATTTCATATCAGCTCGAGAAGCTTACTCCGATCATGAAACAGATCGGTGAAGAACAGGATAAATCTCTCAGCGATATATTCATAGAGTATATGGATCTTGCCAGCGAGGCCGCTACAGAGATGGAAAAGAAACTCCAGGATTCTCTCAAAGATATCGAAGACGGTGACAAGAAATAACGAAAACATATAAAAAAACGGGTGCACATCATGTGCACCCGTTTTAAATTACTTCATCATCCCTTTACTACTCTTACACGGAGAACACCTTCTGCAGCAGAAAGCTTCTCAACGAGGTGAGGAGTGGGAACATCATCAAGATCAAGCATGGTTACGGCATAATCTCCTTTAGACTTGTTCATCATATCGGAGATGTTGATCTTCTCGGCACCGATAACTGCTGTGAACTGAGTGATCATGTTAGCCTGATTCTTGTGGAATACTTCAACTCTTCCCTTCTTATCACAGATACCCATATCAAGAGCGGGATAATTAACAGAATTCTTGATGTTTCCGTTATTGAGATAATCCATGATCTCGGCAACTGCCATCTTAGCACAGTTATCCTCAGACTCTTCGGTACTTGCTCCGAGATGGGGAGTAAGGATAACGCCGGGCTGTCCTGCTGTGGTTGAGTTAGGGAAATCGGTTACATATCTTGCTACCTTACCGTTCTTGAGAGCCTCAAGCATATCGGTCTCGGAAACAAGAAGATCTCTTGCATAGTTAATGACGACAACGCCGTCCTTCATCATAGAGATGGCTTCACGATTAATGGTTCCCTTGGTGGAATCGAGAAGAGGAACATGAATGGTGATATAATCACACTCCTTGTAGATCTCTTCTACCTTCTCTACATGGATAACGCTTCTGGAAAGATTCCAGGCTGCATTTACAGAGAGGTAAGGATCGTATCCGTATACCTGCATGCCGAGATTCTGAGCTGCGTTAGCAACCTTAACACCGATGGCACCGAGTCCGATGACACCAAGCTTCTTGCCAGCGATCTCGGTTCCGGCAAAATACTTCTTCTGCTTCTCTGCGGTCTTGGCAATGTCTGAATCTGATGCATTATCTTTGCACCACTGAATACCGCCTACAATGTCTCTTGCGGCAAGGAGCATACCTGCGATAACAAGCTCCTTAACACCGTTTGCGTTAGCACCGGGAGTATTGAATACTACGATACCTTTCTCAGCGCACTTATCAAGAGGGATATTATTTACACCGGCTCCTGCTCTGGCAACGGCAAGAAGTGAATCGGGAAGATCCATATCATGCATTGCAGCGCTTCTTACAAGGATACCTTCTGCCTCTTCGGTCTTATCGGTTATCTGAAAATCACCGGTAAGATCTGCAAGGCCAACCTGAGAAATAGGATTAAGGCAATTGATCTTAAACATCTGGAAACTCCTTTCAAAGAGGCAAATTATGCGTTCTCAGCCTCGAACTTCTTCATGAACTCAACAAGCTTCTCAACGCCTTCCTTAGGCATTGCATTGTAGATGGATGCTCTCATACCGCCAACGGTTCTGTGACCCTTGAGGTTTACGAATCCTGCTTCGGTAGCTTCTTTGACGAACTTAGCATCAAGCTCTTCGTTACCGGTTACGAAAGGAACGTTCATGAGAGATCTGTCTTCTTTTACGACGGTTCCCTTGAAAAGCTTTGAAGAATCAAGGAAATCGTAAAGGATCTTAGCCTTCTCTTCGTTTCTCTTCTTCATCTCCTCAAGTCCGCCCATTTTCTTAAGCCACTTGAATACCTTGCCACAGATATAGATGGTGTAGCAGGGAGGAGTATTGTAAAGAGAATCATTGTCTGCCTGAGTCTTCCACTTAAGCATGGTGGGAGTTCCGGGAAGGCACTCATCGGTGATGAGATCTTCTCTGATGATAGCGATAACGCAGCCTGCAGGTCCGACATTCTTCTGAACGCCGCCGTAGATTACGCCATACTTGGTAACATCAACAGGCTCTGAAAGGAAACAGGAGGATACGTCGGAAACAAGGATCTTGCCCTTGGTGTTGGGAAGGGTCTTATACTTGGTTCCGTAAATGGTATTGTTCTCACAGATGTAGACATAGTCCATATCATCGGTGATGGGAAGATCGGAGCAATCGGGAATATAGCTGAAGGTCTTGTCAGCGGATGATGCAAGCTCAACTGCCTCACCATAGATCTTAGCTTCCTGGAAAGCTTTCTTAGCCCACTGTCCGGTGATGATATATCCGGCCTTCTTATTCTTCATCATGTTCATGGGAACTTCTGCGAAGAACTGTGAAGCACCGCCCTGAAGGAACAGCACCTTATAGTTATCGGGAATATTCATGAGTTCGCGAAGATCGGCTTCAGCTTCCTTGATAATGGTGTCATACACCTTGGATCTGTGGCTCATCTCCATTACAGACTGACCTGATCCCTTATAATCAAGCATCTCCTCTGCAGCTTCCTTCAGTACTTCTTCGGGCAAAACAGCAGGTCCTGCCGAAAAATTGTAAACTCTGGACATTTGTATTCCTCCTTAAATTTGCCGCGTCAGCGGCGTTAATTTATGTTAGCGAAAGCGAAGCTTTCGCCCAACCTCCTTAATTGGGCGCGAAGCGCCATTAATTTATGTTAGCGAAAGCGAAGCTTTCGCCCAACCTCCTTAAATTTGCCGCGACAGCGGCGTTAATTTATGTAAGTGCCGGCGAAGCGGGCACCCAGCTTCTAATGAATAAATATACGAATCTTTAATAAGATAAACTTTTAGGCTCCAATAGTCAACTCAATAATCGTAAACCACTACCGGTGTGCCTATTTCTATGTTTTCAAAAATGGTACGCGCGGATTCTTTATCCATATTTATACATCCGTGGGAACCGTCATATGTATAAATATCTCCGCCCCACTCATCTCTCCAGTCAGAATCATGAAGTCCGTAACCTCTGAAATAAGGCATCCAGTAAGAAACGAAATCAATATAATCTTTACCGTAGAGATACTGATCGGTGTATTTTCCGTTTATGTAGAACACACCTCTTGGAGTTGTCCATCCTTTTGGAATGTCACCGGATACGATATCCGTCTCCAGTATAAGCTCACCGTTTTTGTAATAATACAGGTACTGATCGAAAAGATCCACTTCGATAAAAGTATCTCCTATATCATTCAGTCCCCTCACTGTAGCTTCCACTTTATATGAGGGAATATGTTCATCCGAAACTCCATCCCAGGGCTCTTCCGAATGAAGATAATTATTCAAAAACCTGAGTTCGGCATCATGATTAAGTTCCGTACCGTAATTGCTGTAGGTTGCCGGGATGATAACCGTTTTGCCGGTGGATGAGAGAAACTCCCTGTCCAGACCGTAGGTGTTATATGCCTCGCAGAGATCATCGATCCACTCGCTTACAGCTTCATCATCAATGATGTACGATCCTTCCTCATCCTTAACGGGATCATGATTTCTTTCAGCTTCGATCAGAAAACTCATGACAGAAGAATCAAATGCGATCTTCTCAGCACCCATATCATATACCAGATCGGTATTCAGGAAAGATGAAAGCTTATCCCATTCACCAAGATTTGCATTCTCTTCAGCCGTATAGGGAGCGTCGTAATAATATGTCTCATCAAGGGTAAGTGAAAGTTTACCGCTTAAGAGCTCATCGGAAAGTGCCTGAAGAGCTTTATCTATATCAAGCCTTCCCGCATGATTGTCGTATAAAAAGTATCCGGTTTCGTTATCAAAACGGATTTCTGCTTCGGGAACCTGAGCCACTTCGGCTCTTACTCTTTCAAGCTGCGAAAATCTGCTTCTCAAAAGATCGGAATTAAAATCTATTACAGGTTCAAGCTGAAGAGTCTGCCTTGTAAAAAGACATGAGGGCCAGGAAAAGATATTCTGGGACTCAACCGCTTTCATAACGGATGATGTCAGGTTATAGCTGTAGGAAATATCATCCGGCTTAATGAATGAATCCTCATATCCTTCATCGGACCAGCTTATCCTGATATCGGGTATTACTATTTTTTCTTTGAGATCATGGGCAACAGCCTGCATACTTCTGCCGGTACAGTAAACATCCCCTATCCACGTGTTGGGAAGGAATCTGTTTCTGAAATATAAAGCAGTTCCGAAATATATGACAAGAAGTATCGCGGCAATTGAGCCTATGCATACTACTTTCTTTTTATGCTTTGAAAGCTTTTCTCTAACGGAGGACATAATCAATCTTCTTTCATATCCTTTTCGTCAAATACTTCGCTTAAAGGCTTTCCTGCAGGAACCATGGGGAATACCTTATCGTCTTCTTCAATGATGCACTCGAGAAGAACGGGGCACTTTGCATCGATAGCTTCTTTAAGCGCAGGCTCGACTTCTTCTTTCTTAGTGATCTTAATCGCTTTACATCCGAGACCTTCCGCTACCTTGCAGAAATCAACCGCATCATTGAGAACGGTCTGGGAATATCTCTTTCCGTAGAAAAGAGTCTGCCACTGACGTACCATTCCGAGAACATGGTTGTTGATGACAACCTGAATGATGGGAAGATTATATCTGGATGCGGTGGCAAGTTCGTTCATATTCATTCTGAAACATCCGTCACCTGCGATGTTGATACAGATATCATCGGGACGACCTACCTGTGCACCTATGCAGGCACCGAGTCCGTATCCCATTGTTCCGAGTCCGCCGGATGAAAGGAAGGTTCTGGGCTTGGAGTAAAGATAATGCTGAGCGGCCCACATCTGATGCTGGCCAACGTCAGTTGTAATAACAGCCTTACCTTCAGTGATACGGTCGATCTCGGAAATGATATAAGGACAGGTAAGCTTGCTGTCATCATATCCGAGAGGATACTTAGCCTTAAGTTCTTCTATATGCTTCATCCACTCATCATGATTCTGCTTGGTGATAAGAGGATTGAGTTTCTGAAGTGTGGTCTTAAGATCACCTACAAGAGATGCATCAACACAGATATTCTTACTGATCTCTGCGGCATCGACATCAATATGAACTATCTTGGCACCCTCTGCAAACTTCTTGGGATTACCGATAACTCTGTCGGAGAATCTTGCACCGAGTGCAACAAGAAGATCACATTCGGTAACTCCGAGATTGGATGCCTTTGTTCCGTGCATACCGATCATTCCGGTATAACGCTTTGAATGACCGTCAAACGCGCCTTTACCCATAAGGGTATCACATACAGGCGCATCAAGAAGTTCCGCAAGCTCTGCAACTTCTGCCGACGCATCAGAGATGATGGCACCGCCGCCCACATAGATGAAAGGCTTCTTGGCTTTACAGAGCATCTCCGCAACAGCGGTAAGGTCCTTGTCATCAAACTTAATGATCTTATCGGGCTCTGCGGGATTAACGGGTTCGTAATCACATACCGCAGCGGTCACATCCTTGGTAATGTCTACGAGAACAGGACCGGGACGTCCTGTTTTTGCTATCTTAAATGCTTTACGGATGGTAGGTGCCAGATCGTTGATATTCTTGACTATGAAACCATGTTTTGTAATAGGCATGGTAACACCGACAATATCGATCTCCTGGAATGAATCTTTTCCGAGAGCGGGAAGATTAACATTTGCGGTAATGGCAACAAGAGGAACAGAGTCCATATAT
>JAGCUO010000200.1 GCA_017962825.1 Lachnospiraceae bacterium | reverse complement strand
GGTCCATTCATGTTCAAAGTAAGAAAAATGACATTCCATCTTATGCTCAGGATCAAACTCAGCATCGCCTTCCGTAGCTAGCATATTCGTGCAGGGATGCTGTTCATTAAGCACGATCACTGCTCCGGGTTTCATGCATTTTGCCACGATTTCAAAAAAGCGATTCAGATTTTCAAACCAGCATAGTGCTCCGATAGTGATGATCACAATATCAAACTGTTCTCTGAAACGATCATCAATATCATAAACATTCACAGCTTCAAATATACAAGGCAGGTTCAATTCTTTTGCTTTTTCATTTGCAAAAGCCACTTGGTTTTCAGCAATGTCAAATCCAACACCCTTTGAGGCATTTCCGCTTTTTACCAAAGAAAGCAGCTCTCGACCGTTGTTACAACAAAACTGACCGATCGTCTTTCCTTTCGTATCCATGTTTTTCAAAGCATCCGCCATTTCCTTTTCAAAAAACGGATAGTCTTCTTTCTGTATACGTTCCGTTATATCGGCGCCCCATGAGGCATCCCTTTTATCAAAAGCTTCTTCCCAAGCCGCTTTATTTCCTTCAATATACTTTTCCATAAAAATCTCTCTTTCTTCTTTCGTCATTAAAACTGGAATATAAAATTCTTTCACCCTACACTCAAAAGATTCATGACCATAGTCGTCATGATGTCTTTTTCCTTCGGGTCAGACTCGGCTATCATGAGAGTGATAGCCACAAGAGCACCGTCACTGATAACCTTATGTCCATCCCTGAATAGTGTATTATTTCTGTTTAGAAATTCAAGGAATAAAGAAGCTGCGATTCGTTTGCAGCCGTCTGCAAAAGGATGATCCTTAATCATAAAAATACAAAAGATTGGCAGCTTTCTCCTCCAAAGAAGGATAAACCTCCCCTCCAAATACATCCTGATATACGGCAGCCAGTATTCCTTCGATCTTTCCAGGTTCCTTCTCAACTCCGAAGACATCTGATTTGAAGCTGTCTTCCATGCGGTCTACCATTGCGCGGCAGTCAGCATAAGTAATCCTGTATATCGGCTGGTTTCCTTCAGGCTTCTCAAGCGATTGATGATCATATTTGTCAAGTAATGTCAGGGCCTGCGTATACAGATTGACTGCTCTTAAAACCTCATCAGAGTCACCTTCAATGGCCGTAGCCAGCATTTTAGCCTGGATTTCCACAGTCTTCTGTAAAGCCTCCAGACGCTTGTCGTTAATTGCATAGCCCTTTATGATATAATCCTTCAAAACTTTATTGGCCCACCGTCTGAACTCTATGCCTCTCTGTGATTTAACGCGGTAGCCGACGGAAATGATGACGTCAAGATTATAATACTGCGGTGGTCTGGACGAATTCTTACTTCTGTCGAAAATTTCGACAGAAGTATCTCTTTCCAATTCTTTTTCCTTAAAAATATTGCCAATGTGATACGCAATAGAGGATCTCGCTGTATCAAATAACTCACTCATCTGATCTTGTATCAACCAAACTGTCTGTTACTATTCACGGTTTTTTCAAGGAAAATTGCACCACAAAAAAGACGGGCGATATACCCGTAGACAAATGTAGTCTATAAAAAAAATCACCAAAAGCCCTGTTTTATGCTATTATCTGATTGGCTTAATAACTATCTACCAAGGATTATTTAAACCGTGAATAGTAACAGTTTTCTAACATTCTTCTTTTCCATGTGCTTGTCCTCCTTTTCGTTACACATCCGCTGTGTTATAGTAAGAAATGGAGATTTTAATGAATATCGGAATGAAGCATATAGATGTCAGAAGAAAAGAAAGGCAGCTACAAGGGCCTCACCGAAGCCCGAAGGCGTGCCAACAAAAAATACAATAATAAATTCGTAGAGGTGAAGGTCCGCATGGTTCCTGAGAGAAGAACCATCGTCCAGGAACATGCTGCCTCTATGGGTGAGAGCACCACTGCTTTCATCAACAGAGCCGTTGACGAAGCGCTGGCCAGAGACAAGAAGAAAAAACCATAAAAGACTCCGGCAGTAACCGTCGGTGTAAAACCGCCATTACTGCCGGAGTCTCTTCTGTGTAATTTTACTGTTTCCTGTATGACAGCTATGTAGAACGGAACAGACATAGAAAAGGCTCGCCCCGTTGCCGAAAGAATCAGAAATGATATCGCAAGGGATCTGTTGTATACAAAGATGAAATAACGGTGCCGATAACTGTTACTGTCGGTATATCCTCATATGCGCCGGGCAAAACAACAAACGATATGATGGAAGATGCCGACTCAAAACTATATTACGGCAAAAGAAACGGCAAAAACCAGGTGGTAGGCTAGGAGTTTCTCCTACACTGATTTTACCCCTACATATATAGTTTCACCTTTTTTGTCGGCAAAAAGTCTGTCAATCAAATCTGTAGAAAGCCTGTTGTGCCTCGGCAAAACCGTAATTGTATCCTCCGGATACTTCATCAATGCATATCTCAGGGAAAGTCTCGCCATATCTATCAGATAGATCACTGCATCCGTGCCTGTGGCATATAACAAATCAACCTTAAGTTTGCCGGAGTATGCCTTATGCACGAGAAAGAATCCCATTACCTTGCCGTCAACCAGAACACAGCTTGATAAATCCTCATCGAACCATTCCATGGGAAGATATTCCAGATCCTCCAGTATTCCACGTCTGCCGTTTGCTATACAGTTTTGAATCCCATCCCGAAATTGAGATACCGTCAGTTCACTTATATCGGAAACAATATCCGGAACCTCTTTCTTTGTCAAAAAGCTGAGAGATACAAGTTCAGCTATCGTAACCTCTATATTCTGATCCTCCTTTTCCTCAAAAGAAAAACCGTTATCCTCCAGGATTACTTTCGTTTTTTCATCTGTTTTGAAAAGATTGCACACAATCCTTTTTGTGTCAAACGAATCCGCCTCTTTTGAAAGAACGTCCAAAATCTCTTTGGCATACTTTGGTTCCTCAAAGTAGAACCGCCTGATAGCTGCCTCATTATCTGCCTCTTTATGAATGTTTCTATACTCCCATACAACAAGAGCCTTCGGGGGCTCGGCATCGTTTTCATGTATTGCCAGTCCCCGAAAGTATGTGCGCCCTATATTTTGGGAAGAATCATCATCCAGAAAAAGAATATAATCTCCTACGTTTTCTTCCGTAATCTTTACAGTGTTCATAATTCTCCTGTTTTTCCGTTCTACTTTGCAAGCCTTTTTCTATAACTGTTTGCCTTAAATAATCCAAGACGACTCAGCGAAAAATTAAGATTGTTTAAAAGAACCCTGGTCATAACGGAGAAGAACTGCTGCGGTGTCTCGTTATGCTTTGGTCTTTGCTGATTCCTTACAGGATTCTCATGCTCTGACAGTTTTGCCATATCATCTTTTATATCTCCTATCATCTGGTTGACTTCATCTATCGTATTCTGAAGTCTGATCTGAGACTGAGAGAAATTGTTGATGGCAGAAGGAACTTCAATTCCCAGAGACTGGGCTTTCAAAATGATCAGCGAAATGCGAAGTCCCGCAGACTCTTTATTTCCCAATTTAAACGTTTCCTTTATCTCTCTCTTTAACGCCGTTTTGTTGTCCTTGAAAGCCTTCTGTGAACTCTCACCCAAAAGATTTCCAAAAGCTGTCAAAAAGTCATCCGTATCCCCTGCTGCCGAAGCTGCCGTAAGAAGTGTAAGATTCTTCTTCTGGAACTCTGTCAGCTTTGTTGCATTACCGAAATCGATAATGGTTGCTTTATTATCATCGATCATTATATTTCCGGAATGCAGATCGCCATGGTAGAAACCTTCGCCGTATATACCTTCCTGCACCCACTTCTCAGCAACCGTGGCAAGGTATTTTTGTCTTTTTTCGAGCCTGGTAAGGATCTCATCCAACTTATCGAGACTTTCACTTACTTCTTCTCTGTGATTTTGTATATCCAGAACCGGCAAACCTGTGGCTTTATCCTTCTGCTTGACCTCATCTTTGTATACATAAAACTTCTTCATGGTTTCTTCCACTTCGCTTTTTGTATCTTTGATATAACGGTCAACCGTAGTGCCCGGCGCCTTATCCAATACGAGTGCGTTGGTCATGGGAAGTATCAGACTATTAACCCCGACACTCTTTACCGACCGATCACCCTCATTGTAAACAGCGGCAATATTTGCATTCTTTGCTTCAATGGTCAGATCCAATTCTTCCATGATAGACTTCATCTGGGCTGATATGGTCTTTTCCGTAGCGCCTCTGTGGTCTTCATTTTCATGGAAAAGCAGCTGTCTGTTTGCTTCTTCAACTGTACGGCCGTCCGCTACTATCGAAGCCTCTCTCATCAAAACCGATTCTCTTGACATCTTGTTCCTGGCATCGGGACGCAGAAGTTTGATTACCACTTCCTCACCCTCTTCCGGAAGCACGGGACCGTACATCCTGCATAGAAATGCCTGTCCAACGGAAGCTGCACCAAGTGACTTTAATACATCTATCTTGGTAACGTTGCCCTGTGATCTCTGGATCATTGCTGCCATTCTTGATTTTACTACAGCCTCGGGAATATGCATCAGATTGGACTTCATATCCATTACAGCAAGCTGCATTTCTTTAGGCATACTGTTAATCGGCATACCCTGAAGGATTTTTTGCAAAAGCGGACCTGCTCCCTTCAGATAACCTCCGAAAGCATTTCCTCTCTGGCGCGTCTTCTCTTCCTCTTCCTTTTCCTTTGGCACTTCATTTTTGGGTGTGGAATAGCGGATCATGGCAGAGAACATGGCTCTCTTGTCTATGGAAGCCGACTTTTCAAAATATATCTTTAACAGTTCTTTTGTAAATGCACCCTGACCTGTATCTCCTTTTGCTTCCTCCTCAATACGTCTGTTAAGCTCTTTGTTGTGCATTGCAAGTCTTCTTTTGTACTCCTCGGGCGGCAACTTCTTATCCAGCTTTGCATTGTCGAGGTTGACATTTTGAATCTCACGCTTTTTGAAGATTTCCTCTGTCGCTTTGGTCATCTCACTCTGGATGCCCTTTGCAAAGGTATCCAGTCCGTCCGCAATCTGAGTATTTGTACTTTTACTTATGTCAACTACACTCTTTCGATTGGCTTCGTCATTTATTTTCGTCTTAAATTCTTCCGGAGATAGACCTTTCAATCCCAGTTTTTCATCCAAAGCCTTGATGCTGCCTATGATAACGCCAAACAGTTCTTCTTTTAAACTCTTGCCCTGTTCATTGGTCACATCCGGCACTGACATCTTGTTTATCGTACGCTTAAGGAGCGAATCATTCTCTGATACATCAGCTTTGGTTAAATCTTCCTTCTCCAATATCATAAGAAAAGTATCTGCATGGCGGCTTAGAGTATCCCTGTAGTGAATACCCTGGATGTCAGCTCCGTTCATGAGTTTGTGGTCGCCTACGCGCGCTTCTTCATCCAAGTCCCAGGCCAGGGAAGATCCAAACACGATATCAGCCATCAGATCCTTTACTTTCCTCTCTTCGGCCGTCCACTTCGGACCTTCTTCTTCCTCATCCTTAACGGGTTGATTGTAAAGCAGTCTGACAGGAACCTGATCATCTGACATTTTATTCAGTTTTTCCATCAATCTTACGGTTTCTTTACCGTTTATATAGTTTCTTTCTAATATTTCACGGTCTTTCAGTTTGAACTTGATATGGTCCATTGCATCTTTGTATTCTTCAGCATCCTCTGCATCGAACACTCCGAAAACCATTTGCATGAGTTCTTCCGTATCATAGTTGTCAAGCTGAGGGCTTTGGGCATCTGCAAGTGAACAGATTATTCTTACAGCCAGTTCTCTGTCATGTGACAATAAACCCATCTCTGTAAAATCGCTGTCCTTATATGCGCTTTGTCCCCGCATAAACCTGGAAACGATCTGTGATTTTATTGTGTCCATTCCGTACTTTTTGACATTACTGCACATATCGGTTTCGATATGTGAAATCACACCGTTTGCAGGTGTAGGAAGACGCAATGACCTGTTTCCGATCTGAAGAGAAAGATCCCCTGTCGCACTTTGGAATATTTTCATGTTCTTTTCGCCGACAGTAATGGACAGGACATGTGCCTGTCTTTTGGGCAGTGACCGCAAGTCATTCAACAATCGTATCATCGACTGCGCTGTATCATCTTGTTCTCTTTTGATAAATTCCGAAGGGTCAGACCTTAGAAGCAGAACATCCGCAACTTTTCTTTCATCCTTTGAAAGGGAAGACAGTACATTTTCTTCCTCTGCCGTCAGCGGGCGCATCTTGAATTCGCCATACTGCTTTTCATCCGCAAATGACTCATGCTCAGCTGAAAGCCCCTCCAGCAATTCCCTTTGTCTTGCAGCCAGATCCACTCCGGAATCCATCAGATTCCTGATCTGACGGTAGCCGGTTTCGTAATATGTCCCGGACAGGAAACCTGCAATCTCGTCGTACGCATCTTTATTGTCGGTCATCAACTGCTTTACTGTCTCAGCAGCTTCCATCACAGCAGACTTAGAAAGTGTCAGACTGCCTTCCTCACGGGTTATGAGACCCTTGTTGTATTCAGTAAGTTTTCCGGCATTTTCAATAAGAGTGCTAAAGCTTTCCAGATGATCCAAAAACTTCGGATCCAACTCTCTGCCGTATACTTTTTCCCTGTGTTTGATTATCTCCTCAAACACTTTTTCCGACGGGGCTTTAGTAAGACTTGCAAACAACATGCTCTGTGCATTCTGCCCCAATTGTTCATTATTCGCAAGTTTAAAACTCTCGGATAATATATACTGCTCGGTATTATAATTTGCAGCTACGTTGGCGCTTTCATTTTTGGCTGCCAATGTATACACTGCCTGAAGTGCAAGCTTGTCCCATACATCGGAATTCATGTCGATCGCAGGATCGCCGTTGCCTCGTATATTGGAAACTATTGTTTCCATACGGCGGGCATTTTTGAATATCTCATCCTTCAACAGGTTGTAATGCTCATCTACCAATCTGTCCAGACGTGCATCTGAGATCGGAATCGCAGCATCACCCTTTTGACGGATCAATGTACGTATCTTCGCCTTTATCGCTTTTTTCTTTCTGGTTCTTACCTTCTCTGCATCACCCTCTGCCGGACCTTCGCCAAAGATGCTGTTTGCTTTCTGAGCATAACTTTTGAGGGTCTGATTACCCTCTTTTGCCATTACATGATTGATAGCCGAAGCATGATTGCTCACTTCGTTCATAACAGCAACAATCTCTTTTCTGGTCAGGGGTCTTGTGGTCTTCTCCGTTCCGGTAAGTCCGACCAAAGACAGCAGATATGGTCTGTAACCTTCTACCTCGTCACCGTCAAGCCTCTGCAATGCCAGCTCTACAAACTGTCTTTTGACTGCAATATTCTCCCTAGAGGCTGCGCCCATTTTTTTGCGCTGGAAATAACCGTTATTGACCATTGTAAGCTTGCCGTTTTTCATTACAACCTGACCACGGTTTTTCTTGCCTATCATCCCAATAAAATCGGAAATGGTAAGGGCATTAACCTCCGGTCGAACTACTGTAGCTTCCTGCTCTTCGGCAACATCCTTCGTCATCTTTTCAAGAATACGATTTTCGGTTTCCTTATATATGTCTATGGATTCTTTTGCATCAGCCACAGCAGTTTTAAGTGCATTCTCATCGCGATCATTTAAGGTTTTATTGGAATCCGCTTCATTTTTTCCTTCAAATAAATTTTCCCTCTCCGCTGACTTGACTCCGTTGTTTTTAAGATAGACCTCTAATTCTGTGCGCAATGCTTCTGCCTGGTTTTTCTTTGCACTAAAAAGGTAGTATGTATCCTCGTCTTTATCAAGCTTTTTATTCTTTTCATGCTCATAGCGGAACAGGATATTGTCCAGTTTTATTGCACGATCTGTCATTCGGATAAGCGCATCGGCGTTTGCCGCTATCCACTCCGGATTGGTCATACCTATATCAAAATCATAGGTATTCACTTCTGCCATCTGTTCAAGTATGAACTTCTCATGGTCTTCATTCATTTCATCATAATCACGTAACTTTTTCTCATTTTCAGCTGTCTCTCCCTCAACCAAAAATGCATTCATTCTACTCTCACAATCATAATTCCTGGAATGAATATCCGAGATGATTTCTCGTTCGTATCTATACTCCACCATATCCCAGGTGTCATGACCATGATGTGTATTACAAAATTCTTCATATTTTGCTGATCGTTGCTGTTGAAATACTTTCTCAGCTTCCGAACGTTCTCTGTAGTCCCTAATATTCCCTATTCTGTGGTACTCGTCTTTTCTCCATTCATCGTACGTTTTATAGTCTTCTTCAAACTTTTTCTTTGCTTCTGCAAGTCTCTTGCGTTTCTCCTCTTCTTCGTCGAAAACATTTTGCTTCGCTTCATTATAGACATTTCTTAAACTATCCATATAAGCATTTTGTTTTTTCATTAACCTATACGAAGCAACTGTAAGTATCTGGTTGTTCTTCTCGGTTTTGAGTCGCTCTACCTCTGCAACATCCTCCGGAAAATCATTGCCTGCGAGAGCCGTATCACGTACATAGGTCTTGGAAACACCTTCCGCCCCAAGTTTCTTATTTGCAACAGCTTTCATCAGAGAGAACTTGACCTTACGCTGTTTTCTTTTTGAATTGATCGCAGTCTGTTCTTTGTTCCTGAGATAGCCAAGCCTTTCCTCATCATTCATAGCGAGGAAATCCTTCTGTAAAGGGGCCTGCATCTGTATAGGCTCATTGATCAGATTTTCCTGCTTATTCACATTTAGTAAATCGCCCATTTTTTATAACTCCTTCATATCAGCTAATATGTCAAACAATCACAAAATTATGATAAAGATTTTCTGCTTCCGGAAAAATTCCTTCCAAGGCTTTTCTTTCGAAATCGTCCGTAACACGGATCAGAATCTGCGTATCATGGTCCGCTTTTTCTTCAAGCCTGTTTATTACTGTGGCCATTGCATTTTTGAATCTGTCAACCTTCCCTCCCGGTATGCGGAATCCGTTTAACATGCAAACCGTGTCAGACACCCATTCCGCCGCAATAAAAGATACGTTTCTTCCTTTGTTTTTCAATATGATCGAAGAATGCATATCTATCGAACCGGGGAAGCTACCGAAAACAGACTCCGTATATCCACTATCACTGCATCGCTTGTCAAGTTCCAACAGTTCCTTTTTACTCGCATTTTCGAATGACACAAAGCTATCACTGTCCCCGCCTGTTATAAAGCCCTTATCTTCACTGAAATCTTCTATGGAAAAGATGTAAACATACTTGCCGGATTCACCCTCCACAAATCCTTTTCCAAGAAGAAAATCATATAAGGCTTCAGTATCCGCATCCATTTCCAAAAATTCAAATTTTACGGCTATTGTCGGATCATTTTCATGCAGCTGATCAAGCAAGCTCTCAACAAGCAAAGTTCCGCCTCCCTGATCTCTGGCTTCGCAAGCCACATATATACTGTCCACCTTAAACAATGTATCACCGGCAAAATGACCGGCTATAGCACCACATGCCGCCCCTTCGGACGTCAATCCCAGTTTGATATCTCCGTTGTTCCTGCCATCTTCTGTAATAAACTGTTCAAAATACTCCCATGAATCCTTTTGGATCACACCTACTTCAAATTTCACAGCCTGCTCCTTTCACTAACAGTTAGATCATACTGAGCAAAAATTGCTCATTTTATGTGTAAACTAACATACCTATCTGCACTAAATATGCACATTTTCCATTTTTGAAATCTCTCAATACAAAAGAGCCCGTAACATACAAATTCTTATTATATTATAGTTTCGAGAATGAATCCAGCATTCTTGAACCACACATTCCATCAAAAAAATTATTTTAAAAAATCCCAACATAGTTTCAATTATTTTATGAGCGAGTTTTTTGTACCTGTCACCATTTTCATAAAAAGAAAAAGCCCCCGCATTTGACTATCAGAAATAATAGGGTATCGGCGATACCTTGAAGGTCTAAAAAGCATATCAACCTCTGCCTCATCTATTTAATGAGACCTAATGGCCCCCTGACCCCGTCCCGGGGGTCCATAATTCTATTGACAAAACGTATAGAGGTATGAGAGCATAAAAAAACGGGTGTGTTATGAATCCTTACAGCAGAGAGCATTTCTATACGGCCAGTGCTGATGCAGCTTATGACAGCGATGCAATTTGGAGGTTTTTATGGTTGAAGTAACTAATCTGACCAAATCCTTTGGCGAGAAGATCGTAGTTAATGATACTACATGGACTGCAAAGGACGGAAATATCACAGGATTTATCGGTCATAACGGCGCCGGCAAGACGACAACTCTAAAGATGCTCACCGGAGCGTTGAAGCCTACGAAGGGTACTGTCAAACTTAATGGCATTGATATAACCAAGAACCATCTTGAGGCCAAGAAGCAATTCGGGTATGTCTCTGATTCTCCCGATCATTTCCTTCGCCTTAAGGGGATAGAGTATATTAATCTAATGGCAGACATATATGAGGTTCCGACAGAGGAGAGAGTCGAGAAGATCAAAAACATATCAACCCGTCTCGGAATATATGACGCTCTTGATAATACGATCCTTTCCTATTCTCATGGCATGAGACAAAAGGTCATGATCATCGGTGCTCTGATCCATGAGCCTTCGATCTGGATACTGGATGAGCCCTTGCTTGGTCTGGATCCGCAGTCTTCATACGAGCTCAAGCAGATGATGAAGGAGCACGTATCTAAGGGGAATTCAGTGATCTTTTCTACTCACATACTTGAAGTCGCAGACAAATTATGCGATGAAGTTCTCATCATCAAAAAAGGGGAAATGCAGTTTGCGGGAGGCGTAGAGGAACTTAAGGCAAAGTACGAAAGTGACGATCTTGAGAAGATATTCCTCAACCTGAATGGTATTGAAGTATGAAAAGAATAATATCCCTTTACAAAATGTTGAATAAGAACAATGCCGCCGGTGATGATAAGGGAGGATCCAAATCTATCCTTTATATAATAATCGGCGTGGTTGTAGCTATCCTGCTGGGGGCAGCCGGATACAAGTTTGCTGATATTATAGAAGTCGTAGGAGGAGTTTCGGCAACCCTTAGTTTTGGCGGTTTTGTTGCAGGCGTTGTGATGCTTGCGCTGGGGTTCTTTACGATGATCAACAGTATGTATATGTCATCTGATATAGAGCTTCTGATCACCATGCCTCTTTCCTCTTTTGAGATTGTAATCCTCAGGATCATTTCATTCCTCAAGCTGGCGTATGGAGTATGTCTTGCAGTGATAATCCCGATCAATCTGGGATATTCTTTTGTAAAAACAACTACCGCGATCGAGTGGACAGCTATCATTCTGGTATTTATATTAGAGCCTATATTTATGACAATGATCACCGCTACCGTGATAATCCTGATAATGAGCCTGGTAAAGCTTTTCAGGAATATGGATGTGCTCCGGTATATCGGTATCATTGCGGCATTTGTGCTTCTCTGTGCATACTTCTATTTTTCCGGCGGAGACAATAAGAGTATTGATGCAACATCTATAATAACGCAGGTTGCGCAATTCGGAGCTACGACAAAATATGTTGTCCCTATATCGGGATTTTTAGTTGATTTTCTTCTTACCAGCAATGTGATAGATATCCTTATCGATCTTGCGATCATGGTCGGGGTGGTATTGCTTTTCGTTTTTGTTGCAAAGACGCTGTATCTTCAAGGCGCACTTAATATGCAGAACACCGCGATCGGCGGCAAGATCCTTGATGACGAAGCTCTTCGAAAAGCCAGTACAAAAAAGGATGTGCTCAAAGCGTTGATCAGCAAAGAATTCAAGTTGGTAAGAAGGAATCCGACCTATTCACTTAATAATTTTATCATAGGATTCTTATGGCCAATACTGGCTATTGTATTGTTCAGAACGCTGGCGTCGTCTGTTATGGCAACATTTGCGGCGCAAGAGGCCACAATGTCGCAGACATATTTAAATATTGAATTCACACTCTATGTAAGTGCGGCATTGATATTTATTATATTGATCATACCGATGCTTTATTCCACGATAGCGTATTCTTCATTGTCAAGAGAAGGAAAATCCTTTCCGGTCATGAAGCAGATCCCGGTACCTTATGAAGTACAGATCAAAGCAAAGCTTTCCATAGCGGAAAGGTTACATCAGATCACAACAACGCTTTATGTGGCTATAATCACGATCGTTCTTGATATCATATACAATGTTCCGGTCTACTATGCATTGATCCCTGTGGTAATTACCTTTTTTACCGTGGAAGTGTTTATATATGCTGATATGCTGGCCGGGTATAAGGGGGCTACGGTCAATTGGGATGATGAAAAGACTGCGGCGTCGAAGAATAATGCCGGCTTGATAGTTATGTATATCATGGTGGCGCTTGCAATGGTAATACTCTTGATCGGAGGAGCAAATGTGTTCCCGAATGATCAGCCGATGTTGATGTTGATAATACCTGCAGTGATCACTGCTGTTATGGTTGTCCTTAGGGTGGTGCTAAAGAAATCTGTTTTTAAGAAAGGTGAAAAGAAGATCAGATCATTGAGATTTTAGGAGGTTTGTTATGGCAGATTATATTGTTGAAATTGTAATCATGATCATGTTCCTGTATGAAGGGATCGTCTTGCTTGTCAAAAAGAATGGCGGCATTGGAAGTAGAAGAGGACAGTATACCGAGGAATCCCTCGCTAAGTATTCAAAGATCGCAGGAGTTATTTTTCTGGCGTTCGCGGTCTATGAAGTGTTTATCCTTCTCAATAAAATGAATGTCATAAATGTGCTGGATTCTCTCGGAGACAACAGCGTCGCGCGTAATCTTATTACAATAGCTCCGATCTTTGTAGTCATTGCTATCATTCTGATATTACACTTTACGATCCTTAAGAAAGATGAAGGATATACTGCTCCTT
>JAGCUO010000199.1 GCA_017962825.1 Lachnospiraceae bacterium | reverse complement strand
CGGATTATCAGCAGTATAGAAATGACAGTGGCGGTATCAAAAGTCAGGTCCGACTGAGCCGCACTCCATACAGAATTTGCCGGTGTTGGAGGCTCCGCACATGGGGCACTTCCATCCGTCGGGCTTTTTGGCTCCGCATTCGGGACAGAACTGTGCCGTATTTCCCTGCTTTCCGCATGCTTTGCAGTTCCAGGTGCCGGGAGCTGATGCGGCAGCCGTTTCTTCCATATGATTCGAATTCGTATTTGCAGCCTGCTGTTGCGCCATAGACATCATGCCCATGATTCCCATCATGCCGAATGCGTTGGCCGGCTGTGCATTGTAGGGATAATACTTCTTCGTATCTATCTGTGATGTTGAATCGAATTCCGAATTGGACGCAATGTAATTCAGGAGCTCAAGCGTTTTGTCAGGATCTGTGAATATCCTTTCCTTTGTCTTGCCGAACTGGATGAAGCTTTCCCATTTGCCGGGTTCAACGTATGCTTCGGCAGGATCCTTGCAAAGCTCTCTGACCTTTTCCTTTATATCGGGAATCAGGCTGTCCGGGACTTTGTATTTTTTCTCGTTGAGACCTTCTCTGATAACGACAAAATATTCATCGCCGAATGACCAGAGGCGGCTTGTCTCGGTGTCGGGGAACATTGTCCTGATAACTGCAGGAGGCGTATTATCCGGTCCGCAGTATATCTGATGGTAGATCGTTTTGAGTTCGAATTCTTCAGGCAACGCGGGATTTGGATAACAGTGATTGATGAGACCCCTCCTGTCCAAAGGTTCGCCCAGCTCATCTTTTAATTCAGTCAGCATTTTCAGCATGAGCTCGTCATCAAAGTCATACCATGTGTTTTTGTTATCTTCGTATATCTCGATAACCGCTGCTGTCGTTTTGCCGTTATGCTCGGTTCCCCTCGGGAAATAACCGTAATGGCTTCCCGTAGCCTTTGACAAGACCTCTTCCTTAAACTGTTCACCTCTTTCTTTGGTGACGGCATAATCCTGATTGCCGCAGGTCAGAAGATATACACCACTCTTGACCGTGGCAAGGCGGAAATCGGGATTTGTCGGAGGTCCTCCGCAAAGAGTCGTTTGGAACTGATAGTTTACAAGATCCCTGTATGCGATATAAACAGACATAACCTGCATGCTCCCTCTTTTCAAAATGTCATATCATAATACATAGAATATATCACACCAGGAGGACTCAATTGGTTTGATAATTGTTTAGTTATATAATCTTTCTGATTTGGATTTTCGGATTGTTTGTGGACAAGAATGTTAAACTGATCTGTGAAAAAACGTCCGAGACTACTGTAAAAGAAACAGAGAAAGGAACCTGAAGTAAAGAGAATATGTATATTTATATCGCTTACAGAGACCTGAAAACATATTACACTCAGAATTCCCTCTACGGCGGAGTGCCATACAACAACGATTACAAGTTCACAGCCATAAAGGATGGTCTTTACTATCTTCTTACTCTGAATGGTGCGAACTATCGCGTGTCAAAAGAGGCCGGAGAAAAGTTTATCGAAGATGTCTTGAATAAATGCACGGGTGAACATCAGGGCTCCTTTCCTTTTGTTCGGTCACTTAACGGTAAGGATATGGCTGCAGTTATCGAGCGGTCGCGCGAAGTGGATTTGCGCGGGCGCGGGCATTTATCAAGTCAGGATTTCCATTACGATATGGACGCTGACGTTCTGTATCAGATGTTGGAAGAACTGAGGGCAGGGTCAGGAGAACCTATGGATAAACGTGCATTAATGAACTACTGCTATCCTAACCCTACACTGCCCGAAGGTGATTTTGATCTTACCGGGATCTATCACGGCATTTACTGCACGCCGGACAACAAGCCTAATTCCGTAATTCAGACCGTTTTCCCGGATAAGAAGGTCAGTTGCTTTTCAATAAGCAAGAACGGCGCTTACATTCAGATGAGAGTCGATGACAATAAAGTGATGAGCAACGTGCCGGCAGAACTGATCCCGGAGATCAAGGAGAAGGTGAGACAGCTCTGTGCTGATCCGAAAGAGGCTTATGTTGAAGAAGGCGACTGGGAAGGCTTTATCAGATTCAATAATGACGAGGAAATCTTCACTGATCCGGATAAGACACTGGAACTGCTTAACGAGATTGCATCAAAGAGCGAGTACGACAAAACTGAAGCGGTGGATACAAAGAAATATTACACTGTAGGCAAAAGAAAAACCCCGCCCGCAGGTTTTGAAGGATTTGGAATGTTCGGCATGATGGGTGGTTTTCCTGTTGCTCCTTCAGTTTCTCCGGCTGACACGCCTTCCGCAAGCACAGAGGAGCCTGCTTCGGATAGTAAGAAATGTAAATTCTGCGGTGCGGATGTCACACATGGGCAAAAGTTCTGTTCAGAGTGCGGAGGCAAAGTAGAATAATGATGATAAGCAGAACCTATGTAAGACATCATCTGAAAGAAGCAAGGCTATGAGTAAGAGGATTAATTTTTTCGCTACTAAAAATGATATGGTTTCTGTTCTTTCAGAAATGGAAGAACAACTTCCGTTTGGGATCAAATATTTACAATGCGGGAAGACCGACAGCATATCGTATAGTACAGTTAAGGATATTCCCGGTCTTGGTACTCTGAAAGAGAAGCACAGCGAGATCAGTTTTCTGATTATGCGGAAAGATGAAGAAGTAACTGCAAACCAATCCGGACAGGTATATCAGGGCGATAATCCACGTTCTCTGGAATTTGATCCTTCAGGAATCAGCGAAGACGGAACGGGCCTCGTTCACGGCATGTTTGCGGCCATGGAAGATAATGAGATATCTGACGGATTGTTGAAAGCGGTGAAAAAGATCCTGAATTCCGAGTGCAAAAAAGTCAGAGGCTGGTATATCGGCAAAGAAGCTGAAAGCCTTTATGGAAAACTCAGATTTATATGCATCGGTTTGAGTGAACCTGAAGAATATGACTTCAGGATTGTTGAGCTCGAAAAATCGTAATCGATCATTACGAGACTCGTTCTGTGGATGGCAAATCATCCGGGTACTGTGTGAAAGGCAACCCGGAATGCCCGTTTCAAAGTAATGTTATAATATCCATGTGCTGAGAGCCGTTTGCCCGGGTATTTACCGGCAAACATAACTAAGGGATGATGGAATTATGTTATTTGACACTAATGATACGGGGAGATATTTCTTTGATTCAAGGCAAACTCTGAATACTGATGAGCTGATCAAACTTGAGGATGAATACTACACCGGGTTGGAAAATAACCCGTCAAGCGCATATAAGAACTACTCATTTATCAATGTTGCCGACAAGACAAATCAGATAGCGACTTATGTAATTATGGGAATTGCCATTATTCTGCCGCTGCTCTCATGGTTTGTGTTCTTTAGAGGGATGGAGCAAATCCCCAGAATTTTCATGACCATAGGCATACCCTGTGTGGGAATAGGAATATTGCTGTTTGTGAAGTTGTACTTAAGGCTTACCGTAAAGAAAAGAATTTACTCTGAAACTGTCGATGCAGAATGTATCGGATATGCCAGGTATTTTGAAACGGAATCCGGCGAAACCCTTATGCCCAATAGCGGCGTCCCCTGCGTTTCACCGGTTTTTTCATATCGATATAACGGACAGCTGTATACATGCTGTTTTGACGGCTTTGAAACTTCAAAAGATTGTTCAGTAGCTCTCGGCCCTGTGAAAATAAATATATGTCCGGAGCATCCGGAATCCATATACAGCCGCGGTGCACAGCAGAATGACGTGATCATTTTATTTGCAGTAGTGTTTTTCCTTGCAGGTGTCGGACTG
>JAGCUO010000198.1 GCA_017962825.1 Lachnospiraceae bacterium | reverse complement strand
GTGATCACTATGTACTTTTCAAATATCCCGTCCACTCTTCCCATTAATGTCACATACTCCCCGTCCTCCGGCAAAGGCAGATTCCTATTTACGGGAAGTATCCCTGCGTACACAAGCACGGATATCAGTATGACAACAAGAGAGCAGACGATAGCTAACGGTCTTCTCATGCTCCTCCGATTCGTTTTTTGGCAGCAAAATACGATCACTTCGCATATGCCTGCCGTAGTTATTTCTCAGTGTAAAAACCGGCGATATGCCGTAAGATCAGCGGCCGCACAGAACGCGCGGCAGAATCGCTCTCCGGGAAAGTCCGGAACTCTCTCCCACACAAAATACAATATAAAACAGACCCGGTCAACCAGGCCTTGCTATTCATGGATTTGTTTACTTTGTACATAGGCAACGATGTTTTCTGCGACACAGATGTCATTTCGGGAGATAAACCGCGTATTATCAACAAAAACAACTCACAATTTTTCTCGTCTATTTGCCCAATATACAAATCAATATCAGTAGAGTAAAATGGTTCCATCGGCATCAGGGACGCGCATTCCGCCATCCCCCGATCATCCACAGAAAGCTGCTGTGATCACAGTCAGCCAGGATCATTTTGTTAAGTCAACTTCCGACATTTTCAGCCGGCTTATTACATCGAATCCATAGAACTGAGGTATTTATTTGGGCGAAAAAGATATCACCGAAAAACTGCTTGAAGATTATAATGATGTATTCGCGGATATTGTGAATGTTCTTCTTTTTGACGGACGCGAAGTCGTTAAAGAAGACTCTCTCGAAAGCACAGATGTCCATTCACAATACAAAGCAGATGACAGCAAAGTGCATGAACTTGAAAGAGATGTAATAAAGTATTGGAAAGACGGAAATGTTAGGATCGCTCTGTTTGGAATCGAGAATCAGACATCCGTCGACAAGCTTATGCCCTTCAGGGTAATGGCATACGACGGCGCATCATACAAGAGTCAAATGTCTGCCGGATATAAATCCATTCTCCCCGTTATTACTTTTGTGTTATACTTTGGAAAAGAACGATGGAAAGGGCCAAAAAGGCTTAAAGAATGCCTCGACATTCCTAAAGAACTTGATCCATATGTTAATGATTACAGCATCACTGTTTTTGAAGTTTCCCGGCTGTCTGAGGAGCGGATAAAACTGTTCAAAAGTGATTTTAGGACGGTCGCTGACTTTTTTGTCAAAAGACGTATTTATACGGATTATATGCCCAAGGATAAAACCAAGATTCGGCATATTGAAGAGATATTAAAACTAATGTCTGCATTTACCGGGGATAACAGATATGAAAACATTCTGAATTATCCTGATATAAGGGAGGCAAATAATATGTGCGAAGTATTCGATCGAGTATGGAATAGCGGTAAAGCTGAAGGTATTGCTATGGGGAAGACCGAAGGCAAATCTGAAGGAATTGCGATAACACTCTACTCCCTCGTACATGATGGCGATCTTTCCATCGAAAAGGCCTCCGCCAGAATGAACATTTCTGTTGCCGAATTCGAAAAGCTTATGAAGGATGCCGGTTATTGATCACACATCGGATATAAACAAAATGGGAAGCTCAAATGAGCTTCCCATTATTCATATACAGCCTATTGGAAACAGTTACTTTGTTCTGCGCCCTGCCTGCCACTTGTCGTAGAGGTAGGAAAGAACGAGGGTGAGGATCACGCTTCCCGGGAAAAGGATACCGTGGATGATGGTCCGCTTAAGGACTGTAAGGTGCGGGAAGATGAATGTGTTGATATAGACGACTATAGGGAAATGGATAAGGAATGCGCTTCCGCTTCTGTCGCCGAGAAATACGGTCACTTTGTTTGTAAGAAGCTTCGTGACAAGTCCGCCCTTTTTGTAGAAAAGCTGCATCCAGATGACTGACATAAGAGGGCACACAGGCGCATAGGACAGATAGACTATCATGTTCTCCCTGCTCCAGATATATACCAGAAGTCCCGTGACGATAAGCGCAGCCAGTTCAACAACAGTGGAAAGAAGCTTTACTCCGGATTCATCTTCTTTCTTTTCCTTCAGGGACATGAATCCGAGAATGATTCCGTAGGACATGTCAAAGACCCTGTAGAGTGGCGATGAGTGGATCAGGTATGTCATGACGTCAGCCGTATGAACGAAACATCCGACGATATAAACATAAAGCGTCTGAACGGCGATGAGCACTATGAGTGCAAATACGAGCGAGAACCTGTCCCTGCACTTTTTGAATACTCTGTAGAGAAAAGGAAAAATTATATAGAGCACGAAGATGTTCGAAAGGAACCACGATACACCGTTGAGTGATGCGTTTATATCAGCGCTCGGAATAAGCGACTGGATGAGCAATACATTGCAGCCTATCTTGATCAGAAGGTCGCTCAAGAAAAGTCCGCCCGCCCTGTAGATGACAAAGGGAATGCTGACGAGCATCATGATGATATGTAAAGGATAAAGCTTGGAGATGCGTCTTACGGCTTCTTTGAAGGAATCCGCGATGCCGTACTTTTCGTAGGTTGCGTTCTTCCTTGTCGTAAGAAGAAATCCGGACAATATGAAGAATACGGACACTGAGATCGGTGTCCATCCGAAATAATAAAAGTGTCCGAGGAATATCCCGGCGAAAGCAAGACCCCTTAAGGCCTGAAGGGAATCGCTCTTTACCGAAGCCTTCGATTCATTTTTTATCTGTTCTGAACTGTCTGTCATATCATTTTCCGGGAAGGGCCCTT
>JAGCUO010000197.1 GCA_017962825.1 Lachnospiraceae bacterium | reverse complement strand
TGCTTCTGCAGAGATGATACTTGCTGAGAAGTCTAGCCCAATGGTGTGCAAGCAGCTTGGGCGTTTAGTAGCCGGATATGATGACAAGGCATGGAGCTTAGTCCGTTACTCATTCATGCATGACTGCAACTATGAGAAGTACAAGCAAGACTTGGCCTTGAGAGCAAAGCTGCTAGACAAGCAGTTTGAAGGCAAGACATTTGTTGAAGCTAGCCCAACTGATTGCATTTGGGGAGTTGGATTGGCAAAAGATGACCCTAAGATACTAGATGAGAAGAATTGGCACTGACAGAACGTGCTTGGCAAAGTCTTGACGCAAGTCCATGCTACGATCATCCATGACTTCAAAGAAGAGCTATGACATTCTCTGGATGGATATATGACAAAGATGTCATTTTATGGACTAAGTGCTTTGACATATCAGTTGATCAAAAATGAAATAGCGGATATCTATGCCGATGCGGTTGTAAGATATGCGGGTACCGGCTCTACAGAGATTGCTTATGTACTTTCGGATGAACCGGGATCGAGATATATTTTTACGGCTGATGATAAATGGGCATTCGACAGATTGTTGAACGAATGCATTAAAACCGCAGTTCAATTGGGGCTTTACAGCATTATGATCCCCGTGCCGGATGAAGTCTCCGTATCGGATGCGTTATCCCTTGCGGGAGAATCCTTGCCGGACCGGGACCTGCTGGTTATTTTGGCTGCGTCGGAAGATCATGAAACGGATCTTCCCGAAGAGATCTCATCGGGGATCGATGAATATCTGATGAGTAAGCTGGACAGCTTCGAGCTTATGAACTTTTCTCTGAAGGATGAAGAGTGTTCCTATGAGGAGCCGGTATACGAAGAACCTGTCAGGAAAAGATCATTTAAGGCATTCCGTGCTTCCGAGCCCTGTGAATCCGCTGCAAGATATGATAAGCCGGACGATTATTTAATGGGTAGTGTACCCATGGCTGCAATGTCTGCGGCGGCCGGGATGTCACTTGATGAAAGGGTCAAACATCTCTCGGATACATGGCAGGAGACGCTTCTCAGTATCATCGACGAAAAAGGATATACTGATGCGGAAGTGTATAAAAAGGCTAATGTGGACAGAAAGCTCTTTTCCAAGATACGATCCAATCCCTCATATCAGCCCAAGAAGATAACTGCGGTGGCATTTGCACTGGCGTTGGAACTTAATCCCGATGAATCCAGGGATTTTATCGCAAGAGCGGGATATGCCTTTTCCGAAAGCAGCGTATTCGACCTTATCATTATGTATTTCATTGAAAATAAAGTATTTGATATATATCAGATAAACCTTGCGCTTTTTGAACATGATCAGCCTACCATAGGCGGATGAT
Source organism: Lachnospiraceae bacterium (assembly GCA_017962825.1). GTDB lineage: Bacteria > Bacillota > Clostridia > Lachnospirales > Lachnospiraceae > AC2028. The sequence continues at coordinate 94,681 of JAGCUO010000197.1, read as the reverse complement.
AAATGTCGCTTTGCAGGCGACCTTTTAACCTCTGTTATCCCATATATTTATCTCAGAAAACAAAACACCGGGTGACCGGAAGCTTAAGAAAGAGAGGTAAATGATATGAAGAAGGGATTAACAGAGGTTGTTTTTATATTGGACAGAAGCGGATCCATGAGAGGACTTGAAGCAGAAACCATAGGCGGATATAACTCGATGCTGGAAAAGCAGCAGAGGGAAGAAGGGGATGCGGTCATATCCACCATTCTTTTCGACGGGGTCAGCGAGATCCTTCATGACAGGGCGGATCTTAAGAAGATGGAGCCTATAACGGACAAGGACTATTATGTCAGGGGAAATACCGCACTTCTCGATGCTCTCGGTTCAACTATCCACCGTATCGGAAAGATTCAGAAAGCACTCCCCGAGGAAGAAAAGCCCGGGAAGACTCTCTTTATCATAACCACTGACGGTATGGAGAACGCCAGCAGAGAGTATTCTTTTGACAAGGTGAAAAAGATGGTTGAAAAGAAAAAGTCTAAAAACGGCTGGGAATTCATATTCCTCGGAGCCAATATCGATGCCATTGAAGTAGCCGGAAGATTTGGCGTAGAGGCCAGCAGAGCCGTAAACTTTAAATGTGATTCGGCAGGGACTAAGCTCAACTACGATGTGCTCTCCAAAGTAGTGGGATGCGCAAGGGCTTGCAAGAGTTCAGCGGATATGGGAGCCATGTTTACCGATTCGGATATGTTTGCGGAGATCAGGGAGGATTTTGAAGAAAGGGCGTGAATTTTGGCGGTATGGACGTAATCAGGTGTTGATAGTATAATCGCTGTATGAGGGAAATTAATATGAGGGGAGATCTTTGTTTTGGAAACGTACTATCTTATCGATTATGAGAACATCAAACTCGCCGGAGTTAAACTGACTTATTCCGGTATTCCCAAGAATTCTAATGTCATTTTCTTCCTTACCACCAAGGATAAGCTGACGGACTCCGATAAGCCTAAGAGAAAGGATATCAATTGCCAGATATTTGATAACATCCCCGAGGGCATGGAATCCGTGGACAAGTATATATCCGCATATATGGGATATCTTGCAGGAGTTTATGACAAGAATTCTCTCAAGGTCTGCATCATCAGCAGGAACAAGGGATATGATAATATCATTGCCTTCATGAGCGACCTTGTAAGCGCGGAGAGAAGGGAACAGGTCGGTACTTCCGCTTCGAAAAAGAGAACCGCTGCGCCTTCGAAACAGGGTGCAAATATCGGCGATGGCAGGTTATCGAAGTGCTTATTGGAAGCCGAAGAGGCGCTGTATGAATACGGCGGAGGAGGAATTCCCAGACAGGATTTCGATATTGTACTGGAGCTGGTGAGATCTTCGTTACCCGGCAATGACAAGAAAAAGGTATTGTCGGAGATCAAAGAAAAGCTGTATAGAAGATTTCCGTACATCGGAGAATTCTATTATGAGGTTGTAACTCCTTCCGTAGAAGATTATTTTGCATGATCAGATATCATTTCAGGTTCATAGGACGTGTTCAGGGTGTCGGTTTCAGATGGACCGCAACCAGAGCAGCAGATATGCTCGGGCTGACAGGCTGGGTATATAATGCGTGGGATGGGTCTGTTGAAATGGAAGTCCAGGGGGATGAGGAAAGCATTAAAGAAATGCTTAAAGCCATCGATCGCGGAAGATTCATTCAGATAGACGAGATCGAGAAAAAAGAGGTCCCGATCGTTGAGGACGAGCGATATTTTGACGTGAAGTAATGGCGGAGAAGGATTATCTGAACGTAACCAAATACATGCTGATGTTTCTGCTGGCTTCGTTTATCGGATGGCTGTACGAAGTCACCTGCGTGTACGTGGTATTCGGAACATATTATGACAGGGGCGTTTTGCATATTCCCTGTTGTCCGATCTACGGGGTCGGGATGCTGATCTTGTATTTCGTATTTCGGAAGATCAAGAATCCTTTTCTGATATTTACCGGAAGCGTGATCATCACAACTGCGGTTGAATACATGACTGCGATCGTTCTGGAATACAGATTCCACAGGATATTATGGACTTACAGGGGCTGGCCGCTGAATTTTCAGGGCAGGATATCTGCTGTCAGCAGCTGCCTGTTCGGAATTATGGCACTACTGTTCATGAAGTTTATAGTGCCTGTTATAGACAGGATTTACGGGTCGAAGGCCAAAAAGGCCGTATCTGTGGGCGTTATTCTTCTGTTCCTGTGGATAATCGCATGGGAAGTGCATTTCATCACATAATATGATTGTTATGTGCGGAGTAAAAGAGTAAAATATGTGTTGACTTTAGTTGTTCGAAGGGGTTGGAACAAGTATGGTAGTCGCATTTATCATTTGGACAATTGTCGCGCTCATGTTTGTCGGTATCGGACTGTGGGCGTGGTTTTCTAAGACGGAAGTAGGATTTTTTGCCGGAGTAAAGGCTCCTCAGGTAAAAGATCCGATCAAGTACAATCATCAGGTTGCTTTACTGTGGTTTGTATATGCGTTTATTTATGAAGTATTGGGAATTCCATTCCTGTTCTTTAAGCAAAATTCCGCCATGTTCATTGTCACCTTACTTGGTGTGATGGCACTTACCATCGGGCTTTTGGTGGCATACACCTACATATCCGTTTCAAATCAGGATAAATAATTTATCACGTTTATGAGCGCTCTCTGAGAAGAGGGCGCTTTTTTTCGATTTCTGAAATACACGTCCCTTTTCTGCAGGTAGCATTGTATTGGATTTCAAATGGGTATATATTCGTTTTATATCAGAAGTTTTTATTCATACAGAGGACTGATAAGACAATCTGAGTTTGAGGCGCTAATCATTGATTTTAGAGATAAATACATATATTGGAGACTGAATAATGAAGTACTATTATCCATTTACATATAAGCAAGCGATAAAGTGTGCATTATATAGTTTGGTTTTTATAATCTTGATTATTGGAGCGCGATATTCCTCAGATTTAAACAGGGTATATTATCAGTTCTATGCTTTAGCATTTTTGATTTGCATTTTTGTTTATAAGTACATTATTTTTCAAAAGAGAAAAAAAGATGCAATATATATTTCTGTAAGTGCAACAAGATGTCTGAAGATGTACGAACTTTTGATTGTTTGTATGCTCTTAATGGTTTTTGTAGGAATATTAATGGTTTACAAAGACAGAGTAGCATGGATCGAGAATCGTTTGTTATGGCAGATGGGAATGCTTCTCGTATCGTATTTTGCATCGTTGTTTTATTCATTTATAGTTATTTTTGGGGGAAAATCATATGTTTCCGGATCTTTCGGAATGAACTATGATGAAATTAAAGAAATTGTTGAAATAAATGCTTATGACATTATGGGAACTGGGATAAAGAAATGTGAAATTATAACCAAAGATAATAAAACATGTACGGAAAAATTTACTTTAGATGAATACGATTTTTTGTGTAGCATACTTAAATCTTCTTAATCTTTCTTTTCCAAATTCTGAAAAAAACACACTCTTCGGAGTGTGTTTTTTGTTGACAACTATTACGTTTACTGATATATAATTATTACAGTAAACGTAATAAATGTGAGGGGATAGAAATGAGGGACAACGTTAAAGGCGGGGCTCTTACGGAAGTTACATTCTTTATATTGCTGGCTTTATACGAACCGAAGCATGGGTATGCGATCATGCAGTTTATAGAAGAAAAAACGGATGGAAGACTTACTTTGGGAGCCGGAACATTATACGGAGCCATTAATTCACTTCTGGAAAAAGAATGGATCGAACCTTTCGGAGATGCTGACGGCCGTAAAAAAGAGTACGTGATCACTTCAAAAGGCAAAGAAGTAGCAGCGGCTGAACTGCAGAGACTTAAAGACTTAACCGAGATTGCATCCGGAATTATTGGAGGTTGATCATGAATAACATTGTAAAGGCAAGATATTATGCAGGGTTCATAGATGCCCAGAGAAACTGGCTCAATAAAATGGCATCTAAGGGCTACAGGCTGGTTAAGTGCGGAAGGCTGTTCTACGAATTTGAAACCTGTGAGCCTTCGGAATACATATACCAGATCGAGTATATCGGTGATAAGTCCAAGACGGACGGCAAGGACTACGCTTCGTTTCTTGAAGATATGGGTTATAAGATCTTCTTCAAAAACGTGAACCTGGATTTCGATATAGGAAATGTCCTGTGGAGGAAGCTTGCCGATAAAGGAAGCAAATTTGCGGATTACCAGACGGTAATGGAGAGAGCACTTCTTATCGTTGAAAAGAAAAACGACGGAACGCCTTTCGAGCTGCACACTACAAATAACGATAAAGCAAATTATTACGCTAAGTTTTTGATTCCATATTTTATGTTGTTTCTGCTGTTTACCGTTATCGGAGCAATATCACTTGCGGATATAAAAATGATGCTTATCTGGTACGCGGTTGCACTTGTATTTTTGGCAGGATTCTTTGTTAATCTTGTCAGGTATTTCAGGGATAAGAAGAGATCCGGAATTGAGGAATAGTTATGAGTAAGAAAGCAAAGAAGACAATTGTATCTGTACTTTTCGCCCTTGTACTTATCGGCTTCTTCGGAATGTTAAACTATTTCGGCTTTATCAGTATAAGGATAGGAGCGATCGGAGGATATTCGGACAGGGCGCGTATGCATGAGTGGGATGTTTCACTGTCGAATTTCAGTGGGACATTTGTTAAGCCGGTCTTTCCCGAAATCGGATACCTTAGATTTACATCCGAGGCTAAAAGCGGGACTCTTTCTGTTACTGTCAAGAGCGGGGATGATGTTGTCTTTGAAAAGACGGATATCGGAAGCGATACATTTCTTATACCTGCATCGGGTCGTGTGATATTCAGCGTAAAAGCTGAGGATTTCACCGGAAGCTACAATGTCACTTCCAAGGTTGAAGTTCCGGATACTTACGGAAATATATACCTTTACGGTGAAGCACATGCCGATGAGAAAATTCTTGATAAAGAATTGGAAATCTGGAAAGAGTACTATGATCTGGGAATGAGAGATCTGTTCGTTGAAGATCCCTATTATACTGCTCAGTTTTTGAACTTATGGATGAAGGCAGATGGCGATATAATTTTTTATGATGTTTTCTGTGATTGGGAAGGATCACAAGGCTATTCTCCCGTGGTTCGGGATTTCTTTTTCCGGATCAAAACAGAATGTCCCGAAACAGTCTTTCACGGAATAGATGTAGGACATCAGTATGATACGACCGGAGAGAGATATCTGAAATATCTGCTGAATAACGGATATACCGAAAGCTCCGAAGAATATATTCTCACAATTGAGAATATCGAGCAGGGAAAAAAGTTCTATAAGGATGAGGACTACGAGTACAGAGAAATACAGATGTTTAATAACTTTGTACGCGAATATGAGACCATGGACGGAAGATCAATAATGGGTATATTCGGTTCTGCCCATACAGATCTTGATGCGATGAATTACGGAACGTGGACAGTTCCATGCCTCGGAAATGCCTTGAGGGAACTCTATGGTGAAAGAGTCAGCAGTGAGAATTTATATGAGACAGTGTATTTGAATAATACGGAAGCAGTCTCTGTGGAAACTTTAACCATAAACGGCAAGGAATATACGGCATCTTATTTCGGAAGCATAGATCTGACGAATTCGCTTCCCGGATATAAGCGCCGCGATGTTTGGAGAATCGAAGATGCTTACGAAGATTTTAAAGATGTGCCTACCACAGGTAATGTCCTGCCCTACTATAATTATCCCATGAGTATTGAAGACGGACAGGTATTCAAGGTAGTATATACTATGGAAAGCGGAAATACTTTTACCGAATATCATCGCTGCGACGGGAATGAGTGGAACGGCAACCTTACGACCGAACAGATGGACCTGCAATGAGAGGAGGCTGTTATGGGATTCGGATTTTTTAAATCGAAGATACCTAATGCACCATCTTATAAGTATGATCCCGAGATAGAAAAACCCATAATAAAAGCCTCCATATGCAACGGTGAACAGGTTGCGGGATTCAAGAACAAAACTACCGGGCAGTTCTCGGAAGTCATGTTCATCAGAGATAACTCAGACCTTAACCTGTTCATGAAGACCTACGGATTAGATCACGTGGATAAAGAATACTGAATTATCCAGATAGGAAGGTGTCAGATGACTAAGTTCAATAAATGGCAAAAATGCGTGGAGTTTCTTATGATTCTGATCATTTTGCTGACAGGAATTTATAAGATCAGCCATCCTAAGGGAGACGTCGGAGTGGCAGTAATTCTGCTCTTCGTATCTTTATTAGTGTTTCTGATCCTTTCTTGCGCTGCTTTGTTTCCTGCGACATGGAGAATGACAGATGAGGAAAAACGCAAAATTCCGGATCTGCAAAAATACCAGGAAAAATATACCGGTATATTCGTCATAGTAAATGCAATCATAAGCTGCATATTGGTTTTGGTAATAGTTTTGATAGGGTAAGAAAATGGGAAGTTTGTACGACAAGGCGGATATCTATGATCTGATAGAAAGTGAGGATAGATATAAAGCCTATAAAAAGCATTGGGAGAATCTGTTTGAAGGAAAGAAAATAGTCTCTATGCTGGATATCAGCATCGGTTCCGGAAGTGTAACTCTGCCGGTATTGGATCTTGGTATAGCTCTTAGTGGCTCTGATCTCAGCAATGAGATGCTTGCCAGATGCAATAAGAAGATTTCCGATAAGGGATTTGATCCGGATCTTAAAACGGCTGACTTCAGAGACCTTTCCTGTTGGGGAGACCGAAAATTTGATGTGGTTGCAAGCACAGGTAATTCTCTTGCATATGTTTCCAACGAAGATGTTCTCCGGGTATTGGAGCAGATGGATGAGCATGTGTCAGACAATGGATATATCTATATTGATATTAGAAATTGGGATAAGATTCTGCGGGAGAAGAAGAGGTTCTATCTCTATGATCCTTTCTTCGTTAACGGTGAAAGAGTCAATCTCATGCAGGTGTGGGACTACAACACTGATGGCTCCATGACCTTCAACCTTCTCTACACATTCGAAAAGGATCGGAAGATATACAGGAAGGAGACGTTTGAGGAACACTATAATCCGATTTCCAAAGGTATTATTACAGATAAGCTTAAGGAACTTGGATATAGTGATATTCAGCTTTATTCATTTCCTTCAAATATCTCAATGGACAGTTTTGAAAATATTGATTGGTATACAATCCTTGCAAAAAGATGAATTTGTCCGTTATCTGCAATATTTTTCCGTTTTCTGCAATGGGTATTGAAAAGTATCGTATGCATATATAAAGTATACAAGAATAAAAAAAGTAATTATGCCGCCGGAAATATCGCATTATAAGCTCCCCTCTGAATAAAAAAGCGATATTTGTTGCGGCATATTGCTTTTATGACATATCATTATATTGTAGTTGTTCACTAATAGAACTTGAGGATATTCTATATGAAAAAAAGGTCGATTATATTTGCAGTAATTTTGCTTATGATAATTGCATTAATTGCACTCGGGGCTATTATGATTGGCTATGATCATAATCTTGACGAAATTTCGAATTTCGGATATCGTCTGGGTCCGGATGAAGTATATATGCAAGTTATTGGTGTAAGCATAGATAGTTTAAACAATAAGTCTATTGTTATTGAGGATGAAGAAGATCTGGAGGCTGCTTTTCATGCATACCACGAATTAGATAAACTATCTGATCTGGATACGTTGCTGGATGCTTATTCGCTCGAAGAAAATGTGTTATACATCAGTTTTTATTGGGCAAACGGGGGCGAGGTTACCCCTCATGCAATGGTTGTTGTCCCTGAAAACAATACTATTTATATGGAATGCGATCATATCGGTGGAAATCGTCGAGATGATGGTGAACCAGCCATCGTCGAGCCGTGTACACTCGTAGCCTTTATACCTAAAGAGAAAGTAGAAGGACTTGATTTTTCGGAATACAAATCATATTACATCAAAGGTGAATATGAAGAAACGGTTGGTATAAGCGAAGAAGAAGTAAACAGGCAGTTGCAACTGCTGTATGATAATTCAAGTGTATGGAGAAAGATCGATTCTTCAGATTATGAGTATGCAATATCGGATCTGGATAGAGATGGATATCTTGAAATAATTACTGCTTCAGATGATTCTTCGGAATTTTGCATATATGAGGTTTCAGAAGAGTATTTGATAACCGAATGGGACGATAGTGTGTTGCAACATGGGACCTATAAACCTGATCTTTTAAGGCGTGGAGTTTTTTTACACACGTATGATGGTTCGGAGTATGTGTATGTTACAACAGAGATTAATACTTTTCTTAATGTAACGCAAAGCGGTTTTCTAACCGTGAAAGATAACGGTATTGAATATTCAGTATTCCTTACCAAGGAGGAGAAATTTAATGAAAGTGCTATATATTATTTTGAAGATGACGAAATAACTGCCGAGGAATATGATGAAAAAACTCGTTATTATTTTGAAGAGACCTCAACATATATTAAGTTGGGCAGGTTCAAAGATGTAAAGCTTGAATATCTTCGTAATTCATACGAATCATTTGCATATGGATTGTGAATTAAATAGAGTATTGCTCCACAAGCCGCTTCAGAATTGAAGCGGCTTTTTTGTCTGTTATCTGCAATATTTGTCCGTTTTCTGCAATGGATATTGTTGAAGCGGCTTAAATCACCTAGATTTTATGTAGTGTTAAGCGTTGCATAAATCTGGTGTTACGAATAAAGCAATGCTACAAAAGTCAACTCAGAAAAGGAGATTATGATGAAGAAAAAGATTGGTAGATTAATTTCTGTTTTTTTAGCGGTTTGCTTATGTGCTGGATCCATGCCGTTCAACTCCTTGGCTGAGGAGATGGATGAAGAAATAACAGAACAAGAAGTTTCTGAAACATATTCATCTGGTAGTACATATGAATATGAGAATGGCGAATATAAGGTCATTTATACATTAAACGATATATGGGATAGCGGCTACAATTTGGGTGTCACCATTCTAAATAATGGCGATGATGATATTACCGATTGGGCAGCACAGATTCCATTTGATGATGAGATAACCAGTTCTTGGGGTATAGAAGAAATATCAAACGAATCTGGAGTTCTTAGATTTAAGAATTTGGGATGGAATTCCGACATATATGCTCATCAAAATGTTAATTTTGGTTTTATTGCAAATGGACAGTTTGACGGTTTTCCACAATCATTTACATTTATGGAAAATGACACGGAGACACATGTAGGTATAGAAATTAATTTGAGTATTCCACAGCAGTGGGAGGGTGGTTTTAACGGTTTTTTGGAGATCACAAATAATACAGAGGAAAGCTATTCAAACTGGCAGATTGAATTCGATTATAATAATGAAATCGTGACTTTTTGGGGTGCTAAGATTGTATCGCACGTAGGGAATCACTATGTAGTAAAACCTTACGAAAATACCACTGACTTTGTTATAGGGCAGACGGTTTCTTATGGATTTCAGGTGCATGAAGGCGATTCGTCCGAAGAGATTATAAATGTAGTTGTAACCACAACTGAACCGGAAATTCATGCTACTCAGCAGGATGATGAAGAGTGGATAAATAATGGATCATATTTTAAAAATCCCTCTGCTGAAGACATTATATATGATGTGGAATACGGTGAAACGTATGTGAGGAATCAACTTGTAGTTGGAGTAATGCTGGGAATCGATAAAAAATTTGTTATTGATATGGCTGAGCACTTTGGAGCTTCAATAGTTGGTTATATCAGTAAAATGGAAATGTATCAGTTCGAATTTTCTACTGATAAAACGTATTCCGAATTAGACGAACTAATAGAGGAAATTGAGAGCTATTCGTTTGTTACATACGCAATGTTGAATTATGTGGAGGGCCTAGAAGAGACATATTATCCTACTGAAGGATATAAAAATTCTTGGAGTGTATCGGGTAAAGATTTGGAGAAGTGGGGGCTTAGGGCATTAAACCTTCCGAGTGCATGGGATTATAGAAGCAGTTTTGTTGGACCGGTCAAAGTAGGGATTTGTGACAACTGTTTTTTTGACAGTCATCCCGATTTGGTTTTCAAAAAACTAATTAATAATACTGTGCTTGTTAATGGAAATATTGCATTTCATGGAACTCATGTTGCAGGTACTATAGGTGCAACTTTTGACAATGGTATTGGTATATCGGGTGTTGCTACAAATGTTTCTTTATACGGATATAGTAAATACAATATATTTGCCAGTACCATTATTTCAGAATCGTCACAATATGCGGAACTGATCTATAACAATGTCAGGGTGATAAATATTAGCTATGGGTATTCTCCGGAGACTGTATATTTGTTGAATAGCGGTAACCAGCAAACTAGAAACAAAATAGAGAAACAAATTAAAGTTCTGGCGAAAAATTTGGAAAACTTGATTCTATCGGGTTATGACTTTTTGATTGTTAATGCTGCTGGAAACTATTCTAATAAAGATTTGGATTCGAAGTATGAAGTGACTACAAACGCATCAAATGCTGCATATCACATTACAGAGCAGGATGCTTTATATGGTTATTATGCAAATGGAATAACTGATGCATATCCTATAGTTAAATCTAGAATAATTGTTGTGGGTGCAGCGGAAATAATGGTAGATAATTCCGGGAATGTATCTTATGGAGTGACAAATTATAGCGGACGCGGAAACCGAGTGGATGTTTACGCCCCGGGAAGTAATATATATAGTACCGTTCCGTATGAAGAAGATGCATCAGGATATGCATATAAGGACGGAACATCTATGGCGACTCCACATATTACGGGAATAGCAGCTCTCATATGGCAGGCAAATCCATATCTGACTGCTCCTGAAGTAAAAAATATCATTACGAGCGCTAATTGTAGGGGAGTAGAAGTAACGGATTCTATGCATCCAAATTCAATATATTATATGCCTGATGCAGAATTGTGTGTAAAAGTTGCCTTGGGGTTGCAGGGGGGGATAAGTTCATCTGATAATGATATGCCTAAAGGAACAGCTAAAGGAAAGGTTGTTGATGAGAATGGAAATCCGCTATCAGGGATCACGATATTTTTTGTGCGTACAAGTCCGGGAGAAGCTAATCTTAAAGACTATTTTTATAAAACAACTACAAATGCTTCTGGAGAATATGATTTTTATGTGCCGTCAGGAGAATATGAACTTTCAGCGTGTTCGCCAGATGGCTTGTATCTACCTGCGAGTGTAAGCAATATATCGGTTGATCCCAGTTACATCAGATATATAGAAGATGTTGTTCTGATTAATATTACGGATAATTATGTGTGGGGTTCTTCTGTGGTGGTAAGCGGAACTGTATACAACGCGATTACCGGTGCACCAATTCCAAATGCAATTATCCATTCAAGAACAAATTGGAATACAACTGATGGTCGTTACAGCCTTGGAGATGCTACGTCAGATACTTCCGGATTATTTGAATTGCCCTTAGAGGCGTTGGGTAATTACACAGTCGAAATACAGGCATCAGGTTATATCACCGGATATTTTAATGTAGTGGGAGTACTTGATACAGTAGGTGCTAATCAATCGTTTATACTAACGCCTGTTCTTTCAGATGATGAGTATAGAATAATATTGACATGGGATGATGATCCCAACGATCTGGATTCTCATTTAACCTATGACATGGGAGCTGGGGAACTGATGCATGTATTCTTTGGAAATCGAAATGGTTATCTGAATGGCAATTTAGTTGCCAGTCTTGACTTGGATGACACTTCGGGATATGGCCCGGAAACAATAACAATGACGTTGAATGCAAGTGATTTGTCTAATGGCGGCTGCTTTACTTATTACGTCCATAAATTTTCTGGTAACGAGGAATTGAGGCAATCAAGCGCAATAGTAAGATTGTATTCCGGTAATACTCTTCTTGAGACATACTATGTTCCTGATTCTCATGGAAATGATTGGTTTGTTTTTAAACTAACGGAAAATGGATTGGTGAATATAAATAGAATAAGCTGATAAGCTTAGAGCTGGGGCTGTCGCGAGTCTCCAAAGATAGCCCCCAACGAAGAGAGCCCCCCGAAAGTTCAAACATCCAACATATTTTACAGCAAAAGTCGCACTTTTCGAAATGCGGTTTTTGTGTTTTGAACATAAAAAGAGCTGTCACACTTGTCTTAGTGCGATAGCTCCTTTCTTTGTTTTGTCCGTTTTCTGCATGATTTGTCCGTTTTCTGCAATGGATATTGAGAATCGGGGGATAGGAATATAGTCTAAAAATGCCGGTTTATACAGTGCAAGGATTGTTGATGTAAATTTGAAGAGTGAAACGTCATGGTATGTAGAATATCCGATTACATAGTTACCCGGATGCTTGAACTTGAAGTAATAGATTCGGATGACAGAGAATATTATATATATAAGCTTTGCGTAATGTGTGAGACAGCTGTTACGGTTTTTACCCTTCTGGTTATCTCGATGATCATGAGAAGACCGGATGTAATGATCGTATTTTTGCTTGCCTATACTGCTCTCAGACGTTATGCAGGAGGACTTCATTTGGATTCGTTTCCCAAATGTTATTTTACTTCCGTTATTGTTTTTTCCGGCGTGATATATATAATTCCCAAACTGTCCCCGGATATATATTTAATATCGTTAACACTTCTTTCAGCACTTGTGATTGCATTCATCGGAACGGTTAATCATCCCAATTTAAATCTGGATCCTGATGAACTTAAAATTACAAAAAGGAAGACCAGGATCAGTGTTTTTGCAGAGTGTATGACTTTGACTGCATTAAGAATTTTGGGGTTGTGTGAGACATATTTAATAAGCCTTGCAATGGCGATTATTATATGTGGTTTTCTTATGGTTGCGGCTAAACTTATTAAACAGGAGGTAAAGTAAATGAATGGGGAGACTGAGAAGTACATACTGAAAATGGTTAAAAAAATGGTGGGTGATAAAACGGCTCAAATGGAGGATCCCAGACCACCTGCCTGTGCGTTTTTTTTCCACCAGCCGGTGGCGGTAAGGAAGGCGAAAAAACAAAAACTAAATAATTGAATCTGCTCATGCCCCTGATATATAATGTACAAGGGGCGCCTGAAATCGGGCGTATATTGAGGGGCGGTACAGATTCTATGCTTAATATAGCTGTCTGCGATGACGAGTTGTTCTTTCGTAATGAAATCGAAAGCATCCTGATCTCATATTTGCAAAATTGCGGAATAGGGTATTCTATTGATGCATTTAAATCCGGAGAGGAACTTTCACTTCTGGGGATTGAAATGCTTAAGTATGATATTGTCTTTCTGGATATAAATATGGATCATATGAACGGGATTGAAACTGCGAAAAAAATCCGTGAACAGAGCAAGGATGTCTATATAGTATTTGTGACTGCATACATAGATTATACCTTGGAAGGATATAAAGTGGATGCGGTTCGATACATTTTGAAGAATAATAATACTCTCAAGAGTGCAGTTACAGAAAGCATGGATGCAATCCGCGAGAAAATGAACTATTCGATTTCCCTGAAGGAATTTGAATTCCGTGAGGGAAGACTAACGGTTTCTCTGGAGCACATTCTTTATATTGAAAGTAATCTTCATAAACTGACTTTTTATGTTATGGAAGATTCCATCAATAAGTACACCATGTATAAGAAACTTGATGAAGTTGAATCTGAATTGAAGGATTCGGGTTTTCTGAGAATTCATCAAAGTTATCTGGTTAACTGTTCTCATGTGAAAAAAGTTGTCAGATATACTCTGATCATGGATAATGGCGCAGAAATGAGTATACCCAAGGCAAGATACAATGAGGTTAGGAAATCTGTAGCCGAGTATAAGGGAGTAATCTGATATAGATGATATATTATCTTCAAAGCTCTTTGACTATAGTTGTTGAATTGTTTTGCTGCAGGATATTTTTTGAGATTTTTTCGAAAAAAAGATCTGACAACAATTTAATTAACGCCACGATTGTTTGTATGTTTGCACTTGCATACACACTTGTGGCGTTTTTACTTGGTGATTATCTGGTTTTACGAATGGTGCTTTTTATTCTGATAATCGGTGTTGCGATGACGGAATACATGAGATTGAAGCTTTGGAAAGCTTTGTTAATATCAGCGCTTTTTATGGGGCTTCTGGGGGCTATTGATCTCATACTTTATCTTGCTACCATTGTTATATATGACAGGATGTCACTGTATCACCCTGAGGTAACGATCAATTGGAGCCTTTCTGCGGCTATTGCCAAATTATGTGATTTCTTTGCCGTTGTGGTTCTTAGAAAGATAATCCTAAAAGATGATTCAGGAGATGTTTTAAACGATTCGGAATGGTTCAGATTTATTCCTTTTCCGCTTTTTACGCTGGTTGTAATTGTGGTGATGATGAGCGATTCGGATATTTCCGGCAATGCTCATATGGAGAATGTGTACCTGCTGGTATCGAGCGGACTGGTGATAATTACTGTGATCACCTTTTATCTGATGTGTGACATAGTCAAAAGAGAACGCAGGATTCGCGAAGACGATCTGTTTCGAGAGAAGGTTAAAAATCAGGCTGAGATGTACAGGTCTGTTTACGACAATTATGAGCTGCAGCGAAAAAGGGCTCATGAATACAAGAATCAGATCATGTGTATGGAGGGGCTTCTTCGTAAAAAAGAGTACGGTGAACTGGAGAAGTACATTACTGAGATTGGCGGAAAACTGACCGATACTGACAGCAATATCAGCACAAACAACTCTCTTATTGATGCCATCATAAATACCAAGTACAGAGAAATGGAGGAACAAGGTATCCTTCTGGTCCTGAAATTCAATGAGATGGCAGATCTTTGGGTAGAGGATGAGGATATTGTGGTCATATTGTCCAATCTCTTGAATAATGCTATTGAAGCCTGCGAAAAATGTGATCAAAAGACTGTAAAGCTTAAACTGATGAAGGAGTCGGATGAAATCATAATCTCTGTTCGAAATACCTATAACGGTGAGATCGTCAAAGAGGGAGAAGAGATTCGGACATTGAAGGCTGACGAAGAGGAACATGGCCTGGGAATAAAGAACATTATAGAATCTGTTGAGAAATACGGAGGATCATATTCCATCAATTATGATGACAAAGAATTTGCTTTCTCTATATGTATCCCCAAACCTTAAGCATTAAGTGAGCGCTGGTTAAGTTTAATTAAAATTTAGTTTAACTTTAACTTGAGATAAGATAGAATACCTGTGTGGGCATAAACCTGCACAGGTATTTTTTTACAGAGGAGTATAAATGGGCGAGAAGGTAAGACTGGCGGATATAGCCGAGAAAACAGGGGTTTCGATAGTATCTGTTTCGAAAGCTCTCTCCGGAAAAGGCGGGGTGAGCAGACAGAAGCTTGAGGAGATTAAAAGGGTAGCTAAGGAGCTGGGGTACGAACCTCATACTTATGCTGCAAGGCATCCCAGTAAAAATATAGGAGTCATCTGCAGGGAGAGCTACCTGACCAGGTTTTCCAGCTTTTATTGGCAGATGTATCAGAATATGAATAAGATCGCATCCATGATGGGAAGTTTTGCGATGCTTGAGGTTTTGACTTCCGATATGGAGAAGGCCGGAGAAATGCCCAGGATACTTGAAGAAGGCAAAGTTGATGCCTGCATCGTAATGGGAAACATGCCGGAAGAATATCTGTCCTCAATGAGGGACAGATATGACATTCCGTTTGTAAACTTAGATTTTACCGGAAGTGATCTGAACATGGACTGCGTTGTATCCGACAGTTTCTTCGGTGCATATGCCATGACAAATTATCTCTATGACATGGGGCACACTAAGATAGCATATGTAGGAACCCTTATGGCCACCGGTTCGATTACGGACAGATATCTGGGATATCAGAAATCAGTACTTGAGCATGGCGGGAAGATTAAGAAAGACTGGGTTATTGACGACAGAGATGCCGTGACCGGAATAACCGATCCCGATAAAATGCTTACTCTCCCTAAAGATATGCCGACTGCATTTTTCTGTAACTGTGATCTTACGGCCGCTCTTCTTATTAAAAAACTTGAAAAGAACGGATACAGGGTTCCGAAGGATATCTCCGTAGCCGGCTATGATAACTACTCATATCCCGGAATATGCGAGACCGAGATCACCACATATGAAGTTGACCTGGAGGAGATGTCCAAGCAGGCAGTGGAAATAGCGCTTCAAAATGTCTGGGGCGAGGATTATAAAAAGGGGCTTCACATAGTGTGCGGCAAATTGGTTGAAAAAGAGAGCGTTAAAAAGTTGCATAGTTAAATTTAGTTAAAAATATCCTAAACGACGAAATGATGAATTTTGGGCAAAATTCCTTTGAATATCTGAATTTTGGGATATATAATCACTGCAAAAGCATCTGGTTAAATTTAACTAAATGCAAGTTAAACATTAATCGATTTATTTTTAAAGGAGAATAAAATGAGTGACGTTAAGATCCTGAATGCACCCGATGTTCCCAACATGCCCTGGCAGGACGGCCCCGAAACTTTTCAGGATGCTCCCGTATGGAGATATTCTCAGAATCCTATTATCGGAAGAAATCCAATTGAGGGAGTAGCACGAATCTTCAACAGCGCAGTTGTTGCATACGAGGGAGCATTCGTGGGAGTATTCCGCGGAGAGCAGAGAAACGGTGTTTCATATATTTACTTCGGAAGAAGTAAAGACGGAATCAATTGGGATTTTGAAAAGGATAAGATCAGATTCGTAAATGAAAAGGGCGAAGAGTTCATGCCCGTTTATGCATATGATCCCAGACTTGTTAAGGTAGAAGATACTTATTATGCGATCTGGTGCCAGGATTTCTACGGTGCTGCAATCGGTATTGCCAAGACCACGGATTTCAAGACCTTTACCAGAATTGAGAATCCTTTTATTCCTTTTAACAGAAATGCAGTTCTCTTCCCCAGAAAGATAAACGGTAATTACGTAATGCTTTCAAGACCTTCGGATTCCGGACATACTCCTTTTGGAGATATCTTCCTGTCACAGAGCCCTGATATGGTCTTCTGGGGAAAGCACAGACACGTAATGAGCAGATGCTCGGAGTGGTGGGAGTCTCTTAAGATAGGCGGAGGCGCAGCACCCATCGAGACCACCGAAGGATGGCTTGTCTTCTATCATGGTGTTGCCGGAACATGCAACGGATATGTATATTCCATCGGCGGTGCGATACTCGATATCAACGAGCCTTCCAAGGTTCTCTACAGATGTGAGAATTTCCTTCTTACCCCTGAAGAGTGGTATGAGGAAAGAGGATTCGTTCCCAATGTAACCTTCCCTTGTGCAACGGTTCATGATCCTTCGACCGGCAGGATCGCACTTTACTACGGATGTGCCGACAGCTATGTATCCCTTGCATTTACCAAGGTTGATCTGATCGTTGACTATATCAAGGCTCACAGCCATGTAACAGATACCGACACAGAGCTTGGAATCAGATGAGGTTAATATGATCCATCCTAAATACTATGAATTAAAAGCAAAACAGGAAGTGTACCTGTCACGTAAGAACCGAATTGATGAAAATATGTATAACGGGATTTATGACAGATATGTCAATCCGGTTCTTACAAGGGAAAGCGTTCCCATAGAGTGGCAGTATGATCTTGATGAAGAGACCAATCCGTTTTTCGAAAACAGGCTTGGCATAAACGGAGTATTTAATTCCGGTGCTCTTTATCTGAATGGTAAATATATCCTTTGTCCCAGGATTGAGGGCGACGACAGGAAGTCTTTTTTTGCAATAGCCGAAAGTGATTCACCTGTAGATGGATTCAGATTCCGCGGAAAGCCTATACTTATCGATGATTCCAAATATCCTGAAGAAGTCAATGCGTATGATATGAGGCTGACACTTCATGAGGACGGATATATCTATGGTGTATATTGCTCCGAAAGCAAGGACACTTCCTCAAGCGATCTGTCCGCTGCCGTTGCAGCCGCAGGAATCGTAAGAACCAAGGATCTGGAGCATTGGGAGAGATTGGATAATCTCGTAACTAAGAGCAGTCCCCAGCAGAGAAACTGTGTGCTTTTCCCCGAGTTTGTAGACGGGAAGTATGCATTTTATACAAGACCCATGGATGATTTTATAAATACCGGGTCGGGCGGCGGGATCGGTTTCGGTCTTTGCGATGATATCGAACATGCGGTTATTAATGAAGAAAGACTTACTTCGCTGAGAAAGTATCATACCATTACCGAGGTTAAGAACGGTGCGGGTGCTGTACCTATCAAGACTGACAAAGGCTGGATCCATATTGCCCACGGGGTAAGGAATACCGCTGCGGGACTCAGATATGTTATTTATGCGTTTGCAACTGCACTTGATGATCCTGCAAGGGTTATAGCTGAGCCTTCGGGACTTCTGATCGGACCCAGAGGCTATGAAAGACTCGGCGACGTAAGCAATGTTGTATTTACCAACGGAGCCGTGGTAAATGAGATGGGAGATGTATTTATCTATTATGCATCCTCGGATACCAGGCTTCATGTTGCGGGAACCTCTCTCGAAAGACTTGAGGATTATGTGTTTAACACTCCCGCTGATCCGGGACATAGCGCATCTTGCGTAAAACAGAGAATTGAACTTATAGAGAAAAACGAAGCACTCTTTGCGAGAAAATAATGAACGAAAAAGCACAGTCTAACAGAGGAAACAGAAGCAGGATCATAAATGTATATAAGAAGGCATTGGCCGGGGAAACTGTTACCGTAGGATTTCTCGGGGGATCCATAACCCAGGGATGTGCCGCGACTTCCTATGACAAATGCTATGCCTATAAAGTTTTTGAGTGGTTTAAGCGCTCTTTTCCCTTATCTGATGTAAAATATGTAAATGCGGGAATAGGAGCTACGGATTCCCAGTTCGGTTGTGCGAGAGTGGAGGAAGATCTGCTTTCCAAGAAACCGGATATATGCTTTGTTGAATTTTCCGTTAATGATGAAGCGACTGAGCACTTCCATGAGACATATGAAGGTCTGATAAGAAAGATTCTTTCATCGGATCCCGGAAGAGCTCTGATGCTGATCCACAATGTGAGATATGATGACGGTGGAAGTGCCCAGCTCATTCACTCTAAGGTAGCCAGAAGATATCAGGTTCCTTCGGTCAGCATGAGGGATGTTATAATACCTGAGCTTGAGAGCGGAAGGCTTGATAATAAGACCATAACAGGGGATAATCTTCATCCCAATGATGCAGGTCATGAGATGGTTTCCAGGATCATCATATCCGTATTGGAAGATATCAAGGAGCATATGAATGAGGCAGAACCGGCCGAAAAGGAGTTCCCTGCTCCCGAAACCGAGAATTCGTATGAGACTTCCGTAAGATACAGAAATGATAACTCCGGTGGTATCATAGCGGGCGTGAGCGGCTTTACGGAAGATAATCTTCCTCAGGATGTTATTACGGATATCTTCAGAAAAGGCTGGACGGCTACCGAAAAAGGTTCGTATATAATGTTTAAGGTAAAGGGTTCGTGTATCGGTGTTCAGTACAGAAGGACCATAAAAAAGCCGGCACCTGTTGCGACTCTTACCGTTGACGGGGATAAAATATCGGCTGTAGAGCTTAATGCAGAATTTGATGAAGACTGGGGAGATAAGCTTTGTCTATGCACCGCGCTTGAACATGGTGAAAACAAAGAACATACCGTCAGGATCGAACTTACTCAGACACATGAAGGTGATGTTCTTCCATTTTATCTGGTAAGCATTATTGTATCGGGGAATTAATAAAATACAGATAACGGGGAAATCTGTCGGAGGCATTTTGGATAAAGTAATCTTATTAAAACCGTATTTTTCACATACCATCTGGGGCGGAACAAAGCTCAGAGATGAATTCGGTTATGACGAGCCGGGTGATGATATCGGAGAATGCTGGGGAATCTCGGCTCATCCGAGCGGAGAGTCCGTTGTGGCTTCGGGCGAATTCAAAGGGCTTAAATTATCCGAGCTTTGGAACGATCACAGGGAATTATTCGGAAATACCGAAGGTGACAGGTTTCCGCTTCTGATCAAGATAATTGATGCCAATAAGGATCTGAGCATTCAGGTTCATCCGGATGACGCATATGCTGCAGAACATGAAAACGGATCTCTCGGTAAGAACGAATGCTGGTATGTGCTTGATTGTCCGGAAGACGGAGAATTGATCGCAGGTCACAACGCTTCTTCTAAGGAAGAACTTGTTGACATGATAGATAACGGAAGATGGGATGAGCTGCTCCGCAGGGTTAAGGTCAAACCGGGAGATATGATCAGGATTGACTCCGGAACGATTCATGCGATCACTGCAGGAGTGTGCGTGCTTGAAACACAGCAGTCAAGCGATATCACATACAGGCTCTACGATTACGGCAGACTTCAAAACGGAAAGCCCAGGCCGCTTCATCTCGATAAGAGCAAGGACGTTATCACGGTACCTGCAGCACCTGTAGAAGAGCAGGTATATCACATTGCGGATGAAACCGGTAACAATATAAGCAAACTGGTGGAGACCAAGTATTTTACCGTATCGAAAATAAAAGTTAACGGGGAATACACTTTCGAAACCGATGCAGGCTTCTTATGCGTAAGCGTTCTGAATGGATCGGGTAAAGTGTTTGATACGGATGTAAAAAAAGGAAGTCACATGCTCGTCACCGCAGAGGGTGCGAAGGAAGTCAGGCTGAGCGGTGACATGGAGATCATCTTTTCGAGGGTATAAATGAGAATATATTACGATGAAGAAAGCAGGCTCATTTTTATAGAGACAAAGAGCACCACAATGTGCCTTGCCATAACGGATACGGAAGGCTTTCTTAACAATGTATACTACGGAATAAAGATTCAAAGGGACGACCTCAGGTACTTATTAAGGACCGGGGTCGGTCCCTTTGTTCCTTCTGTAAATGAAAGAGACAGGGGAAGTTATCTGGACTGTGCAAGGTTTGAATTTCCTTCATCCGGAGCGGGAGATTACAGACCCTCGGCGGTTACTGTAACAGATGATAAGGGACATGATGTTTCTCAGTTCCTTTATAAATCTCACAGGATATATGAAGGAAAAGACAAACTGTTTGCAAGAATGCCTGAAGGCGTGGATGTAAGAATGCCTTCAACATTCGATGTAAAAAGCGGAGCGGAAACCTTGGAGATCACTCTATCGGATGATGTTCTGGGACTTGAAGCTAAGCTTTCCTATTCCGTTTTTGAAGACAGTGATGCAATCGTAAAGAGTGTAAAACTGATTAATAAATCTGACAGCCCTGTCACCATAAACAGGCTTCACAGCAGCTCTCTGGATCTTGACAGGGGTGTATGGGGAGATAAGACTCCCGATGTTGTTACTTTATCCGGAACCTGGGCAAGAGAAAGGCATATAGACAGAAGAAGTCTTTCGAGAGGAAATGTCGAAGTTTATTCAACAAGAGGTGAGACATCGCATCAGTTCCAGCCTTTTATGGCTCTTTGTGATAAGAATGCCGGAAACGATCACGGCAAAATCTATGCCCAGACACTTATATGGTCGGGGAATTTTCTCTGTGGTTCATCCATGGACCAGTTTGACAATATAAGATCTTATATCGGGATAAATCCCGAACATTTTGCGTGGGATCTAAAATCCGGTGAAAGCTTTCAGGCTCCGGAAGCTGTACTTGTATATACGGAAAAGGGATTCGATGAAATGAGCCATATCTTCCATGACTTGTTCAGAGATCATCTTATCCGCAGTCCATATCTGCACAGAGAAAGACCGGTTCTCATCAATAACTGGGAAGCAACGTATTTTGACTTCGATACCGACAAACTTATAAATATAGCATCCGAGGCAAAAAAGTGCGGGATCGAGATGCTTGTCATGGATGACGGATGGTTTGGCGTAAGGAATGATGATAATTCATCCCTGGGCGACTGGACCGTCAATGAAGAAAAACTTCCGGGAGGACTTAAGGTTTTATCCGATAAGCTGGAAGAAATAGGTATGAAGTTCGGGATCTGGTTTGAGCCGGAGATGGTTTCACCTGACTCTGATCTCTACCGCCTGCATCCCGATTGGGCTATAGCTGTTCCGGGCAGAAAGCCTTGCAGGATGAGGAATCAATATGTGCTTGATATCACAAGAAGCGAAGTACGTGATCATGTGTATAAATGCGTATCAGATATCCTTAAGAGTGCGAAGATATCGTATGTGAAGTGGGATATGAACAGACAGCTTTCCGACCTTGGAAGTGAAGGACTGGAGCCCGGTTCCATGGGCAGATTGTCTTATCTGTACACCATAGCGGTGTATGATCTTCAGGGAAGGCTTCTTGAAGAGTTTCCTGATCTTCTCCTGGAGAATTGCTCGGGCGGAGGTGCAAGGTTCGACGGAGGAATGCTCTTTTATTCACCACAGATCTGGTGTTCCGATGATACGGATGCATATGAGAGATTATCCATACAGGCGGGGACGGAGATGCTCTATCCCTTAAGTACCATGGGTGCGCATGTATCCGCTTCTCCCAATCACATCACAGGCAGATCCATGCCCTTTGATGTAAGATGCGCCGTGGCACTTTCCGGAACCTTCGGGTATGAGCTTGATATAACGAAGATACCGGAGGAAGACAGAGGAGCTATTCCGGAACAGGTTGAGATATATCACAGATACGGTGAGATAGTCCGTGAAGGAGATTATTACCGAATTGCATCTGAGGCGGAAACAGATTATTTCGATGCGTGGATGTCTGTGCTTAAGGATGGAACCAGAGCGCTCTTAACATATGTACAGTGCAAAGCATATCCCAACGGCAAGGGCAGATGTATTAAGCTTAAAGGACTTGATCCGGACGCTGTATATGAACTTAATCTTATAGGGACCGAAAGAGATGATTCTCTGTTTTGCGGCAGGGAGAAAAAGAAGGCATGGGAGGATCTTGCGCCCGGAGCGCTCAGCGGAGATACACTTATGAATGCGGGGATCATACTGCCGCTTCTTCCCGGAGATTATGCCCAGATGATGTTCGAAATAAAAAGACTTGCGTAAGTTATGTTTATTGCTTAAAATGATTTTGTTGACAAAGGCGCCAATTCAATAATTGGCGTCTTATTTTTTTGAGAGGAGAACAAAAGTGCAGCTGATAGAAAATGTTAATTCGGCCGTAAACAATTTTGTGTGGGGACTCCCGATGCTGGTGCTTCTTGTGGGAACCGGCATACTCATGACCTTGCTTACAGGTTTTTTCCAGATAAGTCACATCGGTCATTGGTTCAAAAACACGCTTGGGGGAATATTCAGCAACAAACATGTAACCGCGCATACCGAAAGTCACGATCGTCAGATCAGCCAGTTCCAGAGCCTTTGTACCGCTCTTGCGGCAACCATCGGAACCGGTAACATCGCAGGAGTAGCCGCGGCTCTTGCAACCGGAGGTCCCGGTGCGATCTTCTGGATGTGGATCGTTGCGTTTTTCGGAATGATGACTAACTATTCCGAGAATGTTCTCGGTATATATTATAGAAGAAAGAACTCCGAGGGCGAGTGGTGCGGAGGCGCCATGTATTATCTCAAGGATGGCCTCGGCTCCAAGAAGGGATGCAAACAGATCGGCGCGATCCTTGCCGTTTTGTTCAGCATATTCTGTGTCATTGCTTCATTCGGAATAGGAAATATGAGCCAGATCAATTCCATCGCGGTCAACCTCTATTCCGTATTCGAGCTCCCTTATGTTTTTACGGGCGGAATTCTGATGCTTCTTGCGGGACTTGTCATCGTAGGCGGACTTAAGAGAATTGCGAGCGTAACAGAAAAGCTCGTACCCGTCATGGCGGTTTTATATGTTATCGGATGTATCATAATTGTATGCTCCAACATCTCGGTTGTAGGTCCCGCTTTCGTAGCGATATTTAAGGGCGCATTTGCCATGAAGGCTGTTGGCGGAGGTATCGTGGGAAGCGGTGTAAAGATGGCAGTCACCTGGGGTATGAAGAGAGGTGTCTTTTCCAATGAAGCGGGTCTGGGCTCCTCGGTCATGGTTCACTCCGCATCCAATGTTAAGGAGCCTGTAAGACAGGGCATGTGGGGAATCTTCGAAGTATTTGCGGATACCATCGTAGTATGTACACTCACTGCACTTGCCGTTCTTTCATCAGGTGTTATGAACCTTGAAACCGGTGAGATGATTTCAACATCCGAAAAGACTGCACTTGTTGCGGAAGCCTTCTCAGGAACTTTAGGAGTAGCCGGCGGATGGTTTATAGCTGTTGCGATCACTCTTTTTGCATTCTCCACCGTACTTGGATGGAGCGTATACGGAGGAAAAGCATTTGAGTATCTCTTCGGAACCAAGGCCATATTCATATACAAGATCATATTCGTGTTTTTCGTTATCATTGGTGCTACCATGGATCTTTCCCTTGCATGGGATCTTTCCGATACCTTCAACGGACTCATGGCAATGCCTAACCTTATCGGTGTCGTTGCGCTCAGCGGAACCGTCATGAAGATAACCCGCAACTACATTGACCGTGTTATCAAGGGAAAAGATGTAAGACCCATGTATTCAGCTCTTCCCGAGGTTCAGAAAGAACAGGAAGAGCGTACGGATGATGTTCAGTGATTTGCTGGTTTTTTTCATGGAAATAATATAGAATGTAAGGTGCGGAAACCCTTTTCGGTGACGCACCTTTTTTATTTTAGCTATCAGAAGATATACGTGAAAGAGTGTACCGGTTATGAGTAATTACAATATTTCATATGAAGTGGCCTCGGTTTTTTTCATGGTCATATCCATAGTCTGTCTGGTATTGATGAGAAGAACCAGAACAGAGAGATATAAAAAGTTTCTGATCCTTATGATCACCATACTGTGCGGGCTCGTCTTTGATATTCTCGGTGCCGTATCCATAGCGACTCCGGAATATTTCAACCGGACAGTGACTCTTATTTTCAATACTATCTATTTCTTCTTCGCGGCTTTCGCCGGATACGCTTATCTCAGATATGCCGAGGCTTTTGTCGGAGAGCAGAACAACTTCGACAAGGTAATGATCAAAGTGAATATGGTGCTTATGATCGTATATACGGTTGTACTGGTTATCAATATGCGCTCGGGATGGATATTCAATATTGGTGAGCAGAATTTTTACAATTTCGGCCCCATGCACTTTTTGTGCTATATCCCGACTTTCTACTTTATAATCTACGCACTTGTTTATGCCCTTATGCATTATAAGAGCCTGAATCTTCGTGAGATGATATCTCTTTCGGGATTTATCTTTATCACGGTCGGAACCATTTTCCAGGCACTTGTCGTACCCGAAACGCTGCTTGTTTTCTTTTTCGGGACATTGGGAGTGATCATCATCCTGCTCTTTGTGGAAACTCCCGATTATGCACATCTTCAGGAAACTTTGAAGGAGCTTGACGCTTGTAAGATCGAAGCTGAGAAGGCTAAGAGGATTAAGAGCGAATTTCTGACTTCGATATCCCGTGACATTAAGACTCCCATGAGCACAGTCCTTGGAATGGATGAGCTGATCTTAAGGGAGAGCAAGGATGAGTATATAACCGGATATGCAAGGGATATTGAAAGTGCCGGACTTACTCTTATGGAGACTATCAACAAGATACTTGATTATGCGGATATCGAGACCGGAAAGCTGGATGTGGTAAATGCTCCTTATAAGGTATCTTCATTGGTAAAGGACGTATATCAGACATGTCTTTTCAGGGCAGATGAGAAGGGACTCAGACTTAACTGCGATGTTGGAAGCCTTGTGCCTGAGATCCTGGTAGGTGACGTTGTAAGGATCAGACAGATAATGCTCAATCTGATCGGAAATGCCATCAAATATACCTCCAGGGGAGGCGTAAGTCTCTATGTCGGATCCTCCGCACTTGACGGAAAGAGCATCAGACTTGAGATCAAGATTACCGATACCGGAAGAGGTATCAAGGAAGGCGAGCTGGGAAAGGTGTTCGGCACGTTCGACAGGCTGGGAGATACCAGATCGAGAGCAGGTGACGGAGTCGGACTCGGACTTGCGATCGTGTCCAAGCTTACCGATATGATGAATGGTGAAGTCACTGTTGAGAGTAAGTATGGTGAAGGATCTGTTTTTACCGTTAAGATACCTCAGAAGATTGCCGAGCAGTCTGATCTGATCGATGAGGATGTTGATAATCCCACCTACGGAGAGAAGGTTCACGACGGTCCTCTTTTCAAAGCTCCCGAGGCGAAGGTGCTCATAGTCGATGACAATGATATTAACCGTGTACTCGAAGCAATGCTTCTCAAGGAAACGAACGTTATAACAAATCAGGTATCCGGAGGAAAGCAGATGCTGGAGGAACTTACCAGAACAAGCTACGACGTGGTACTTCTCGACCATATCATGCCGGATATGGACGGAGTCGAGGCTCTCAGACGTGCAAGACAGATAGAAAGAGTAAAGAATGCAAGCACCTCTTTCATCGCCATAACTGCCAACGCGCTCGCCGGTGCCAGAGAAGAATACCTGAGACAGGGCTTTGATGATTTCGTTTCCAAGCCGGTAAACGGCAGACGACTTGAAGAAGCGGTCATGAACCTGCTCGATGACAATCTGATCACTGAGAGAAACGATATGTGATTTTGCCGAAAAAACGACCCTAAAAATCGTATTATTTACAATAGATAAAATCCCTCCGGTTATGTGATAATGATCGGGGGGAATTCTTTATATTTTTAGGGGACAAAATGTATCGAGTTTACTACCTGGATGTTGCAGCAATTTTTGTACTGTCAGCGCTCTTGACGTCGCTAATCTTCAGAAGGATGAACAGGGGACGTGATAATCAGGCGTTTGTTAAGTACGTCGTTATTCTACTGGTTCTGTCTGTGACCGACGTTTTACGATCGGCTCCTTTGCATTTTCTGTATCCTCTTTCGGATTCGATCCTTTTCAGAGAGATCGTATGCAGTATCTATAATTTCCTGAACGTTATCAGCTACGCAATGTATATTTATATGGTCGGCAGGATGACAGGTACTTTCCGAAGAATAGTACGAACTCCTTTCTATGCGATCTGCTATGGATTTCCCATTGTTGCCGAGCTTGCTCTGATCGGTATAAATTTCCCGACTCATATATTATTCGAATACACAAGATCGGGTATTGATGTTCAGTACAACAGGGGACCTTATCTGTGGATGGTCATCGGTATCGGATATTATTATGTGATCTTTGCCTTTATTCTTATTACTCATTGTTTTCTGCATAAGAGTCTTGATAAAGTCAAGTATGCAGCAATGATGGTGGTTTTTCCCATTAACATCATTGCCTTTAATGTACAGATGATCAATCCTTCAATCCTGGCGCAAATGTTCGGATTCGCGATCACTTCACTTGTGCTCAGCTTCTTTGTTATCAGTCCCGAAGAAAACGTGGATATGGAGACCGGTGCCAGATCGTATACCGCCTTCAGAAGAGCGGCAAGAAATATTTATGAGGCTAAAGATGACGCATATGTCATGTTTGGAAAGCTTCAAAATATTGCAT
This sequence comes from Lachnospiraceae bacterium, assembly GCA_017962825.1. GTDB lineage: Bacteria > Bacillota > Clostridia > Lachnospirales > Lachnospiraceae > AC2028. Next base: position 67,075 of record JAGCUO010000197.1, on the reverse strand, counting down.
CCATCAGAGCCACTCTCGGATATGAGATGTATATAGATCTCCTGAAAGCAATATCCGATAATTTCTACGATATGTTAAAGGACTATCGCAACGATGATATCAATCTGTATTACCTTAAAAACGGATTGTTCGCATATGTGGTCCGCGGAAGGTATCATTTGGGTGAGATAGAGAAAACCGCAGAAGAGATGATCCCCAAATTAAGAGATCTCTTTGTTGTAGACGGTATCAGACTGAAGCTGGATTTTGCCATATGCGGAGTTGTAATTCCCAACGAGATCAGCAGTGACAAGCAGCTTGTGAAGCTGTCCGAAACATTTGACAGTGCCGTTCCTCTGAATAAATACGTCAGGTATTCGGAGATGGCTCCCGAGAAAGACTTCGTAGTCAAGAATAATCTGGACAGGATCATAACGGATGCCATCAAGAACAACAGGTTCGAGATGTATTACCAGCCCATCTACTCCACTAAGGATGATAAGTTTGTATCTGCCGAAGCGCTTATCAGACTTAAGGATGAGCAGCTCGGATTTATCTCACCCGCACTCTTTATCCCTGCGGCCGAAAAGAGCGGAAGCATCCTGCAGATAGGCGAATTTGTGATCAAGGATGTATGCAGATTTATATCGGAGGGCGATATCGCTAACACGGGTATCAAATTCGTGGAGGTTAATCTGTCTGTTGTGCAGTGTATGCAGTCCAATATGGCGGATAAGATCAAGGGTATCCTTGATGAGTATAAGATCAATCCGGACAGGATCAACTTTGAGATAACCGAGACTGCTTCAGATTATCTGGGAGATGCGGTCCTTAGAACCATGAGGGATATCACTACAAACGGTAACGGCTTTTCTCTTGACGATTACGGTTCCGGATATTCGAATCTGAGCCGTGTCATGAGTTTTCCCTACAGGATCATAAAGCTTGATAAGTCACTTGTTGACGGACTTGTAGATACCAGAAGCTATGATATAATGAGACAGACTATCAGCCTGCTGAAGAGTCTCGGAGCCGAGATAGTTGTCGAAGGCGTTGAAGATGAAGAGAAAGCGGCGTGGTTCTCTGAGATGGGATGCGAGTACATTCAGGGATTCTACTATGCAAAGCCCATGCCGGAACATGAATTTATGGCATTCTGCAAAAGCTCTGCGGTAGGTTAAGATAGGTACAATTAACCGGGAGGAATTTTGCTTTATGGTATTTTATTACAGGAACTACCCTTATTCTACTAAGGCGACCATGATCTCTGTTTTGGCCAATATTGGTGGATATCTTGCCGGAATCGGCGCAGTCGTTGCGGTTGCCATGATCGAGAACAAAGTACTCGGTGTTGCACTTTGCGTTGTACTCGCAGCACTTGCTTTATTTCTGTTTATTTATGTAGGCAGGAAGCTTACCGATCAGCTAAATGAGAAGTGGGCAGAGGAAAACATCAGGACGAAAGCGGGAGTTGCTTTTCAGTATGTAATGGCTAATCCCGAAGAATATGACAGGATTGCTTCCATCAATCCGGAATTTGCCCGGAAGTATGAAATGGGTGAAAAGGGAAGACCCGTAAGAAGAAAATAAGTATTTGGTAATATGAAAAAACCGGAAGCTGTGGCTTCCGGTTTTCTATTGCGGAAAAATATAATCGGTGTCAGGTTGCCACTTAGCTAAAAAACGGGTAAAATCAAGTTAATTATTTAAAAATACGTGTGAGGTGGGTAGCATGTCAAAAAAAGTTACAATGTCTGATATTGCCGCAGAGTTGGGGATCAGTACGGTAACTGTTTCCAAAGCTTTATCGGGACAAAAAGGCGTGAGCGAAGAAATGCGCCGCCGGATTATGGATATTGCCGAAGAGAGAGGCTATCAAAAATCATTTCAATCCAAGGAAAATGAGAGTTTTAAGATCGGAGTATTAATAGCCGGAAGATATCTTGGAAATGTGGATTCTTTTTATGGACACATGTACCAGATCTTTTCGGCCAAGGCGGCACGAATGGGCTGCTTTACCATGCTTGAAGTGTTAAGCGATGACGATGAGAATGATCTTGCTTATCCCAAACTTATCGGTGACGGAAATGTGGATGCGGTGGTGATAATGGGAGCGCTCAATGAGAATTATCTGTTGATGCTGGATGAGCAGCTTCAAACCCCGACGTTCTACATGGATTTTTCGGATAAGAAGTATAAAAAGGACTCTGTTATATCCGGAAGTTATTACGGCGCATACATCCTGACAAACTATCTTTTTGATAATGGTCACAAAGATATAGGATATGTCGGAACCGTGCTTGCCACACCGTCCATCACCGACAGATATCTGGGATATACCAGAGCACTTATGGAACATGGGATTCAGGTCAAGCCGGAATGGGTTCTGGATGACAGAGGCCTTGGCAGAGGAAGCATAGATGTGGAAAAATACGTTAAACTTCCCAAAAAGATGCCTACCGCTTTTGTTTGCAACTGCGATATTTCTGCGATCCGCTTTATAAATTTCCTGAAGGAAAAAGGATATAAAGTTCCTCAGGACATATCGGTGGTCGGATATGATGATTTCGTATACTCCGGCGGCAGTGATGATCTGGGAATTACAACTTACAAAGTTGATATGGATGAGATGGTCCGCAGGACCATGAAAAGAATACTCCACACTTTGAGGGGGGAAGAGTACAGAGGAGGCCTGAGTATAGTAGAAGGCGAACTCATAGAAAGAGACAGCGTTAAAAAAATACTCTGAAAGTAATATAAAATTTATAGACCTTGAGCATCTTGCGATGGAAATAATAACCAAATGCAAGATGCTCTTTTTGTTTGTTAGGTAGAATTTAGGTAAAAACTAAGCTAATGCTTGACTAATAAGAATAATAAAATATAATTATTATTAGCTAAAAACTAATTTGTTAGCTAAAAAAAATGGCGTATTTCCAAGGAGGACATTATGACTAAGAAAAAGGTATTGTCACTGTTAACTGCAGTAGCCATGGCAGTTACAACCATGGGTTGCGGGGCAACTTCCGAAACTGCAAGTACCCCGGATACTCAGACAACGGTTGAAGCGGATGCGGCAAGAGGGGAAGTGCCGTCCTATACAACACTTAACCTTGATGATTACAAGGATTTTACTGCTTCGATTAAATTCGTCCATCACAAAACAGACCGTGAGGCTGATGGAACAATGGCTGCGATGATAGCGGAATTTAATAAGGAATTCCCTAACATCACCGTAACTACCGAGGCAGTAACCGATTATGCGGAAGATTCACTTCTTCGTCTTTCCACGGGCGATTGGGGAGATATCATGTTCATTCCCGCAGTTGATAAATCGGATCTTCCCACATATTTCATGCCGCTCGATACGCTCGATAACCTGTCTGCAAAACTGAACTTTGTAGATAACTGGCAGTTTAACAATGTCTGCTATGGCATTCCCTACATGGCTAACGCTCAGGGTGTTCTTTATAACAAGAAAGTATTTGCGGATGCAGGCATTACCCAGCTTCCCACTACTCCTGAAGAGTTTATTGCAGATCTTGAACTTGTAAAAGAAAAGACTGATGCGATTCCTCTTTATACAAACTATGCGGCAGGATGGACGATGGGCGCATGGGATGCATACATCGGAACCGTAACCAACGGTGATAATGCATACCTCAATCAGATCTTTGTTCACACTGCAGAACCTTTTGCAGATCCCGGAGACGGAACCGGTGCTTACAATCTTTACAAGATCCTGTATGATGCATGTGCTCAGGGACTTATCGAAGATGACTATACAACAACAGACTGGGAAAGCTGCAAGGGCATGCTTAACAGAGGTGAGATCGGAACAATGGTTCTCGGATCCTGGGCTTATGCTCAGATGCAGGAGGCCGGAGATAGCCCTGAGAACGTAGGATATATGCCTTTCCCTATGACTGTTAACGGTAAGCAGTATGTAAATGCAGGCGGTGACTATAACTACGGTATCAATACCAATTCTTCCGATGAAAATAAGACCGCGGCTCTTATATTCGTAAAGTGGATGGTTGAAAGATCAAACTGGTGCTACAACGAAGGCGGTTACACCGTAGTAAAGGGTGGCCAGAATCCCGATATGTATGCAGCGTTTGACGGATGCGAAGTTCTTGCAGATCAGCCTTCGATCGCAGGTGAGGAAACTCTCCTCAATGATATGAATTCGGAATCCGAGCTTTCATTCAACGCCGGCGGCAATGACAAGGTTCAGAGAATTGTTGAAGCCGGTGCTACCGGATCCGAGACCTTCGATGAGATCATGGCTGACTGGACCGAGAAGTGGCAGGAAGCTCAGGAAGAACTGGGAATAGAAGTTAAATATTAATTTTGCTTCCTTCATAGCCGGAGAGTCCGAAAACCTCTCCGGCTATATTTTTTAAACGAGCGGACCGGTTTTGCGACCTGGATGGAGAACAGGTATGAAAAAAAAGAGAACATTTAAAGAGTGGATAAAAAGCAGGGATGGGCAACAGGTGCTTGTTATGGTTGCCTTTATGTTCATTCCTCTTCTTCTTTTGTTTGTGTTTACATATTTGCCCTTTGGCAAAATGTTCAGTTTCAGTTTTTAAAACATGAAATATATCGGAGACCGAAAGTTTGTCGGACTCAAGAACTATATAAAAGTATTTCAGAGAGACGATTGTTTTGATGCATTAAAACTAAGCCTTTACTATATGCTGGGTTCCGTGGTGCAGTTATCGCTTGCTCTGTATCTCGCAACAATTCTGAGCTTTAAGGTAAAGGGCGGGAATATCTTCAAGGGATTTATGTTTTTTCCGTTCCTTATCAACGGAATTGCCATAGGTTTTATTTTTAAATTCTTCTATACAAGGGGATTTGTTTTTGACACGGTTCTTCAGTGGTGCGGATTTAAGCTTGATAATCTTCCTTATTGGTTAAGGGATCAGAGTATCAATAATTTTTCGCTGGTCGGAACTTCGGTCTGGAGGTATTTTGGTCAGAATATGGTTTTATTTATCGGAGCGATCATGTCGGTTGATTCCGAATTATATGAGGCTGCGATGCTTGATGGAGCAAATAAGTTCCAACAGTTTAAATACATCATCGTACCCAGTATAAAAACAATTATTACACTTAACGTTATTCTGTCTATCACCGGATCCCTGAGTGCATTTGAACCGCCTTATGTTATTACGAGCGGCGCCAACGGAACGGGAACGTACTTTGTTGTAATGCATGAGATCGCACACACACAGCAGAAGGTCGGACTTGCTTCCGCCATGGCCATAGTTCTGTTGCTTATTATTTTCATAGTGACTATTTTCCAAAAACTGTTCTTTAAATATGTATTTAAAAATTCCGAAGATGAAGATCCGAGAGCAGAAGTCAGAAGACAAAGAGCAATAAAGAGAAGCATTAAAAGACAGCAGAGATTGTCCGCAGCGGGAGGAAAGTAGTATGGATGTGCTGGATAAAATCGGAAAAGTAGTATTTACGTTTGTAAAATATCTGTCATTGGTGTTTTTTTCTTTCTGTGCGGTACTCCCGGTTGTTTCATGCGTTATTACTGCTTTTAAAACAGACGAAGAATATCATACAACCAATGTAATGACCATGCCGAAAAGCTGGCTCTATTTCGATAATTTTATAAGAGCCTTTAAACAAGCCGGCATGGCCAGGGCTTTTGCAAACTCATTGATAATTCTTGTATGCGTTTTGTTTTTCTCGGTAATGATCGGAACGCAGCTTGCATATGTCCTTAACAGATTCAAGTTTTTTGGAAATACCATTATCAGAGCGTTGTTTCTTTTTGCGACCCAGCTTCCGGGAGTTGCAATGCAGATCGCGGTATATGAGATCATGTACAAGCTTGGCTTCATAAACTCTCTTATGGGTTACATCATCATGATGTGCGGGACTGATATCATATCGATTTACATATATATACAGTTCTTTGAAAATATCAGTTATTCACTGGATGAGTCTGCCATTATTGACGGAGCAAGCTATTTCACCATATTTTATAAGATTCTTTTCCCTCTGTTAAAACCGGCGATCGTAACAAGCTGTATTTTGAAAGGCGTGGGAACCTACAACGAGTATTACTGCGCCAGCCTTTATCTTCAGGATAAAACCAAGTACGCCACGGTGGCTACGTCTCTGTATACATTCGTAGGTCCTTTGGGCAGTGAGTATAACCTTATCTGCGCCGGAGTCATTATATCTCTTCTGCCGGCATTTCTCGTATTTGTACTGTGTCAGAAACAGATATATTCAGGACTGACTGTGGGGGCTGTCAAGGGATAAAACAAATGCAGACTATGGTGAACAAAGTAAAAGATCATCTTCAAAATTGTATAATCCCTTTTTGGAAGGGACTCAGAGATGATGAATATGGCGGATATTACGGATATCTGGATTACAACCTTAAGCTGGATAAAAGCGCCGAGAAGGGCTGTATATTAAACAGCAGGATCTTATGGTTCTTTTCAAATGTTTATCTGTTGTTTAAAGATGAATCTCTGCTCCATGAAGCAGACCATGCCTATACCTATATGACAGAAAAATGTCTTGATAAGGAAAACGGCGGAATATTCTGGTCTACGACTTATGACGGTAAGGTAAAAGATTCCACGAAGCATACATACAATCAGGCTTTTGCAATCTATGCATTGTCCTCTTACTATGAGGCAAGCGGAGATCCGGATGCTTTGGAGAAGGCGAAGGAGCTATTTTATCTGATAGAAAGTAAATGTAAAGATGAAAAGGGTTATCTCGAAGCATCGGATCGTTACTTTCACAAGATCGGTAATGATAAACTGTCCGAGAATGGAGTAATGGCTGACAGAACCATGAATACATTGCTTCATGTGCTCGAGGCATACACAGGTCTTTACAGGGTCTGGAAGGATGATAAAGTCAAAAATGCACTGAAGGAGATTTTGAATATATTTACGGATAAGGTATATAACAGATCCCTTCACAGACAGGAAGTGTTTTTTGACGATGATTATAAGTCCCTTATAGATCTTCACAGTTACGGACATGATATTGAAACTTCGTGGCTGGTGGACAGAGCAGTTGAAACGGTGGATGATCCTGACATCGAGTGGCGCGATAAAATCCACGGGATTACAGGGGACTTGTCACAAAATATTCTGAATACTGCTTTCGACGGGCATTCGCTTCCGAATGAATGTGAGAACGGAAAAGTAGATGAAAAAAGAATCTGGTGGGTGCAGGCGGAAACTGTAGTCGGTTTTTTGAATGCATACTTAGGATCGGGAAGATCGGATGTGAAGTATTTGAATGCTGCAAGGAACTGTCTTGATTTTATATTCGGAAATCTTGTTGATAAAAGAGAGGGTTCGGAGTGGTATTGGGCTGTTGACAAGAATGGTACTCCGATAAATGACTTGCCGATAGTTGAACCCTGGAAATGTCCATATCACAATGGAAGAATGTGCATAGAGATCATAAGACGGTTAGCATAAAATTATTAATGCAATGAATTTCCTCCTATATAAAACAGGCATCGATCGTAATGACCGGTGCCTGTTTTAGTGTTGACAAAATTGGTTTATCGGGATAAACTTATTTTAGTTTATCGGAATAAACCATGGAGGCATGTTATGAAAGATATAGAGCTTGGAGCAGTACAGGAGAGGTTTGCCGATATCGTATGGGCAAACGAACCTCTCGGCTCGGGAGAGCTGGTAAAGCTTTGTGAAAAAGAACTGGGCTGGAAAAAGCCCACTACATATACGGTGCTCAGGAAGCTTTGTGAAAAAGGACTTCTACGGAATGAGGACGGGTTGGTTACCACTCTTATTACCCGCGAAGATTTTTACTCCGCGAAGAGCGAACAGATCATTGAAGATTCGTTTGAAGGATCTCTTCCCGCATTTATTGCTGCGTTTACTTCACGTAAGAAGCTATCAAATGCGGAAGTGGATGAGATACAGAAGATGATCGATGAGTTTAAGAAAGGGGAGAAAAAATGAGTGCGGTATTTCTCAGGATATTAAATCTCTCTTACAGCGCATCATGGCTGATCCTCGCTGTGGTCATCGTAAGACTTCTGCTTAAAAAAGCTCCCAAGTGGATCAACTGTCTGTTGTGGGCGCTTGTTGCTGTAAGGCTGATCCTGCCTTTTTCTCTGGAGAGTGCCCTGAGTCTTCTTCCCAGCGGAGAGGTGGTGCCGGCAAATATTCAGGCAACGGATGTACCCCACATCGAATCGGGAATATATGCGATCAACAGCGCCGTTAATCCCGTGATGGCAGATGCGCTTGCACCTGCCGAAGCCAACAGTGTTAATCCCATGCAGGTTATTGTATCGGTTTTATGCATTGTATGGGTGGCAGGCATCCTGGCTATGGCTTTGTATGCATTCGTCAGCTATGTGAAGATCAAAAGAAGCGTAAGGGAAGCTGCGCGTCTTGAAAAGGGAATAATGGAATGTGATGATGTAAAATCCCCCTTCATACTCGGAATACTTCGTCCCGTCATATATGTACCGTCAGGAATGGACGGTGAAACTCTTGAACTTGTACTTGCTCATGAAAAGGCACATATAAAAAGACGCGATTATGTATGGAAGCCTCTGGGATATGCACTTCTCTCCGTATATTGGTTTAATCCCTTAAGCTGGATCGCATATGTTCTTCTATGCAGAGATATAGAATCCGCATGCGACGAAAAGGTAATAGGCGATAAAAGCAGTGACTATATGGCTGCATATTCTCAGGCACTTTTGGACTGCAGCGTTCAGAGAAGAAGGATCGCGGCATGCCCCGTTGCCTTTGGAGAGACCGGAGTAAAGATGCGTATAAAGAATGTTCTCAATTATAAGAAGCCTGCGTTCTGGATCATAATTGCTTCACTTGTTGCATGTGTGGTTCTGGCTGTATGTTTCCTTACTGATCCGAAGAAAGAAGAACCTGTAAGTGAAGCACCCTCGGAAACCGAAACACCGGTTTCGGATGAGCCCTATGTATTTGATGAAGAAAGAGTATATTACTACAGTTTAAACGCTTATACCATTAATGGTATAGATCCGGTTAAACTTATAAATTTCACTATTTCGTTTCTGCCTGATGGAACATATACATGGTATGAATCTCCTGTCAGCAGCTTTATCGGTACGGGTACCTATTCCATTGAAGACGGAATCCTTACCATGACCGATAATGCAGAGATAACGGGAACTGACAGAGTAAACAGATTCACGGTCTCGGAGGATAGTCTGTTTTATGTTTCCAATGGATCCGATAATTTCGATATGGTAAAACTTTTAGACGGAGTGGAATTTGTTCTCGGGGTCAATCCATTAGGGGATCTGGAAGATATTGATGTCGTAGAGGTGGAACCCCAGACATTTGTATGGCCTACGGATAATGATGTGGTGACCAGACAGTTCAGTACGGACGAGGAAAATTATCATCCCGAAACGGATATTGCCGGAGCACCCGGTGATCCCGTATATGCGGCTACGGACGGCACCATAAAAGAAACGGGATTTGATGATAAAGACGGAAATTATATAGTAGAGTCCGCAGGACTTATTACGGTTACATACTGTCATCTTGAAGAAGTAAGCGTAAATGTAAACGATGTGGTAAGTGCAGGTGATGTTATCGGAACCATCGGATCTACCGGTAATTCAACAGGTCCGCATCTGGCAATAAGACTTTTGCTTGGAGATGAGCCCTTTGATTATCTTCAGCTGTTTGATTCGTATATAGCACATGAAGTGCCTGAAAAATCCGAAGGAAATGTATATGATTATTATTCCTCGGACGGATCGGTGTATCTCAGACAGGACTACGTGACCGGAAAATCCGTGATCGTGGACGGAGAACAGGAATATCCCGTAGATATTGCCATGGGGGCATATGGTCCGAGGATCGAGAAGTTTGACGCGGACGGAGACGGAGAGGATGAATATCTGATCGCGGAATGCGAAGGAACCGGCACAGGAATATCTCAGTACGGACTTTGCATCGTGGAAACTGGTGGAGGCAGTTATAAATTAACCAGATATGACAGTCAGTATTTTGCCGATTATCTTGATGAAAATATCGGATACAACTGGGACAGTGCAAGGCAGGAGTTCAATGTGTTCCAGATAACTCCCGGTTATGTAAGCGCTTGGTTCGGAATACACGTCAAGCCTTTTGAGAAGCATAACCAGCTTGAGAAGATTGTCTGGTCGGATATAATAGGTATTGAATTTGAAGACGGGCATGTATATCTGTCCGCACCCACTGGATATGTCTATAAGTACAGCCCCGTTCCCGATTATGAAAATGCGGTAAGGGTCAAGATTGAAATATTCGTTCAGGAAGACTCAAGTATCATCCTGGAAAGCTGTTCTGATTTCAAAATGGATGAATGATAAAGAAAAACCTGAGAGCAAAGCTCTCAGGTTTTCTTATATAGCGGAGAAGGAGGGATTCGAACCCTCGTGCCCCGGAGGGCAAACGCATTTCGAGTGCGCCCCGTTATGACCGCTTCGATACTTCTCCATATCGGCAGTAATGCCAACTTCAATAATATATAGTTTTTTTACGGATGCGTCAATGTGAAAACGTCCTTAATTTGTTAACTGCAATCCTAATAGGGGTATACAGAACCAGCATTAGGGTGAAGTTTCCTACAGCATGGGCTACATCGTAGGGTATGCCTGCGACCCACCATGCAAAACCTGCCTTGACCGCAGTGTCAAAGGTATCAGGTTTGGTGAAAAATATGACCTGGGCCGGGGTGCATAAAGCTCCGAAAAACAGTCCGAAGAATCCGGACAAAAGAGCCCAGAACAGAACATTTGTGTTCTTACGGAAAAGGTGTGTCAGAAGAACCAGTATGGGCCATACATAAAGATACATGATAACCCAGACATGGGGACCGTAGAGACTTGCTTCTATGGCAATAAATATAGGTACTATGAAAAAGGCTTTCCACCCCATCAGAAGTGTAAACATTACGAGCCAGAATGAGGTCAGCTCGATGTTAGGAAGGAAAGCAAGAGCCATCTTACAGGTTTCTATAAGAGCGACAGCCATTCCGATGTATGCTATGTCTTTTATCCCGAATTTCTTTTCCATATAAAAATACCGGCAGACTTATGAAGCCTGCCGGATGAAAAATTTAGTTAGCTGCTTCGTAAACTATTGAATAGGTGTCACCATCGGTAACGGGCTGTGAATCAATGCCATAGTTGCCGTACTCACCGTTTACATAGAAAGCCCAGTAAGCGTTGTCTTCTGCATAGATGGCCTGCTCTCCGTTAACGACTTCTACCATCATACCATATTCGCTGTCGGTTCCTTCATATGTAAGTCCTTCAGCCTCGTCCATAGCCTGTCTGAGGAATTCAGCATCGGTGGTAACATCATAGGTGGTTACATTTCCTTCGGAATCCTTAACTTCGATGACGATGTTCTTGCTTCCCTCGGCATCATCTGTTGCTTCATCCGAAGCGGTATCCTCGGCATTCTGCTCCTCAGCTGTCTGCTCGTCTGCGGTTTCAGCTTCTTCTGACTGTTCGTCAGTATTTACCGACTCTTCGGTTTCTGCAGTTTCGGTCTCTGCTGCGGGTGCGGGCTGAGCCTGGGGCTTATTCAGGTTGAAGATGATAAGCAGGACGGCGATCAGAACTGCAAATACTCCCAATCCGATAAGCAGATTTCTAGTTTTCTTTTCCATTTTTTCATGTTCTCCTTACGATTACTTGCCCGAAATTGTTCTTTCGGCACCGAAAGATACTATCACAAGCCCCCGATATATGCAAATAAGGCAAAAAATGGTATAATCTACAGGTCTGTAGGACGTTTCTTATGGGAGGATTTTTCATGGCAGAAAACACAGGAAAGAAGACCCCTTCAAAGAACTCTAAAGGGGTATCAAAGTCCCCGTCGGTCAAAACAAAACCCACCGCAAAAAATACCGATCTCAAGACATCCGCTAAGGAATCTTCGGATAAGGAAAAGACCATAGCGCTTGAGACCAATAATGCGGTCCAAAAATTTGCGAATATATCGGATTTCCGTGCGGCTCTTTCCAATCTCGGTGAGATCCACATGGAGCCTTATGATATCATCTCGGGATACGGCGTCCGTCCCGGGATATATGAACTGAACGGGGCAACGGCCATCCCTACGGGCGTTAATTTCACCATTTCATCAAATCAGGCATATTATTGTGAGCTTCTCCTTTTTAAAAGAGAGAGCAATGTTCCCTATGCCGTTCTTCCCTTTCCGGACAATTACAGAATAGGAAATGTCTGGTCAATGATCGTATTCGACATCGACATCGAAGAGTTCGAATACGCATACAGATTTGACGGACCCTATGATCCTTCCAGAGGGCTTATTTTCGACAGGAACAAGATAATACTTGATCCTTATGCAAAAGCCGTTACCGGGCAGAGCAAGTGGGGAACCTATAACGATTCCATATATAAGGCAAGGGTCGTCAAAAACAATTTCGACTGGGGCAAGCGTACGAGAAAACATAAGTCCATGGAAGATCTGGTCATCTATGAAATGCACGTAAGAGGGTTTACCAGGGATAAGTCTTCGGGTACCGGTGATAAGGCGGGAACCTTTGCCGGCATAATGGAAAAGCTTCCTTATCTGAAGGAACTGGGTGTGAATGCACTGGAACTTATGCCTATCTTTGAATTTGACGAGACTCTGGATCACAGAGATTTCTACGGAAGAGAGCTGATTGATTATTGGGGGTATAATACCGTCTCTTTCTTTTCGCCCAATACCAGTTATACATCTGCCGTAGAGTTCAACAGGGAAGGCACAGAGTTAAAAGAATTCATAAAGCTTTGTCATGAAAATGACATTGATGTCTTATTGGATGTTGTGTTCAATCACACCGCTGAGGGAAATGAGCACGGGCCGGTGTTTTCTTTTAAGGGAATCGATAACAATATCTACTACCTGCTCACACCGGACGGATACTATTACAATTTCTCGGGATGCGGAAATACACTTAACTGTAATCACCCGATCGTTCAGAATTTCATCTTAGACTGTCTCAGATACTGGGTTATCACATATCATATCGACGGATTCAGATTCGATCTTGCTTCTATATTAGGTAGAAATGAAGACGGATCTCCCATGAGCAAGCCGCCACTTCTGCAGAGCCTTGCATACGACCCTATTCTGGGAAATGTAAAGCTGATCGCGGAGGCATGGGATGCGGGCGGACTTTATCAGGTAGGCACTTTCCCGTCATGGAACAGATGGGCGGAGTGGAACGGAAGATACAGGGATGATATGAGATCCTTCCTGAAGTGCGATGCGGGAACAGCCTGTGATGCAGCCAAGAGGATGACAGGCTCTCCCGACCTTTATATCCCTGAAGTCAGAGGACACAATGCCTCGGTTAATTTCCTCACCTGCCACGACGGCTTCACGCTTCATGATCTGTATACCTACAATCAAAAGCACAATGAAGAGAATAACTGGGGCAATACCGACGGAGCCGATGACAACAGGAGCTGGAACTGCGGAGCGGAAGGCGAGACCACGGATACGCAAGTAAATGTTTTAAGACGCAGGATGGTCAGAAATGCCGCTGCGGTGCTGATGATGAGCCGCGGAACGCCGATGTTTTTCATGGGCGATGAGTTCGGAAATTCCCAGGGCGGTAACAATAACGCTTATTGTCAGGATAATAACATCGCGTGGCTTAATTGGACGGATCTGGATGCTAACAGGGATCTGTATGATTTTTTCAAGAACCTGATAAGGTTCAGAAAAGAACATGATTGTATCAGGAAGAACTGCGGAAACGATGCCTTCGGACTTCCCGGAATGTCCGTTCATGATACTCAGGCCTGGAGAAGTGATTTCTGCGATTATTCCCACTATATAGGTATATGTTTTGCGGGATATCCGGGTAAATTTAACAAGGGCTATCCTCAGGCGGTGTTTGTTGCGGTCAATTCCTATTGGGAGGATCTGGATGCGAATCTCCCTGCACTTCCCGAAGGATGCGGATATTCCTGGGTCCTTGCTGCGGACACATATCTGGAAAGGCCTTTCGATACGGAAAGAGAGCGTTGCCATGGGGCTTTTAGGATAAAAGCAAGGAGCGTCAGAATCTACGAAACGACGGTTTCCTATGATTAGATTTATATTTGAAATATCACCTTTAAATGTGTAATATATTCTGCGGATTAGTAAATGGGCCAAGGAGGACAACATTATGGCTATTAAGTGGATAAACTATGACAAATTGGATGCATCCGCAAAACTTGCATCCGATACTCCCGCAGACCTTACCAAGGTTATGGCAGGAGCGGAAGGTGCAGAAAGAGTTGCTAAGTATTCATCAAAGATGGCTGCAGGTATGGCATTTAACTATGCTGCCAAGAATGTTGATGATGCTATATTAAAGGATCTTCAGAAGCTCGCCGATGAGGCATGCCTCGCAGAGAAGTTCGAAGCTCTTTACAACGGCGAAGTTATCAATACCGGTGAGAAGAGACTTGTTCTTCATCACCTTACCAGAGGACAGCTCGGCAATAAGGTAGAGTGCGACGGTACCGACAAGAGAGCTTTCTATGTAGAACAGCAGGAGAGGATCGCAGCTTTTGCAAATAAGGTTCACTCAGGTGAGATAGCCAACGAGAAGGGTGAGAAGTTCACCACCGCAGTACAGATCGGTATCGGAGGATCGGACCTCGGCCCCAGAGCAATGTACCTTGCTCTTGAGAACTGGGCTAAGGTTAACGGCTTCTTCAAGATGCAGGCTCAGTTCATTTCCAATGTTGACCCCGATGATGCAGCAGGCGTTCTTGCAAATGTCGATGTTGCCCATTCTATTTTCATTCTTGTATCAAAGTCGGGAACCACTCTTGAGACCCTTACCAACGAAGCATTTGTTAAGGATGCTCTTAAGAAGGCAGGCCTTGATCCCGCTAAGCACATGATCGCAGTTACCTCAGAGACTTCTCCTCTTGCAGGAAACAGTGATTATCTTGGTGCATTCTTCATGGATGATTATATCGGCGGAAGATATTCATCAACTTCAGCCGTAGGCGGCGCGGTTCTTTCACTTGCATTCGGACCCGAGATCTTCGCAAGATTTTTAAACGGAGCTGCAGAGGAAGACAAGATTGCTACCGGCAAGGATATCCTTTCCAATCCCGATCTTCTCGATGCGCTTATCGGTGTATATGAGAGAAATGTACTCGGATACGGATCGACCGCAGTTCTTCCTTATTCCCAGGCAATGAGCAGATTCCCCGCTCATCTCCAGCAGCTTGATATGGAGTCCAACGGTAAATCCGTTAACCGTTTCGGAGAGCCCGTTGATTATGTGACCGGTCCCGTTATCTTCGGCGAGCCCGGAACCAACGGACAGCATTCATTCTATCAGCTCCTTCATCAGGGAACCGATATCATCCCTCTTCAGTTCATCGGTTTCAAGGAGAGCCAGCAGGGTGTTGATGTAGACATTCAGGGTTCTACCAGCCAGAAGAAGCTCTGCGCAAACGTTGCAGCTCAGATCATGGCATTTGCCTGCGGCAAGTCCGATGAGAACAGCAACAAGAACTTCGCAGGAAACAGACCCTCCAGCATCATCATCGGAGAAAAGCTCACTCCCGAAGCACTCGGCGCACTCCTTGCTCACTTTGAGAACAAGGTTATGTTCCAGGGATTCGTATGGAATTTAAACAGCTTCGATCAGGAAGGCGTTCAGCTCGGAAAAGTTCTTGCCAAGAAGGTTCTCGCACACGAGACCGACGGCGCACTCAAGGCATACAGCGATCTGTTCGAGATCTGATGAGAATATATAAGGCCTCCCGCATAGGCGGGAGGCCTTTTTACATGTCTGAATAATGGATTAAGGGGTTAAAATCACTTCAAGGACCACGGGATTGTGATCGGTATAGGTGAACAGTTTATCGATGGTTTCCACGGATTTTACTTCTATATTGTCGGAAATGATGAAGCCGTCGATAACATAGTACTGGAAAGTATCCCTGTCTGCATTTACAAGAGGCTTGTCAAGGGATCTGCAGGTGGGTGATGAAGAATCTTGACAGAATTTCAGATGCTCTCCAAATTCGATCTCATGAAGCAATCCGCAATGCCATGTGCCTTCGTATTCGGGATATGCGGAGACGTCGGTGCTTGAGAATCTCTGGTTGAAATCACCGCCTGCTATTACATAGTTTCCTGCAGCAGCTTCTGTCTGAAGGAAGTCTGCCAGCATTCTGGTCTGGGCTGTTTTTCCTTCGCCGTCGTCATAAGCTTCAAGATGAAGGTTTACGATGACCAGCTGTTTGTCGCTTCCCTCGATGGGAATCCTGTTAACGGAAAGGCATCTCTTGAGATTGAGACATCTTATGGGCCATTTGAAAGGACAGGGAAGCTGGATCCTCTCTGCTGACGATATTCCGTAACGTGAAAAGGTGGTAAGTCCGCTCTCTACTTTGCCGATGGGAGGGATGGGGTAGGGAATGTAATCTACCTTAAAGTTATAGGCAAAGGTGTTATCGTAGGCGGGAAATGCACCGAAGATCAGATCTTTTTCATTTACATGATAGGATCTGGATGAATTGATGTCGGTTTCCTGAAGGAGCATAAAATCGGGATCTATATCTCTTAGGGCAGATATGACACCGCCTATGTTTTCTCCTACTCTCTGAACGTCTGCGGTATAAACCATTTCACCATAGTCCATAAAGAAATCCGCATTGTCTCCGAGAGTTCCGCATCCTACATTCCAGGTGACTAACTTAATACTGTCACCGGGTAAGATAACTTCTTCGGGTGAAGCGTTGGAAGATACTTCCAGCTGTTCCCAATCCGCCGGCTTATATTCTCTTACTGATATTACGATCAATAAAACGATGAAAGCTACGACGATTATGGCGAGCAATACGCCAAGAAATTTTAATAATGTTGATCCGATATTTCTCATAATTTTTACCTCGAATTCACATTTTACTTCAAAAGTGGATAATAATCCAGTTTGTGATATACTAAAAGTTGTTGAAAAAATGGGAAAACGTTGAAAGGAACGTAAAAATGGCCTTATCTTTTACGGAAAAAGAGTTTATTCCCGTGATGCTCGGAGGAGATATTAACACATATTCCGTCTCCAGAGCTTTTTACGAGAAATATAATGTCAAGTGTTATGTATTTGGGAAATATCCCACAGGACCGAGCTTCGACAGCAGGATAATCGAATACGAAGCAGATCCTCGTATCGAAACGGATGAGTATTTCGTGGAGAGGATCAATAAATTCGCGGCGGATCACAAGGATAAGACCATAATACTTGTCGGCTGCGGCGATTCTTATGTGGCTCTTTGCTCCAAGCATAAAGCGGAACTTGCGGAGAATATTATCACTCCTTATATAGATTATGAGCTCATGCATTCACTTCAGATGAAGGAGACCTTTTACGGTCTTTGCGACAAGTGGGGCATCGATTACCCCGGAACGGTCATCTACGACAGGTCCATGGGGAAAGAGTTCGAGATGAATTTCGAATATCCCGTCATCATGAAGCCTTCAAACGGTATTCAGTATTGGGAACATCCCTTTGATACACAGAAGAAGGTTTATACCATCCATGACAGGGATGAGCTTATAAGCGTTCTTGATGATATCTACGGCGCCGGATATACCGACAAGATGATCATCCAGGACAGGATACCCGGAAATGATGAGTACATGAGAGTGCTTACTTCATATTCGGATCATAACGGAAAAGTAAAGATGATGTGTCTGGGACATGTTCTTCTGGAAGAGCACACTCCCCACGGACTCGGAAATCATGCCCTTATCATCACCGAGCCCAATGACGAGCTTATGGAGAGGGTTAAGAATCTTCTCGAATCCATGCACTATGTGGGTTATTCGAATTTCGATATCAAATACGATACCCGTGACGGAAAGTTCAAGTTCTTCGAGATAAATACCAGACAGGGAAGAAGTAATTTCTATGTGACGGGTTCCGGATTTAATGTGGCGGAATACATTACGGAAGATTATTTCTACGGCAAGGATCTTCCTCTTAAATATGCAAGGGAAGAGCGTCTTTGGACCGTTGTTCCCAAAGGCGTTGCTCTTAAATATGTCAAGGACGAAGACCTTAAGAGCAGGATGAAGAAACTCTGGAAGGACGGGAAGGTTGTTAATCCCGTATTCTTAAAGGGGGATTCGAATCCCGGAAGAATGTACAGGATGATCAGAACTTACTTCAGCCATTATGTGAAGTTTAAGAAGTATTACAAGATCTGATATGGAGATATCCGCATGAGAAAGATTCTCGGAGTAATAGGCGGAATGGGCCCCGAGGCTACCGCATATTTTTACGAAGAAGTAATTGCACATACGAAAGCTTTGAGGGATCAGGATCATATCGACATGGTCATATTAAGTCATGCGTCCATGCCTGACAGAACCGGTGCCATTAATTCCGGAGAATATGATGAACTGCTTGATGCCATGAAGGGCGAGATCGAAAAACTTGAAAAGTGCGGTGCGGGAAACATTGCAATTCCCTGTAACACTTCGCATTTCTTCCTTGATAAGATCCAGGCCATGACCGAGATCCCGGTTATCAACATGATCGAGGAAACCGCCAGATATATTGCGGAGGGTGAGATCAAGGTTAAGAAGGTGGGAATCCTTGCGACCGACGGAGCTGTTAAGACTGGGCTTTATCAGAAGGCCTGCGAGAAGTTCGGCCTTGAGTCCGAGATACCCGATCCTGAATACCAGCAGAAGGTTATGTCTCTTATCTATGATGATATAAAAGCCGGAAAACTGGGAGACGAAGATAAATTTCATGCTGCAGTCACCAATCTGCAGGGCAAGGGATGCAATGTTATAATCCTTGCCTGCACGGAACTCAGCGTATATAAGAAACATCACAAAGTTCCCATGCACTGCGTTGATGCTCTCGATGTACTTGTAAGAGAATCCATAACAAGAAGCGGTGCCGAATACGAGGAACTGTAAGGAATATAAAATGGCTCAGGTTTTAACGCTAAGACAATATAAAGAAGCGCTCGATGAAGCGGGACTTTTGAAATAATGCATCAATGAGGACGGCTTCGAAAAAAAGATCGCTTTTGTGACCTACGATTCAAGAGAGGTTAAAGACGGTACTCTTTTTATATGTAAGGGTGCCGCATTTAAACCGGAATATCTTAAGTCTGCGATCGCTGACGGAGCATGCGCGTACATCTCGGAGACGGGATATGAAGAGGGCGGGGATGTTCCTGCACTGATCGTATCCGATATCAGAAAAGCTATGCCTCTTCTGGGAGATCTTTTCTATGATTATCCGCAGAAGAAATTAAATATTACAGGTTTTGGCGGAACCAAGGGAAAGTCCACTTCCACCTATTATATGAAATATGTTGTGGATGAATATCTGGAAAGCATCGGTAAGCCGGAGAGCGGAGTGTTGTCATCCATCGACAATTATGACGGTGTCGTCAGAGAAGAATCCCACATCACAACCGCCGAGTCTCTTGAACTTCACAGGCATTTTTATAATGCCGTAAACAGTAATATAGATTTTATGGAAATGGAAGTTTCCAGTCAGGCTCTTAAGTATGACAGGGTTCTCGGCATCGGATTTAACGTTTCGGTATTCCTGAACATCTCCGAGGATCATATCAGTCCCAATGAGCACAAGGATTTCGAAGATTATCTTTCTTCCAAGATGAAGATGTTTGCTCTTTCCGAGCATGCGGTTGTCTGCCTTGATACGGACTGCGCAGAAAGAGTGCTTGAGGAAGCAAAAGCTGCGGGGGATATTACAACCGTCAGCTGTAAGAACCCGGATGCGGATTATTACGCACATGACATCCGAAAAGAGGGAAGCAGTATTTTCTTCTCCGTTACCAAAAAGAAAGCTCCCGCTTTTGAAGAAGAATTTGAACTTACCATGCCCGGCCTTTTCAATGTGGAAAACGCACTGGGTGTTATCGCAGCTGCGGAAATTTATAACATTCCCGTAGATTGCATCAAGGCCGGATTAAGGAAAGCAAAATCCCCCGGAAGAATGGAACTTTTTAAGAGTGAGGACGGACTTGTAAACGCATTCGTTGATTATGCCCATAACAAGCTCAGCTTCGAAGCTCTTTATTCATCTGTCAAAAAAGAATTCCCCGGATACAGGATCGTCGGAATATTCGGATGTCCCGGCGGAAAGGCTTATCAGAGAAGATACGAGCTTCCTCAGGTTGCCGCCAAGTATGGAGATAAGATCTACATTTGTGCCGAGGATCCCGGACCGGATCCCGCAGATGAGATCTCTGCCGAGGTTGCAAAGTATGCTCGTGAAGCGGGTATTGAATACGAAGAAATAGAAGACAGAGGAGCAGCCATTCACAAGGCAATCCTTGAAGTCAGAAAACCTACCGTATTATTGATAACCGGAAAAGGTGAAGAAACTAGACAAAAGTACGGAACCGTATACGCACCCTGCAGATCGGATGCGGATTATACCAAGGAGTTTATCAAAGAGTATAACGAATCTCCTCATCTGGCACGCAAATGATCATTTGATCCATCCGAGGTAGATCGCGATGAATTCGCCGATATCATACATACCCTTCAGCCAGATCAAAACAGCACCGAGATAAAGAGGCCACAGCGCCTCTTTTTTCTTTTCGATGATAAAAAGGCTGCGGGATACGATCACACAGATCATAAGGCACATTGTTCCGAAGGTTGCCCTGTCGGGATAGTGGGGAGAGAGGATCATTGCGCCCCATGAAAGAAGAGCGGCAACAAGCAGTATGATCTCTGTTTTCTTAAGCTTTATTCCAAGGATGGAGATGCTTATTACCAAAACAGCCGCGAGTGTGAGCAGGGTCAGGATCTGGAATGAGAAGAGAGCTTTGCACTCGCCGTAGCATCTGAGGAAAAGCTTCCAGAGAATTCCGTATTCTTTTTCGGCTTCAGCCGCTCTTACGAAATTTCCGGGAGCCGCGATGCAGAAAACGCATCCGATGAAACAGATGATGCTTCCCTCGATCATCCAGAAGGGAATCCTGCGGGAGCTCTTCTTTATAAGGTACATAACGATCACCGATACGATAAAACAGGTGGGGCCCATGTTCTCGTTGCTCCAGCCTGCGATGAGGGCAAGGGGGATCATCCAGAATACAATTCCGGGGAGGGGCTTTGCATTACCTTCGACTTCCCTTAAGTAGCAAAACATATAGAAAAGAAGGAAGGCGGTGATGTAGAGGTAATTGGCGGCACCTGCTTCCCAGAACATGCTCATCTTCCAGTTGGCTGAAAGGCCGAGGATAAGTCCGGATGTAAGGGTTATTGCAGTGAGCCGGCTTTTAATTTCTGCAGAGGATGTTTTGGAACAGAGTATCACCGTACCGGATAATACAAAGAGCCAGAGAGTGTTTAAAACATCCGCAAAACCTTCGCCCGCAAGGAGAATGAGCTGGAGAAGACCGTGAGCAAGGCTTCTTCCGCCCCAGTTGTGCCAGTGCCAGATCTGGGCGTGAATAATGTCACTCAGGGATGATATGGGCTTATCGGAATCCAAAAGGGTCGAATACCAGAGATCATCCATCATAAAGGGGATGATGCGGTTGCCATAGAAAACAATAACGGCAGTTATTGCAAGAATCGCAAGTGTGATGTAAGTCAGTTTTTTACGAGAATTTTCCATAGAAAAATAATATATCAGTGCCTGTTTTTGGTCAAACGGTTACTCAGGGCTTTGATTGAAATATCCCTGTTAAAATAGTATTATACATCATGTAGTGTTTCGGACGTAAAATGGTGGCATATATGCCCCGGAGGATATATGAACATAGTCATAGTCGGATGCGGCAAGGTAGGTGTCGTGATCACCAAGCTGCTGTCCAGCGAAGATCATAATATTACGCTTGTCGATGAAGACAGCGAAGCTATTGCAGCCGTAACCAATCATTACGATGCCATGGGAGTAATAGGTAACGGTGTCAGTTACCAGTCACTTCTTGAGGCGGGTATCAAGGATTGCGACCTTTTTATAGCGGTCACGGATTCCGATGAGAAGAACCTTCTCGCGTGTCTTATCGCAGGAAGAGCCGGCAGGTGTAAGACTATAGCCAGGGTCAGAAATCCCATCTACTCTCATGAGATAGATTTCCTTAAGAGAGAATTCAACCTTGCGATGGTCATCAATCCCGAAGATACCGCTGCAATGGAGATTTCCAGAGTATTCCTCTTCCCCCAGGTGTTTAAGATCGATACCTTCTCGGGCGGAAGAGTTGAGCTTTTCCATTTTCACGTAACCGAAGAGATGTCCATTTGCGGACAGCCTCTTTCGATCCTGAGAGAAGATATTCTTAAAGGTACCATCGTCTGTACCATCAGAAGAGGCAAAGAGGTTATTATCCCCAAAGGTAATTTCTCTTTTGCTGCGGATGATGATGTCAGTATTGCAGCTACCAGAAAAGATGCCCTTGCGTTCTTTAAAAAGCTTGGTGTCGTAAAGGGCAGGGTAAGAAATGCCATGATCGTCGGAGGAGGAACCCTGTCATACTATCTGGCGGAGAGGCTTTTACGCTCCGGCATCAAATCTACCATAGTTGAGATGGACTATAAGAGATGCGAAGAACTCTCTGAAGGACTTCCCGCAGCAAGGATCATACACGGAGACGGAACAAACAGAGACCTGCTGGATCAGGAGGATCTGTCTTCATTCCAGGGATTTGCCGCTCTTACGGGACTTGATGAGGAGAACATTCTTCTGTCCCTTTATGCCGGCAAGCATTCCAAGGCTAAGGTAGTTACCAAGATCGGAAGGCTTAATTTCGGTTCCGTTATCGATGCGCTGAATCTGGATACCATCATCAATCCTTCCGCAATAACTGCGGATTATATCGTAAAGTTTGCACGTTCTCTTTCCACCGATCCGTCCAATGACGTTGAGTCTCTTTACAAGCTCGAGGATGGAAAGGCGGAGGCCATTGAGTTTAAGATCAAGGAAGAGTCTGCGGTAACAAGCATGATGCTCAAGGATCTTAAGATCAGGAAGGATACGCTTGTCTGCAGTATTTTAAGAAACGGTAAGAACATCATCCCCACAGGTCAGGATCAGCTGATGGTTGGGGACAGAGTCATTATAGTCATGAGCGGCGGAAGGATCGCCAATATCAAGGAGATTCTCGAGTAATCATGAAAAAGAATTCGATAATCCTTTATATCGTGGGAATACTCTTACTGTTTGAGAGTGCATTTCTGCTGCTTCCCATGATAATTTCATTAATATATCGGGACGGTAACTGGATGTGGTATCTGCTCACCGTCCTTATCTGCCTTGTTCTCGGAATTCCTCTCGCAAGAATAAAGCCCGGAAAAAATCTTTCCCTCAAAGAAGGATACATAATCGTTGCTCTGTGCTGGGTAGTTCTATCCGTGTTCGGAGCACTTCCCCTTATGCTCAGCGGAGATATCCCGGATTATATCGATGCTTTGTTTGAAACCGTTTCCGGATTTACCACCACCGGAGCGAGTATCCTTTCCGACGTAACCTCGCTCAGCAGATCCGGAATGTTCTGGAGAAGCTTTATGCACTGGATCGGCGGTATGGGAATCTTCATGTTCATGATGGCGGTTCTTCCCATGCTGGGAACTTCCGATATGAACCTGATGAGAGCGGAATCCACCGGACCTTCGGTAGAGAGGATAGTTCCTCATGTACGCGATACCGCAAGACTTATGTACAGTATGTATTTCGGTATCACCATAGCTGAGATGGTGGCACTTCTTATTTCCGGAATGGATCTGTATTCATCCGCACTTCTGACCTTCGGTACCGTCGGAACCGGCGGCTTCGGACTGGTAAACGAATCCTGCGGAACATACACTGCCGTGCAGCAGATGATAATCGCCGTGTTTATGGCGGCCAGCGGAATAAACTATACTTTTTACTTCTTTATAATATCCCGCAAGATCAAAGAAGCATTCCATATCGAGGAAGTAAAATATTACCTTGCGATCGTACTTGCTTCTACACTCATCATCGCACTTAATATCGGACACCTGTATCAGAGTACCGGCGAATCGCTTCGCTATGCATTCTTTCAGGTAGCTTCGATCATGACCACAACCGGATATTCCACTGCGAACTTTGATATGTGGCCGGAGCTTTCCAGAACCATACTCCTGATGCTTATGATGATAGGCGGATGTTCCGGATCAACCGCAGGCGGAGTCAAGGTGTACAGGATAGTTCTACTCATGAAGCAGTTTGCCAAGGAGTTGTCGGTTCTCCGTCATCCCAGGGAGGTCAAGCTGCTGAGAATGGACGGAAACATTGTTAAAGAGCCTGTCATCCGTTCTACCAACGTATTTATCTCGATCTATTTTGTGATATTCTTCATATCGCTTTTGTTCGTAAGTATCGAGAACTATGATTTCACAACGGGATTTACCGCTGTTGCCGCAACCATCAACAACATCGGCCCCGGCCTTTCACTTGTAGGTCCTACCTGTAACTACGGTTTCTTTTCCGCTTATTCGAAAATAATACTGATCTTTGACATGCTTGCGGGAAGACTTGAGCTGTTCCCCATGCTGCTTTTCTTCAGCATGTTGAAACCAAGGAGGAAATAAAATGGTCTACACTCTTACATTAAACCCGTCCCTTGACTATGTAATGTATCCTGCCGCTTACCCTAAAAAGGGCGGCACTAACAGATCCTCCAAGGAAGAACTTCGTGCGGGAGGCAAGGGGATCAATGTTTCCGTTGTGCTGAAGAATCTGGATGTTCCCACAAGAGCTCTCGGATTTATAGCGGGTGCCACCGGGGATGAGATCGAAGGAACCTTAAGAAGCATCGGAATCCGTACCGGTTTTATCATGCTTCCTTACAAGAACGGAATAAGCCGCATCAATGTCAAGATCAGAACTCCTTTTGAAGAAGAGGCTGAGCGCGGATATGAAGAGACCGAGCTTAATGCGGCCGGACCTTTGGTCGAGGATGAGTCGGTTGATGATCTCTGCGAGAAAATAGAGAAGCTGACGGACGAGGATTTCCTCGTTATCGCGGGAAGCATGCCTACGAAAGCTCCTGAGGATACCCTTGAGAGAATCTTAAAGTCGGTGCCTGAGGGTGTTAAGGTAGTTGTGGATATGACGGGTGACAGGCTTAAGAAGGCTCTGAAGTATAAGCCTTTCCTCATTAAGCCGAATCTCGAAGAACTCTGCCAGGCTTCGGGAAAAGATCTCAGATCCATCGAAGATATCACAAAAGAGGCAGAAAAACTTCACAAAGAAGGCGCTGAGAATGTTATAGTATCTATGGGGGCAGACGGTGCTCTGCTTCTTGATAAGAACGGTGATGTTCATAAGTGCAAGGCTCCTGCCGGAAAAGCACTGGGTGCATTCGGCGCGGGAGATTCAATGACCGCCGGATTTATCAAGGGATTCCTCGATGAACATGATCCGGGTTATGCGCTTAAACTCGGAGTTGCTGCCGGAAGTGCAGCCGTATTTGTAGGCAAGCTTCCCGGGTATGAAGACATAATGAAGGTATTCGATGAAGTATAAAGGATTACCCATTAAAGATGGAATCGTAATAGGACGTATCCGTGCGAGGTTTGCGTCAGGCTCCGGCGAGGTAAAGCGGGAGAAGGCTGACGCTGACTTCGAAAGGATGCGTTTTTTTGATGCTCTTTTGGAATATGAAAGTTCCATGAAATCCATTGCTTCGGAAAGCTCTACCAAGGAAGGCAAGGATATCATTTCCGCGCAGATTATGATATCAAGAGATCCCGTGCTTTCGGATGAAGTTCTCGAGCTGATAGATTCCGGGATGTTCGCAGAGGATGCGCTTGAAGAAGCGTGCCGGAAATATGCGGACATTCTTAACGCTTCGGGCGATGAGACACTGATCGCAAGAAACGAAGATCTTGAAGAAGTAAAGAGCGGCATTATGTCTCTTATGGGAGGCGAAAAAAACGTTACTTCAAACAGTGATGCCGGAGATGACGGTGATATTATATTTGCCGACAGGTTATCTGCGGCACAGATAGTAAGCTGTAAGGCGGAAAATGTTAAAGCCATTGTAATGCGCGGCGGAAGCGAAGCTTCCCATGCTGCGGTAATACTCAGATCCATGGGGATCACCTCGGTATTCGGTGTTCCTTACACTTCGGATGATGTATCCGGCAGCAAAGAATGCATCGTAGACGGTAAATCCGGAGTTGTAATAATCGATCCCACTGCGGAAGAAAAAAATAAGTATTCGGGAAAGCATGTGCCCGAGGTCAAGTCTGTGACCGGTGTAAAGCCTCAGATTGCGGAACCCGTAAAGACCAAGGACGGAACAGAGATCGGAGTGCTCTGCAATATCAGTTCCGGCGATGTTCCGGAAGAAGCGGCTTTAGCGGACGGAGCGGGACTTGTAAGAACGGAATTTTTGTTCATGACCGGCGGTCTTAATTATCCCGAGAATGAACAGGAGGAGATCTATGCCCGAATAGCGGATTCTTTTGTGGGAAAGAATACGGTTATCAGAACCATGGATGTGGGCGGGGACAAAGGTCCGGATTCCCTTCTTGAAAGTGAGAGCCACATAGACAATCCCGCTCTGGGATTAAGGGGTATCAGAAGAAGCCTTCTTGATCCGGACGGTTTTATGATCCAGATCAAGGCAATACTTAAAGCATCAAAGGGAAGAAATATTGATATAATGATCCCTATGGTAACGTCGCTTTCCGAAGTTATAGAGGCTAGGCATCTTATTGAAGGATGCAGGTATGAACTCGGAAAACACGGCATATCATATCGTGATGATATAAAGCTCGGGTGCATGATGGAAACACCTGCTGCGGTCATGTGTGCAAAGGAACTTGCCAGAGAAGTCGATTTCTTTTCCATAGGAACCAATGATCTGTCACAGTACATTATGTGCGCCGACAGAGGAAACCCGGCAATGGCGGGATATGTAAGCATATATCAGCCTGCGGTATTAAGATCCGTCAAGCAGATCTGTGATGCAGCTCTCAGCGTGGGAATACCCGTTACGGTATGCGGCGAGGCCGCGTCGGATCCCTGCATGATCCCTGTATTTTTGGGACTTGGTGTCAGGAATCTTAGTGTGTCTCCATATAAAGTAGCCGAGATCAAAAAGGCGGTCCGCGGACTTACCATGTCCAGCTGCAGGAGTCTTGCGTCCCTTGTACTGGAAGCAGATACCGTAGAGCGTATAAAAGAAATCTTGAAATGATAATGAAAATGATATGAAAGGCAGAAGGATCAAGTGAACGAGGACGAAGCAAGACAGTATAAAAAAATGATCCTTACGCCTCCGGGAAAGCTGGTATTTACACTTGCCGTTCCGACAGTCATAAGTATGCTGATAACCATGGTATACAATCTGGTGGATGCGTATTTTGTCGGAAAGATCAACACAAGTGCGAGTGCGGCTATCGGAATAGTAATGAGTGTTCAGTCCGTTTTTCAGGCCTTCGGATTTATGTACGGCCAGGGAAGCGGTTCTAAGGTAGCAAGACTTCTTGCAGCCGGTAAAAAGGAAGAAGCGGATAAGACCCTGACTCTGGGAGTGACTGCATCACTTTTGTCCGGCATCATTCTTACCCTTATGGGATTTTTCTTTCTGGATTCTCTCATAGGTTCAATGGCGACAGATACCATATTCCCATACGCCAAAACATATGCAATGTACATACTGATATCAGGTCCCGTTCTGGCGGTGAGCTGTGTTCTGAACAATGTTCTCAGATATGAGGGCAGGGCGTTTTTTGCAATGTTTGGTCTGGTATCCGGCGGTATCCTGAATATGGCGCTCGATCCCATACTTATGTTCAACTACGGACTCGGCATAAAGGGTGCGGCAATTGCCACCATGGTATCCCAGATAGTAAGCCTTGGGATACTTCTGTATATGTTCCTGTCCCACAGAGCAATAAGCTCAATAAATCTTTCGTATCTGAAATTGCCCGCGCAAGAGATTTTCAAGAGAGTATTTGAGATCATCAAGACAGGATTTCCCTCACTGCTCAGGCAGCTATGCGCAACGCTTTCGACAATGGTGCTCAACATCTGCTCCAAACCCTACGGTGATGCGGCAATCGCTGCAATGACCATAGACGGAAGAGTTCTTATGTTCATAGGAAGTACCATGATCGGTATCGGACAGGGATTCCAGCCTGTCTCTGCCTTCAATTACGGTTCCGGTAAATACAAGAGAGTCAGGGAAGCCTGCTTTGCAACATGGAGAGCCGGAACCATACTTATGACGGGACTTGCGGTACTCGGTATTATTTTCTCTGCGGAGATAATAAGGGTGTTCAGGGATGATGACATGGTGGTCTATTACGGAATCCCCGCACTCAGGTTTATGTGCATCGCGGTGGTGGTTCAACCCATATCGGTTGTGGGAAACATGCTTTTCCAGAGCATAGGGGAAGCAAGGAAGGCATCAATATTGTCCATGCTAAGATCGGGACTTTGCTATATTCCGCTTCTTGTGATACTGCCGGTATTCATGGGATTTTTGGGGATCCAGTGTTCACAGATGTGCGCCGATATTCTCTCCGCACTTATATCCGTTCCGTTCTTGCTCAGGTTCTTTAAAGGACTTCCCAAGGAGGACAGACATACGGAACAGGATGAGAAATATGAAGAATATTCTAAAATATAGCCGGATCACCTTATCCGGACTGGTTGAAAGTTACCGCGGAGCCGCCCGGCTCCGCTTTTTTAATACTTTCCCGTATGCTATAATTATTTGATATGTTTTTGGAGGATCAAGGCTTTGAAAAAGGTAACTAAGATCATATATATCCTGATGCTTGCATCGTACACATATCTTCTTTTTGTACTCTTCAGGAATCAGGCTTATCATGCGGAATACCTGGTCTACGGATCGGATGTGGATGCATACCTGCTTGAAATGCAGGGGATTGACAGCGGATTTGATTTCCCTTATCCGGTATATTTCCTGTTGGGCAGGTTCTTTGCCCTGTTCGGGGGCGTTCAGATGGGCGCTGCCATTTCCGCAACCATCCTCAATTCCATATCTCCGGCAGTGCTTTCGTATTTCATGCTTAAGAATCTGGGGCCCCTTGTTTCCGATAAAGATAAAAACAAAACGGCATATGAGGAGTTCATCATCCTTGTTACCTATGCTCTGTTTTTCGTATCCATGCTCTATCCTCCCAAGGGAATCTACCTTCCGGGAATAACCCTCAGAAATCTCGGAGTTTACAGTGCAAATCCTTACTATAACCAGACTTACCTTGCGGCAAGAGGCTTTGCCATCGTGGCCTTTTTCCTCTTTGCGCATATCCTGACATATTACGAAGACCATGTTGATGTTAAGGAATATGTGACCTTTGGAGTATTCCTGCTTCTTGCGACTCTTACCAAGCCCAGCTTCACTTTGGTACTCGTAAGTGCCGCTGCGGTGCACATGATCGTTAAGCTCATTATGTCAAAGTGCAAGAAGACCAAGGAGTTTTTCTGCCTTCTTGCTACCGCGGTACCCACATTCATAACACTTCTGATCCAGTTCGGCGGAGTTTTCGGTTCGAATACTCATGCGGGAGAAGACGGCGGTATCGGCTTTGCCATCGGAAAGGCCTGGGGAGTATATACGGATAATATCGTTCTTGCCATAATGCTTGCCAATGCATTTCCCGGCGTTGTGATGCTGCTGAATCTGAAGAGATTCAAAGACAATAAGATCTTCCTTCTTTCATGGGAAGTTATGATGGCGGGATTTTTGGAATTCCTGTGTCTGTATGAAAAAGGAGAAAGACTACAGCATTGTAATTTTGCCTGGGGATATATGTACGGAATATTTTTCGTATTTGTATCCGGACTTATGCTCCTTATCGAAAATACCATTAAGAAAAAACAACCCGTATGGATGCTGATATTTGAGTGGGCAGTATTTGTGTGGCATCTCGGATGCGGAATTGCTTTCTTTGTAATGCTGTACGGCGGAGGATATTTCTATGTCTGATAAGAAAAGATCGTCCGCAGTTTATAAGATCACGGCTGCGGTGCTTCTCACCATATATTGCGTGCTGTGTGTTTTCCTGTATTACAAGTTTATGGGCTGGACAGAAGGGTCGGTTTATGAGTCGGATCTTCCCGCGCACATCAGCCTTGCGGTGGATGACGGACTTATATATTCCCTCATTTCCTTTATCATAATAGGACTTGCAAAAAGCGGAACCCTGGAACTTCTTCCCATACTTCTCGGACTTTTTGCGGCTCTTTCGGTTTTCTTTACTGCGGAACTGATATTGGAAGTTTCGGATAAAAAAATAGATTCGAATATTGCCATTATCCTGGCGCTGCTTCTGAACATCGTCATGCCCTGTTATATAAAGGGACTTTCTGACGGAAGATATATGGGAATGCATGCCGCATCCATCTGGCATAATTCCACCTATCTGATGATGAAGTGGCTCGGCCTTTGGACAATACTGGACTATATGCGCATTGAAAAAGACATTGCTCATAAACTGACAGTTAAGTCATATTTGTTCTTCACGTTCCTTTTGACTATCACAACTGCGGCTAAGCCCAATTTCTTTCTTGCGGTCACACCCGCAATGCTGGTCTTTTTGATCGCAGATATGGTCGGGAAGAGAGCGCCCTTCGGAAGACTTGTCTTTTTCGCTTCCTCCGTGGTTCCTTCTTTGGCGGTGATGACGCTTCAGAACAACGCACTTTTTAAAGCGGGTGCGGGCGGAAACGGAATAATGATAGCGCCCGGAGTGGCCATGAGCGCACATACAGGGTATCTCCCCATCGTAAGCGTTTTGTCCATAGCATTTCCCCTTATGATGCTTCTTTTGCACATAAAGGATATCTTCAAAAACAGATACCTGCTTTTTGCCTGGATATGCGCCGGAACGGGATTCATGGAATATTTCCTTTTCAGCGAAAAAGGCGCAAGAAATCTGGATGCGAATTTCAGTTGGGGATATGCTTTTACGATCATTCTTATCTTTGGGATCTCGCTCATAACCTGGATAAATGATCTTAAGATTTTCAAAACAGATAAGAACATAATCAGGAAAGCATACATTACGGGATGCGGAGTTGTTCTTGCATATCATACTTGGTGCGGCCTTCTGTTCTTCACAAGGCTGTGCATGGGTGTCTCATATATGATGTGGGGTTGATGTATTGAGTAAAAATGTCCTGGGACAAAAGAATAAAACCCGTGATGCGGCTGAAACTATCCTGTCCGCTCTTATGTCCGGATTTGCGCTGACTTTTAAGTTTACGGAGGGCTTGCCTTTTTGGGCATACGGCAGGGTAAGTCTTGATCTGATAAAAGCAAGGATTTATTCGGGCCTTGGGGATTATCAGTTTGATATGATCGTAGCTTCCGTTTTGTGCGGTGTGGCGATCGGGTTTGTTCGTGAGAAATTTTCGAAATATTTACGCGGGTACATCCTGCCGATGATACTCGGTTTCATAGTGGTCTTCGGAAGATCCGCAGCGGAATTCGGAAATCTTTCGGGCGTTTTCGGAACCTTCCCTTTTGTGATAAGAGGGTTACTCGCTTCTCTTGGATTCGGAGTGATATTCAGGCTCATCTTTGCACTTTTCGAAGCAGGACTTGCGAAGGTATCCTCTGCCGGAAACGGCATGAAGCTTTTCGACAGGATATTTGATGAGCATCTTTTCAGGAATGTATTTTGGATACTTATCATTTTATGGCTGCCTGTTACGATCTTAAATTTTCCCGGAAATTATAATGCGGATTTCATCGGTCAGATGATGCAGACGACAGGAGAGATGCCATGGTCAGGTCATCACCCCATAGTTCTTACCGCAGTGATCGGCCTATGGTTTAAGCTGTTTAAGGCGGTGTTTGGAAATTACGATCTCGGATTATTTGCATGGATCATCCTTCAGGAGATCGCGCTTGCATCGGCGCTTTCTCTGACCGTAAAGGAGTTAAAGAAAAGGGGTGCAAAAACTTCGCTTCTTACACTTGTATTCGGCATATATGTACTGTCTCCCATCTATTCGAACATTGTTACCACTGCCATCAAGGATGTTTTCTTTATAGCCGCGGTAATATGGTATGTGCTTCTTACTCTTTCTTTTTACGAGGAAGAGAAAAAGTTTCTTGGGGACAGAAAGCAGGTATGTAAGATACTTCTTGCCGCATTTTTGACATGTATGTGCAGGAATAACGGCAGCATAATAGTCTTCGCAAACGGACTTGTTATGTGCGTTTATGCCCTGAAGGATTCTTTTAGTAAAGATATAATAAAAAAAGTACTTGTTCTGATCATACTTCCCATGGGTATTTATACCGCTTTATCCTCAGGTATCAAGGCATACACCCATGCGGAGAGTGACGGCCTCAAGGAGATGCTATCCATCCCCATGCAGCAGACTGCGCTTTATATGACACGGTATGAAGACGAACTTACCTCCGAAGAGACAGAAAGCATCAATGCTCTTTTCGGAAATTATAAAGATATGATCGAAAGCTATGACCCCACCATCTCGGATCCCGTCAAGCAGTACTATGATACGAGCGCGGGCAATGATGTGGTTTTCGGATATCTGAAAACCTGGACCAAGATGTTCTTTAAACATCCGGGTACATATTTCGAATCATTTTTCCTGAGCGTTTACGGATGGTTTGATCCCGAAACCGACACGTCCGTCAGATATGAAGGCGACAGTGAACTGTTTACCAAAACCGGATTGTTTGAAGGTGCGGACGAGATCCTTATTTTCGCATACAGATATATAGACAGGGTTTCGTTTTTCGGAATGTTACAGAGTCCCGGACTTTGGACCTGGATAATGATCATGCTTATACGAAGACGCAAAGGCTCTTCGAAGTTTTATGCCGTGCAGCTCATATCACTTCTGGTATGCATGGCGGGACCGTGTTTTATGAAGCATGCCAGATATGCTTTTCCCATAATGTTTACGATCCCGTTCATGGCCGGATATGAGGGACTACTTATGAACGGAGAAAAAGAATGAATCTGATATTTCTTGATATAGATATGACCATCTGGGATGAAACGCTTCGCATCCCGGAAAGTACCAAGGATGCCATACGTCTTGCAAGATTAATGGGCAATAAGGTATTTATCAACACAGGACGTTCCAGATCCAATACGATGTACAAGGCACTTGATGAGCTGGGAATGGACGGAGTGGTGGCTGCATGCGGATGTCATGTTGAGATAGGCGGAGAGATACTTTACCAAAAGCTCCTTACATGGGATCAGGTACAGACCTCCCTTAAAGTATTGCACGATGAGCACATGCCGCTTGTTCTTGAGGGAAGCAAAAATTGCTTCTTCGATCCCGAGGATTTTCCCGATGATCCTTTTGCGAAAACTCTCTGGGAATCTCTGGGAGACAGGGCCAAGAAACTTAATACCGTCACCTGCGACGACCCCATCAACAAATTCAGCGCAGATATCACGGATGAGACTGACTACGATCTTGTATGTGAAAAACTCGATGATTTCCTGTATGAGATCAATCATAATAATATTGTGGTTGAGTTTGTTCCCAAAGGTCATTCCAAAGCAACGGGAATGGAGTTTGTCAGAAAATACTACGACATACCCGCTGAGAATATATACGCTGTCGGCGACGGAATGAACGATATGGAAATGATCAAAGCCGCGGCTCACGGTATAGCGATGGGCCAGGGTAATCCCGAACTTTTGATGGCATCCGATTATGTTACCGACTCGATCTATGAGGACGGAATATATAAAGCATTTAAGTATTACGGGCTTATATGATGTAACCGCATTGCTTGCTACCAAAGAGCGGCGGGATGTATATTGAAAAAAATGATCTGCACAAACGGAGGGTAATATGAGATTTAATATTCATGCTTCTATGATGTGTGCGAACTTCGGAAATCTTAACGAGGAAGTGAAAAAACTCGAAGAGGCCGGGGTGGATTATTTTCACATTGATATCATGGACGGAAGATATGTTCCGAACTTTGCCATGAGCCTTTACGACATGAAGTATATCGCACAGGCTACAAAGAAGCCGCTTGATGTACATCTGATGATCGAGCATCCGAACAATAACATCGAGATGTTCCTGCATCTTCTGAGGCCGGGTGACATTGTTTATATACATCCCGAAGCGGAGTATCATCCCTCCACAACTCTGCAAAAGATCATAAATGCCGGAATCACTCCCGGTATAGCAATAAATCCCGGAACCAGCGTCGAATCCATATTGGAGCTGCTCAGAATAGTGGACAAGGTTTTGGTTATGTCGGTTAATCCCGGAAATGCGGGGCAGATGTTCCTGCCATATGTCGGTGAGAAGATCAAATATCTTCTGGAACTTCAGAAGACAATGCATTTTGATCTGATATGGGACGGCGCTTGTACAATGGATAAGATAAAGACATATGCTCCCATGGGAATGAGCGGATTTGTACTGGGCACCTCTGTGCTGTTCGGACATAAGACACCTTATAAAGAAATCATAAGCGGTATCAGGAGCATGGAATTCTGATGATAGCGGCGATCATATTATCCGGAGGTTCGGGAACAAGGATGGGAAGCGATATTCCCAAACAGTACCTTGAAGTATCCGGGAAACCGATAATTGCATACAGTATAGAGACTATCGAAAAGTCCTCTGATGTCGATAAGATATTGATCGTATGTGCGGAAGAGTACAGGGAACTTATCGGAAAAATAATGACAGGCAGCCCTAAGTTTGCCGGCTTTGCCTCCTCGGGAGAGACCAGACAACTCTCTGTTTTATCGGGGCTGAATGCATTGAAGGAAGTCTTGGGAGATGATGACGGTGTTATCATTCATGATGCGGCAAGACCTCTTGTATCGGGAGAAACGATAAAGAAGATCGCAGAGGAGCTTAAATACTGTGATGCGGTTCTTCCGGTTCTGCCCATGAAGGATACCGTATACGAAGTTGAAAACGGAATGGTGGTTTCCAACCTTGAAAGAAGCAGGATTGCTGCGGGGCAGGCCCCGGAGGGCTTCAGGTTTGGGCCATATCTGAAAGCTAATGAAGATCTTCTTCCGGATGCGATCATGAAAATAAGCGGGTCCATGCAGCCTGCGGTAATGGCCGGGATGAAGATCAAAACCATTCCCGGTGACGAGAACAATTTTAAGATAACGACTCCTGCGGATCTGACCAGATTTGAAGAGGTAACCTGCGGATGAAAGCATACGTATTAAACGGAATTGCCGATATCGCATATAGGGATGCAAAAATGCCCGAACTTGATGGGAACGGCATAGTCGGAAGAAACGGACAGACTTCGGTTCCGGAAGACGAGTGTGTCATAGTAAAGGTACGTGCTGCGGGGGTATGCGGCTCGGATATTCCCAGGATTTATAAAACGGGTGCATATCACCATCCTTTGATCCCGGGACATGAATTCAGCGGCGAAGTAATCTCTGCGGGAAGCGGATCACTGAATAACTTTATCGGAAAAAGAGTCGGGATCTTTCCTCTTATTCCCTGCCGAAAATGTTCTTCCTGTAAAAAGAAGCTGTATGAGATGTGCAAGAACTATAACTATCTCGGCTCACGATGCGACGGCGGGTTTGCCGAATATGTCAAGGTTCCCGCAACAAATCTTATAGAACTTCCCGAAAATGTATCCTTCGAACAGGCAGCCATGCTTGAGCCGATATCTGTATCAATGCATTCCGTGAGGCAGTGCGGGCTGTCCCTTGAACCAGATGAAAATGAAAGAAATGTCAGCATAGTGATATCCGGGATTGGTACCATCGGTTTATTTACGCTTATGCTCCTAAAGGGTATGGGATATAAAAATATCTTTTGCATAGGCAATAAGGAATATCAGGCCGAATATGCAAAGTCACTGGGAATTTTCGAAGACAGATTCTGCAATATCAAAAATGACGATCCTGTCACTTTCATAAACAATGTTACGGACGGAGAAGGGGCGGATGTTTATTTTGAATGTGTCGGAAAAAATGAATCCGTATCCTTGGGATTAAATGTTCTCGGAGGGGGCGGAAAACTTCAGCTTGTCGGAAATCCTGCATCCGATATGAGTTTTGTAAAGGATGAATACTGGAAGATACTGAGAAACCAGCTTAAAGTGACAGGCTCCTGGAATTCATCATTTACCGGGGAAGCGGATGATGACTGGAAACTTGTTCTGAAGTCGCTTGAAGAAGGTAAGATTTCGCCGGAAAAATTAATTTCGCACAGACTGGGATTTGAAGATCTTATAAAAGGTTTTGAAATAATGAGGGATAAAACTGAAGACTATGTCAAGGTTATGACCCTCCTGTAGGATGAATGTATGTTAAACGGATCTGTAGTATCTAAAGGAATAGGAATCGGCATCGCAAAGGTCATCTCATCTAAGGGAAATGAGGTGATGAGTAATGAGGAATATATCGCTGCGATATCCGATATGAAGCCCGGAGCGGTTCTTGTGGCATCCCGCCTTACTCCCTATCTGGTGGGACTGCTGAAGGATTACAGTATTGCAGGGCTTGTTTGCGAAAACGGCGGAATGGCTTCACACTCCGCGCTTGTTGCAAAGTCCATGGGCATCCCTGCGGTTTATGACGTGGTCCGTGCTACAGAAGAGATTGCTGACGGCGATACGGTCATTGTGGACGGCAGCAACGGATATGTATACGAAAGACCCGATCCCGAGATAGTCGCTTCGTATTCCGCTAAGAGAAAAAAATACCTTGCGGATCTCGAAGAGCTAAAAGGCTATCGCAATCTGAAAACAGTCATGGCAGACGGAACCGAGGCTTCTGTTTTGTGCAATGCTTCCGACATCTTAAGTGTCATGCATGCAATCGATGAAGGCGGAGAAGGGATCGGACTGTTCAGAACGGAGAATCTTCTCTCCGGTGAAGGCAGGATCCCCGATGAAGAGGAACAGACGAGAGTCTACTCCAGGATCGTATCGGCCATGAAGGGCAAGGAAGTTACAGTCAGAACTCTGGATATAGGCGGTGACAAAAGTCTTCCCTTTCTGGATCTTGAAAAAGAAGACAACCCGTTCCTGGGATACAGAGGAGTCAGATACAGCCTTGGTCACAGGGATATTTTTACCACACAGCTTCGTGCGATATTACGTGCCAGTGCGGGTGGAAATCTTTCCATCATGATTCCCATGGTCACATGTATTGAGGAAATGAGGAATATCAAATCACTGATACATGAGATCAAGAGCGATCTTCGCGATGAGGGATTTGATTTTAACGATGACATCAAAGTAGGTGCAACCATTGAAACACCATCCGCTGCGATCATGGCTGACAAGCTTGCGGGTGAATGCGATTTCTTTTCCATAGGAACCAATGATCTTATACAGTATGTAATGAGCGCAGACAGAGGAAACAGCAGGGTTGCGTACCTTCAGTCCGTAACCCAGCCTTCGATCCTGCGCCTTATGAAGCATATATTCGATTCCGCAAAAACCGCAGGCATCGAGGTTTCAGTTTGCGGAGAAGCGGCGTCCGATCCCGAAGTCATCCCGATACTTGCCGGCTTCGGGTGCAGAAAGTTCAGCGTAAATCCTCTCTCTGTTTCCGAGGTCAGAAGGACTCTTTCGGAGTGGAGCGTAGAGGATGCAAGGAAGCTTTCGTCGGACATCCTTAAGATTCCGGTAGATCAGGAGATCAGGGATCATATACATAAAATTTACAAGGAAAGAAAGTTGTAATGAAAAAGAGTCGTTTCCTGTTTGCA
The DNA here is from genome assembly GCA_017962825.1 of Lachnospiraceae bacterium. GTDB lineage: Bacteria > Bacillota > Clostridia > Lachnospirales > Lachnospiraceae > AC2028. The sequence continues at coordinate 29,353 of JAGCUO010000197.1, read as the reverse complement.
CTGCTCCAGCTTGTCGGAGCGCTTATATGGGGACTGGCCTTTGCATTCCAGAGCATAGGAATGGAGAAGGTGGGCCCCTTTACTTTTTCGGCAGTAAGATTTGCCATGGCCGCTGTAGTGGTCTTTGCGTTTTCTTTTGTACACGACAGATACGGAAATGCGGGGAAGGATCCCGAGGCCTGTTCCTGGAAAAATAAAAAGCTGTGGAGAGCCGGAATTATAATAGGTGTCCTTTTGTCCCTTGCATCAAACCTCCAGCAGATAGGTATCCTGAAAACCGATTCCGTGGGTAAAGCCGGTTTCATAACCGCCATGTACATAGTTATCGTTCCCGTCATGGGACTTTTCCTGAAAAGAAAGATCGGGATAAATGTCTGGATCGGTATTGTTCTTGCGGTTATAGGCTTGTATTTCCTGACAATGAGCGGAAGCCTGACCGTAACGGCAGGGGACCTGTATCTGATAGGATGTGCGGTTGTATTTGCACTTCAGATCCTGGCAATAGATTCGTTTTCCGGAGAATATGACAGCGTAAAGCTCGCCTTTATCGAGTTTTTGACCGTGACGGTAACCAGTGCCGTTTTTATGTTCGCATTGGAGGATGTAAAGATGTCGTCCATAATGGCGGCGATGATCCCACTTTTGTATGCCGGCGTTCTATCGGGCGGTATCGCCTATACGATACAGATCATATGTCAGTCCAGGATAGAGCCCTATGTGGCGTCGATCCTTATGAGCGCGGAGGCTTTGTTTTCCGTTTTGGGAGGGTTCCTTCTCCTCCATCAAAGGCTCACTTCAAGGGAACTGACAGGAAGCATTCTGATGTTTGCGGCGATAATGATCGTGCAGATAGTTCCGGATAAGAAAAAAGAGAAAATATAAAACAAAGGGCGGGGATGATCCCCGCCCTGTTAAGTTACCGGCGCGTAAAGCCGATATAAAGATCAAAGATAAGACCTTCACTTCCGAAAGCTACGTCCCGCCTCACTGAAGGTTTCGGTGAATGGGACGGATACGGAAAATGGTTTTATTTTACGGGCTTTATCCCTAAAAGAGCACTGTCCGTGTAGGAATCTTCGGAAAAAGTGATGGGAGCCGATGAATCTCCGGTTCCGTCGATAGCAGCTTCCTCATCCGCTTTACCGCTCAGTATGTCTTCCAGTTCTTTGGCGGAAAGGTTTTCGAAATGTCCCGAGCCGTCGGAAGAATTATTAGGCACACCGCCTATGGATCTTAAGAACTGCTCCAGTTCGTTATCTTCGGCATTATCACCGGTTTCATTTTCAATCTTGCTTATAACCCTGTTTCTGCCGCTGTTTTTAGCATAGTAGAGTTTGTCGTCGGCGTCCCTTATAAGGTCGTCGACGCTTTTTTCTTTGTCCCATTCGCTTACGCCGTAGCTCATGGTGACCTTGATCACATAATTGTCGTATCTGATCTCTGCAGCCCTGATCTTATCCAGAAGTCCCCAGAGGCTGTTTTCTGCCATGAGGAGGCTTGTTCTGTCGAATACCATGAGGAATTCTTCTCCGCCCCATCTTGCGACGAATCCGTAATTTTTCATGTGTTCCCTGATTATCTCGGCTACCTTTATCAGAACCTCGTCACCCGCGTCGTGTCCGTAGGTGTCGTTAACGTGCTTGAAGTAGTCTATATCTCCGATGCAGACACAGAAGGATTCGGGTGAATTCTTGGCTTTGGCTACGATGGGAGCCAGTTTTCTGTGGGCAGAGCGGCGGTTGAAGAGTCCGGTAAGAGGATCGGATTCCATCATGGATCGCATGGAACGCTGCATCAAAAGTACGCTTTCACCTATCTCGCCCAGTTCATCCCTTCTTCTGAGAACGTTCTCATCAAGTGTTACCGTAGCGTTACCGCCGGAGGCTTCCTTGACGAATGAGAAGATGCTTTCAACCGCTCCGGTCATGGGCTTGGTGATGCCGATAACTATGAATATCATAAGTCCGCTAAGGACAAGGGCTATTCCTGCCAGGATCAGGATATAGCTTCTGATGGTCTTGTTCACATTGGCGGAAGGACGCGCCGCGGCGATCATTCCCTGAATATTGCCATGGCTTGAAACCAGGGGGATATAGTAAGTGTAATAGGGGGTTCCGAAGATGACGGTGTTGTTGTAGAAGGCTTCCTGCCCGTCCTTATAAACGGTATCGTAAATCTGGGATGCAATGCCCGTTCCCACCATTCTCGCTCCGTTATTATCCTTTAAGGTGGTCAGGATCCTCGTGTCCTTGTAGAAGATAGAAATATCAAGATCCGTGGATTCCTTGATGGAATCGATGACGGAATAGTCCATGGTTATGTCGGTATCGCCTTTGTAAAAATAGAGAGCATCGCTTCCGGTGAGTCTGTAGTCCCCGCTGTATGTTGCATCCATGAGCAGAGAGCAGCTCATGCAGGCGTTTCGGAGCTCTTTTTCTGCCATGTCATGCATGATGCCGCTGAGGAAAGGAATGCCGGCTATGGTGATCACCAGCGCGAACAGAATTACGGGCAGTATGGCAATGGTATACATCTGCCCGCTTATAGACCCTTTTCTGGCTCTTTTATGCTTCTTTTTGGTTGTCTTAATTTCTTTTTCTGCCACTTAGGTGTCCTCATTAAATAACTACCCATATATTATATATTTCGCGTTATCAAAAAACAATGCAAAACCCCCGATAATATTGACAATATCGGCATTTTACACTAAAATTGCGGATGATACATTTTTATAGTAGAGATGCAAAGACGCCTCGCTCATTGCCAGGGTGAGGTTTGTTTTTATTACAGGAGGAAGTTATGTATAAGCAGGTGAATTCCGATCTCTCCTTTACGCAGAGAGAGGCAGAAGTAGAAAAATTCTGGGCGGAGAACGATATATTCAGAAAAAGCATCGATTCCCGCAAGGAAGGCCCTATTTATACCTTTTATGACGGACCTCCCACCGCAAACGGAAAGCCCCATATCGGACATGTAGAGACCCGTACCATCAAGGACATGATCCCCAGATACCGCACCATGAAGGGATATCAGGTTCCCAGAAAAGCGGGTTGGGATACTCACGGCCTTCCCGTTGAACTTGAGGTTGAGAAGCTCCTCGGCATCGACGGCAAGGATCAGATCGAGAGTTACGGATTGGAGCCTTTCATCGGCAAGTGTAAGGAATCCGTTTGGAAATACAAGGGAATGTGGGAAGATTTCTCCGGAAAGATCGGCTTCTGGGCTGATATGGACAATCCCTACATCACCTATGATGATAACTATATCGAGTCCGAATGGTGGGCTCTTAAGACTATCTGGGATAAGGGACTTCTCTACAAGGGCTTCAAGATCGTTCCTTACTGCCCCAGATGCGGAACCCCTCTTTCATCACATGAGGTAGCTCAGGGTTATAAGACCGTAAAAGAGCGTTCCGCGATCGTTCGTTTCAAGGCTAAGGACGGGGATTTCTATTTCCTTGCATGGACCACCACTCCCTGGACCCTTCCTTCAAACGTTGCGCTCTGCGTTAACCCTTCCGAGAGCTATGTAAAGGTTAAAGCTGCAGACGGATACACCTACATCCTTGCAGAGGCACTTTGCGATACCGTTCTCGGCAAGTTCAAGACAGATGATGCACCCGCTTACGAAGTACTTGAGAAGTATGTCGGAAGCGACCTTGAGAGAATGGAGTATGAGCCTCTCTTTGAGGGTGCGGCAAAGGCTGCCGATAAGCAGCATAAGAAAGCACATTTCATCGTAAAAGATGACTATGTAACAATGACCGACGGTACCGGTATCGTACATATCGCTCCCGCATTCGGTGAGGACGACTCCCGTGTAGGACGTGAATATGACCTTCCCTTCGTACAGTTCGTAGACAGCAAGGGTAACATGACCGCAGATACCCCTTACGAAGGAAAATTCGTCAAGGACGCAGATCCCCTTGTTCTTAAGGATCTCGATGCCGACGGAAAGCTTTTCGATGCACCCAAGTTCGAGCACGACTATCCTTTCTGCTGGAGATGTGATACTCCCCTTCTCTACTATGCACGTGAGTCATGGTACATAAAGGTAACCGCAGTTAAGGATGATCTTGTAAGAAATAACAAGACCGTTCACTGGATGCCCGAATCCATCGGAACCGGAAGATTCGGAAACTGGCTCGAGAATATCCAGGACTGGGCACTTTCAAGAAACCGTTACTGGGGCACTCCTCTCAATATCTGGGAGTGTGAATGCGGAAAGCGTATCAGCATCGGCTCCAGAGAGGATCTGTATAATGCCAGCGGCGATGAGAGAGCAAAGACCGTTGAACTTCACAGACCTTATATCGATGAGATAACCTGCAAATGTCCCGACTGCGGCGGCACCATGAAGAGAGTCCCCGAAGTTATCGACTGCTGGTTTGACTCAGGTGCGATGCCTTTTGCTCAGCACCATTATCCTTTTGAAAATAAAGAGCTTTTTGAGCAGCAGTTCCCCGCAGCATTCATTTCCGAGGCTGTCGATCAGACCAGAGGATGGTTCTACTCCCTCATGGCTGAAGGAACACTTCTGTTCAACAAGTCCCCTTATGAGAATGTCATCGTTCTCGGTCTTGTTCAGGATGAACAGGGCAGAAAGATGAGTAAGCATCTCGGAAACGTAGTAGATCCCATGGATGCCCTGGGTAAGTTCGGTGCCGATGCCATCAGATGGTATTTCTATACCAGCTGTGCTCCCTGGCTTCCCAAGAGATTTTCCGAGGCAGCTGTTATCGAAGGACAGAGAAAATTCCTCGGAACACTTTGGAATACATACGCATTCTTCGTACTCTATGCAAACATCGACGGTTTTGATGCAGGCAAGTACAGCCTTGAGTACGATAAGCTTCCCGTCATGGATAAGTGGCTTCTTTCCAGACTTAACACCTGCGTAAAAGAAGTCGACGGTGACCTTGATCAGTACAAGATCCCCGAGGCGGGTGCAGCACTTGAGAAATTCGTCGATGAGATGAGTAACTGGTATGTACGCCGCAGCCGTGAGAGATTCTGGGCTAAGGGAATGGAGCAGGATAAGATCAATGCTTACATGACCCTTTACACCGCGCTTGTTACCATCTCCAAGGTGGCAGCTCCCATGATCCCCTTCATGACTGAGAGCATCTATCAGAACATCGTAAGAAATTCCGATGCAAATGCTCCCGAGAGTATCCATCTCTGCGACTACCCTGTTGCAGATGAGAAGCTCATCGATAAAGAGCTTGAGGAGAAGATGGAGACCGTTCTCGATGCCGTTGTTCTCGGACGTGCATGCAGAAACGAAGGTGCGGTCAAGAATCGTCAGCCTATCTCCAAGATGTACATCAAGAGTGATGAGAAGCTGGACGAGTTCTACATCGATATCATCAGAGAAGAACTCAACGTCAAGGAAGTTGTTTTTGCCGAAGACGTAAGAGACTTCACAACGTATATTTTCAAGCCCCAGCTTAAGACCGTAGGTCCCAAGTACGGCAAGCTTCTCGGAGGAATCCAGAAGTACCTTAAGGAGATCGACGGAAATGCGGCTATGGATGAACTCGAATCCAAGGGATCGATCTCATTCGACGTAAACGGAGATGCAGTAGAGCTTACCAAGGAAGACCTTCTTATCGAGATGACCAAGAAGGAAGGCTACGAAGCATCCGAGGATCACGGCATGACCGTAGTTCTCGATCTTAATCTCACCGAAGAACTCATTGAAGAGGGATTCGCAGCAGAGCTTGTTTCCAAGGTTCAGACCATGCGTAAGGATTCCGGATTCGAAGTTATGGATCACATCCGCATCTCGCTGAACGGAAACGAAAAACTTCTCGGTATCGTAACTAAGAATGAGGAGCAGATCTCCACAAAGCTTCTCGCAGATGAAATTACATCAGGAAAGGATTTCGCATTCTCCAAGGAATGGGATATCAACGGTGAAAAGGTTACAATCAGTCTCGAAAAGATCTGACAAATCATATTTCTTTGAAAGGAGATACGATATTGAAGAATTCGGGTGCTACCAAGAGAGATAAGTTTGATAAGGAACTATTCAAGAGAAGCGTCAACTACAACGTAAAGACACTTTTCAGGAAATCAATGGAGGAGGCTACTCCTCAGCAGATCTTCCAGGCAGTATCATATGCCATCAAGGATCAGATCATGGATATGTGGATCGAGACCCAGGAAGCATATGAAAAAGAAGATCCCAAGATGGTTTACTACATGTCGATGGAGTTCCTCATGGGAAGAGCCCTCGGCAACAGCCTTATTAACATGGAGGCTTACAAGCCTGTAAAAGAAGCATGTGAGGAAATGGGACTCGACCTGAATGTGGTCGAAGATCAGGAACCTGATGCAGCTCTCGGAAACGGCGGTCTCGGAAGACTTGCCGCATGTTTCCTGGATTCACTTGCAACCCTCGGATATCCCGCATACGGATGCGGGATCAGATATCGTTACGGAATGTTCAAGCAGAAGGTCGAGGACGGATACCAGGTGGAGGTTCCCGATAACTGGCTTGCAAACGGAAATCCTTTCGAACTCCGCCGTCCCGAATATGCCAAAGAGATCAAGTTCGGCGGATATGTTGATTTTCATACCGATGAGAACGGAAGAGGAATCTTCACTCAGAAGGACTATCAGTCCGTAAGAGCAATTCCTTTTGACATCCCCATCGTCGGTTACGGAAACGGAATCGTTAACACCCTCAGAATATGGGATGCCGAGCCTGTTGAGTGCTTCCAGCTCGATGCCTTCGATAAGGGTGATTATCAGAGATCCGTTGAACAGGCAAATCTTGCCAAGAATATCGTTGAGGTTCTCTATCCCAACGATAATCACTATGCAGGCAAGGAACTCAGACTTAAGCAGCAGTATTTCTTTATCTCCGCATCCGTTCAGGAAGCTGTCGAGAAGTACATGCGTGCCCATAAGGATATCAGGAAGTTCCATGAGAAGGTAACGTTCCAGCTCAATGATACCCATCCTACCGTTGCCATCGCAGAACTTATGAGAGTTCTTATGGATGATCACGGACTTTCATGGGACGAAGCATGGGATGTCACTACCAAGACATGCGCATACACCAACCACACCATAATGAGCGAAGCTCTCGAGAAGTGGCCCATCGAACTCTTCAGCCGTCTTCTTCCCAGGATCTATCAGATCGTCGAAGAGATCAACAGAAGATTCATCGAGCAGGTTAAAGAGAAGTATTCAAATGTTCCCGGTGTGGATGTTAACGAGAAGATCCGTAAGATGGCGATCATTTATGACGGACAGGTCAAAATGGCACATATGGCCATCGTATCCGGATATTCCGTAAACGGTGTTGCGGAGCTTCATACCGAGATCCTTAAGAAACAGGAACTCAGGGACTTCTATGAGATGTTCCCCGAGAAGTTCAATAATAAGACAAACGGTATCACCCAGAGAAGATTCCTTCTTCACGGAAATCCTCTTCTGGCGGATTGGATCACCGAACATATTGGAAATGAGTGGATCACGGATCTTCCTCATATCCACGAGCTCGCTATCTATGCCGATGATAAAAAGGCACAGAAGGAGTTCATGAATATCAAGTACCGCAACAAGGTTCGCCTTGCCAAGTACATTTCCGAGCACAACGGAATAGAAGTGGATCCCAGATCCATCTTCGATGTTCAGGTAAAGCGTCTCCATGAATATAAGAGACAGCTTATGAACATACTCCATATCATGTATCTTTACAACGAACTCAAAGATCATCCAGATATGGAATTTACTCCGAGAACATTTATCTTCGGTGCAAAAGCAGCTGCAGGATACAGAAACGCTAAGCTCACCATTAAGCTTATCAATTCGGTAGCTGATGTTGTAAACAACGATCCCGATGTTAAGGATCTTATGAAGATCGTATTCATCGAGAATTATAATGTATCGAATGCGGAGCTTATCTTTGCGGCATCGGATATTTCCGAGCATATCTCAACCGCTTCCAAGGAGGCATCAGGAACCGGTAACATGAAGTTCATGCTTAACGGAGCACTTACTCTCGGAACCATGGACGGAGCTAATGTAGAGATCGTAAAAGAAGTCGGCGAAGAGAATGCATTCATCTTCGGTATGAGTTCAGATGAGGTAATCGGCTTCGAAACGGGCGGCGGTTACGATCCCATGCAGATCTTCAATAACGACCCCGATATCAGACGCGTACTCATGCAACTGATAAACGGAACCTACTCATCCGATACCGAGTTGTTCAGACCTCTTTACAACAGTCTTCTGAACACCCAGTCCACATCCAAGGCGGATGCATATTTTATCCTTAAGGATTTCAAGTCCTACTCGGATGCAAGAGCTAAGATCGTGGAATATTATGAGAACCAGGCAGCGTGGGCAAAGAGTGCGATACTCAATGTGGCATGTTCCGGAAAGTTCACATCCGACAGAACAATTCAGCAGTATGTTGATGAGATCTGGAAGCTGGATAAGGTGGTTCTTAAGAGAAAAGCATCAAAGACGGAGAAGTAATTAAAATGTACCGGAGCTCCGGCTCCGGTACCATTTATGAGGAGATATATTTATGATCAGACTTACAGACGGCGGCGCATATCTTGTAAACGGCACAGAGCTTGTTGAGGATAATGCGGAAGCAGGCGCTAAGATCACATCGCTTACGGGAAGTGCTCCCGATAAGGCTGAAGCTAAGCGCGCAACCATGGCTTATTCGATTCTTGAGAAGCACAACACCTCCGGAAATATGGAGAATCTTAAGATCAAGTATGATTCACTTGCAAGCCATGATATCACTTTCGTAGGTATCATTCAGACTGCAAGAGCTTCGGGACTTGATAAGTTCCCCATTCCCTACGTTCTTACCAACTGCCACAACTCTCTTTGTGCGGTAGGCGGAACCATCAATGAGGACGATCACGTATTCGGACTTTCCGCTGCCAGAAAATACGGCGGAATCTATGTTCCCCCTCACCAGGCAGTCATTCACCAGTTTGAGCGTGAGATGATGGCCGGATGCGGAAAGATGATCCTCGGTTCCGACTCACACACCAGATACGGTGCGCTGGGAACCATGGCAATGGGCGAAGGCGGCCCCGAGCTTGTTAAGCAGCTTCTCGGACAGACCTATGATGTTGCAATGCCCGGTATCGTAGCTATTTACCTCACCGGTTCACCCAGAAAGGGAGTAGGACCTCAGGACGTAGCTATTGCCATCATCGGTGCCGTATTTAAGAATGGTTATGTTAAGAATAAGGTAATGGAGTTTGTCGGCCCCGGTGTTGCAAATCTTTCCGAAGATTTCAGGATCGGCGTTGATGTAATGACCACAGAAACGACATGTCTGTCATCTATCTGGGTTACCGATGATAAGACCAAGGAATTCCTGGAGATTCACGGACGCGGAGAAGATTATTATAAGATGGATCCCGGTGCGGTTGCCTACTATGACGGTGCGGTTATCGTAGATCTTTCCGAGATCAAGCCCATGATCGCCATGCCTTTCCACCCCAGCAATGCATTTACCATTGATGAGTTCAATGCTAATCCCGAGGATATCATCCACGAGGCTGAGGAGAGAGCTAAGGTTTCCTTTGGCGACAAGGTAGAGTTTGAACTTATGAGCAAACTTAAGGCAGGTAAGTTCTATGTAGATCAGGGTATCATCGCAGGATGCGCCGGCGGCGGATTTGAAAACATCTGCGCTGCAGCGGATATCCTCAAGGGTGCTTCCATCGGAGACGGAGAATTCACTCTCAGCGTATATCCCGCATCCATGCCTGTATACATGGAGATCATTAAGAACGGATGCGCCGCTACCATCCTTGAGACTGGTGCGGTTCTTAAGACAGCATTCTGCGGTCCTTGTTTTGGTGCAGGAGATACTCCTTCAAATAACGCATTTTCAATCCGTCACTCAACCAGAAACTTCCCCAACAGAGAAGGTTCAAAGGTTCAGAACGGACAGGTTGCATCCGTTGCACTTATGGATGCCAGAAGTATCGCGGCAACGGCAGCAAACGGCGGTGTTCTTACCAGTGCCGAGAACTTCGAAGGAAACTTCAATAAATATACTTATCACTTCGATGCAGGTATTTATCAGAAGAGAGTATTTAATTCCGGAAATGTTGCAAATCCCGATGAGAAGCTTATCCTCGGACCCAACATCAAAGACTGGCCCAAGATGCCCGCTCTTCAGGATAATCTCATCCTTAAGGTCGTATCTGAGATTCACGATCCCGTTACCACTACCGATGAGCTGATCCCCTCCGGAGAAACCTCCAGCTACAGATCAAACCCTCTCGGACTTGCAGAGTTTGCACTTTCTCGTAAGGATCCCGAGTATGTGGGACGTGCCAAGGAAGTAAGAGCACAGGAGGAGAAGAGAGAAGCAGGAACTTCCTTTGCGGACATGAATGACGAGATCAAAGCCGTTGCGGAAGCGATTACCAAGTCATTCTCCGATGTAAACAAAGACAATACCGGTATCGGTTCTACCATCTTTGCAGTAAAGCCCGGAGACGGTTCCGCAAGAGAACAGGCAGCTTCCTGCCAGAGAGTTCTTGGCGGATGGGCTAACATAGCAAACGAATATGCTACCAAGAGATACAGATCAAACCTTATCAATTGGGGTATGCTTCCTTTCATCATCGATGGAGATGAGCTTCCCTTCAAGAATCTTGATTACATTTTCGTACCCGGTATTAAGCAGGCTGTTATCGATAAGGCTGACAGCATAAAGGCATACAAGGTTGATGCCGCTTCCGGAGACCTGAAGGAATTTACTATGACACTCGGTAGTCTTACCGATGAGGAGAGACAGATAATCCTTAAGGGATGTCTCATCAACTTCAACAGGAGATAAGATGGAATTAAACAAGACAGTTTCAAATCCCATGCTGGTGGGAGTTATGCAGCTTATAAAGGCTGACGGAAAAACACCGGATCCCAAGCATCAGGAAATGTTTATGGAAGAACTTGATAAGGCGGAGTTTCTTGCTCCCGCCGAGGTCAAGGCTGAAGTAGGACCCGATGGTGAAAAGCTGGTGAACGGAAAAGCACAGTTCCGTTTTCCCATACTTACCGGTTCAGACGGAAGAAGATTCTTCGTTGCATTTACCGATAATGCTACTGTTGCCAAGGCACAGGAAATGGAAGGAGCATCCAGGCTTCCCGAAGAATTTGTCAAAGAGACGGTAGCCGTTAAGTTCTCGGATCTTGCAAGGTTCATACTTACACCGAATCCTGACGGAAGTGAGAATACAACCTTCGGTATCGTGATCAATCCTTTTATGGAAAACATCGTGATTCCCAGGAATCTTGCAGCTGCCATTGTGATGAAAAAACAGAAGGAAGCTAAGGAGAGATTTGAAAAAGTCCAATCAATCGTCAGTAAGAGCATTGATCCAAAGGTGATTCCTTTTCCCAGTGGTGATACCGAGAAGAAAGACTAAATTTTGCGGATAATTATCCGATATAAAGAACAGAGGCAAAAGACCTCTGTTCTTTTGCTTTACATCAAAATCTCATATCACGGAATGACGAACGCAGAAAGGATTCAGGGCTCTTTAAAGGCCGGGAGAAAAACTCCGGAATCCCGGAGGCGTTCTTTTTGTTGTCTATTTTCCGGAATATGAGGAATTAAGAGAAAGGAGATATTATTGAGAATCGAAAGTTCGGTCACAGGAATGGAGTCCGAACGCAGCTACAGAGCTGTGAATTATTCTGAAAGGATTTTGAAAGCTTCGAGGATAGATGGCTCCGGGATAAGCGGGGAACTCGGCTTCGGAGCAAGGGGCGGCGGAGCATCTTTTTTGGATACGCTTCTGGGAAAGTATGAAGACAGGTCCGGAAACGGAGATGAAGTATCCGATAGCAAAGAAGCGGATAACGGGAAGCCATCCATAATGGATATCATGGGAGATATGAGTACGAGAGGAGTTGCCCCCGAAGAAAGCTCAGAAAGGATCCGCTCGGACACTTCCATGTACGTACGAAAAATGTCAGTGTTTTATATCTTTTCACTTCTCTTCGAGGATTACAGAAAGAGGATCGATGAGCTGATGGCAGATCTCAGGAAGGGCTATGAGCAACCGGCTGCTTCCGGAAGCTGCATCGAAGAAATGACCTCCTCACCCGCGGTCATAAAACTTGATATGTCACAGAAGCATTATTTCAAGGAAACCGAAGATACAGGCTTTAAATCCAAGGGGAAAGCGGTAACCGCAGACGGCAGAGAGATTGACTTTGATATCAATGTTCATATGAGCAGGGAATTTGAAAAGTATTCTGAAGAGAAGATCCGATTCTCCAAGTCAAACTGTATCGATCCCCTTGTTATCAATCTTAAGCCGGGAGTCACGGAGGTTTCGGACCAGGATATCTATTTTGACATTGATGCTGACGGAACGGAGGACAAGATCAAGGCGTTATCGAAGGGAAGCGGGTATCTGGCACTTGATTTAAATTCGGACGGTAAGATAAATGACGGATCCGAACTTTTCGGAACAAGAAGCGGTAACGGATTTGAGGAACTGACAAGATTCGATTCCGATAAAGACGGCTGGATCGATGAAGACGATGATGTCTTCGATAAGCTGAAGGTTTGGATCAGAGAAGAAGATGGAAGTGATAAGCTCCTTTCCCTCAGGGAAGCGGGAGTCGGTGCGATCAACCTGATGAATTCCTCAACGGAGTTTTCATTAAAGGATACGAACAATAAGGCAAATGCCATAATCAGGTCTACGGGAATGTTCCTTTATGAAGACGGAAGAGCGGGTACGGTGCAACAGGTGGATATGGTCAGCTGATAGACCCGCGAAAGATTTGGTGGTAAAATATCTCCGTGTGTTTTGATAATGCGGGAGAGACGATGAAGCGTATGAAGAAACATACAATTTCATACGCTTCATTTTTTATGTGCTGTATCATGGGGCTGTCTGCCTGTGGCACGAGCATTACCGGGGGAAGGAGCATGGAGCCCGTTGCTGTTCTTGATTATGTGGTTCCTACCGGACTTCCATATATAATGACCGATTTATCCGGCTATTCCACAGATTCCCAAAAAACCGCATATCTAAGACCGGCTCCGGGTCAGGAAGAGGTTCTGTATTTCAGCGTTAGAAATCTGGATCAGGACAGGATCGTATATGAGGGAATGTTTGAGACTGTAAAGGGCAATGATGCCATTAAAAGAGCGGATTTTTCTTCGCTTACCTTAGAAGGAAATTACAGGATCGAATGTGATATATACGGATGTTCGGAGAATTTTTCTGTTACCTCGGATCATTATGCCCAAGAATCGGAACTGGCGAATGCACGGGTGATGGAGGGGCTTAAGGATCTGTCGGCCCCCCCTGCGACTGTTCTTGATTTTCTCCAGGCTTATGAATGGTACGGTATGGAAAGTGAAGAAAATGTATCGGAGGGTATAGTCTCCGCTGCACCGGAAGAGCTGGTATGTGTAAGGGACTGGATATCCGGAAGCGATTACTCCGAAAGTGTCGGAACCGATGCGGTTATCTATGCCGCGATACTCGCCAAGTTTTCTTTTTTGTATAAGGAATATGACAGTTCGCTTGCTACCGAGTGTCTTCAGAAAGCTTCATCCATATATTCCCAGAGCGGAAATGTGTTAAAGAGTGATTCTGCGGCTTTCAGGGCTCTTGCGGAGCTTTACAGGACATCGGGAGACAGCACCTATGCGGCTGAACTGCTGAATTATAAGGATTATTTTTCGTCACCGGATGTATACCCGGATGAGGGGTACATGTACGGGGCGATGACCTATATCGTAACAAGGCAGAGCGTGGATAAGGAACTCTGTGACATGCTGGTTGATTCTATACTGTCGAACGCTCAGCTTATAAACAACAGGCGAAGGGAAATCACGGATCCTTTGTCATCACAGACGGGCAGCCCTGAGGAGATGATAGGATATATCAGACTGCTCATGAGTGCCAATTATATCCTTCAAGGATATGAGTATGACAGGACCATGCAGATGATGCTTCATTACCTGTCCGGACTTAATGTCGAATCGTCGGTATACACTCCTGAGGACGGCGGAGCGGGAGTGTACTGCCTGATATACGGATGCATGGCTAAGCTTGAATCCGAGGGAAAATTATAATTAACAAATAGTCAATAAGTAGAAAAGGGCATTAAAATGATCAGATTGTTTATTACTTTTTTGTATGTGGCGCTGTTTTTGATCTTCACCACACCACTTATGCTCGTATGTCTGATAATGAGCAAATTTAATCCCAAAGCGGCTGATAAGCTTGCCAATTCGGTAGTAATGTGGGGATTCAGATGCGTATGGTTCTTCTGCGGCATCAAGGTCGAAGTAAGGGGCCGGGAAAAGGTTCCTCAGGACAAGGCTCTTTTATATATAGGAAATCACAGAAGCATCTTCGATATTGTAGTTGCATATCCCCTTTGCAAGTGCCCTACCGGAGTAATTGCTAAAAAGTCAACGAAGATGATCCCCCTTCTCAGCATCTGGATGATGCTTCTTAAGTGCCAGTTCCTTGACAGAAAAAATAACCGTAAAGGACTGGAGACCATTCTTAAGGCCATTGAGCTTGCCAAGGAGGGCGTATCGATCCTTATTTTCCCGGAAGGGACCAGGAACAGGGATTACGAGTCGGATAACCTGCTTCCCATGCATAACGGAAGTTTCAAGATCGCTACCAAGAGCGGGGCTCTCATCCAGCCCGTGACCATGGTGGGAACAGAGAACATCCTTATAAGGCATATTCCTTTTGTAAAGCCTGCCAAGGTTATCGTAGAGTTCGGAGACCCCATAGATCCTGCTGCGATCGACAAAGAAGCCAAGAAAAACATAGGCGGATATGTGGGGGCTATCATGCAGGAGACCTATTCTTCCATGAAAAGGGAACTGAAGTAAAGAGTGCCTTTGAAAAATGCCGAAATTTGGCTGAAAACATGGAAACTGTGCGCTTGAAAAGGCTTCCAAAAGGGGCGCTGCGCTAGACATTCGGGAGTTTTTGTGTTAAAGTCTTTGCGTATTTTAAATCCGTAACTATCAAGGGGCTTTTCATGGAACAGTACCTGATTCACGGCGGTAACTCATTAGTGGGGGAGGTAGAGATAGGAGGTGCGAAAAACGCAGCTCTTCCTATATTAGCCGCCTCAATTATGACAGATGAGACCGTCCATATAGATAATGTTCCCGACGTCCGCGACACGAACGTGCTCATGGATGCTATGGGAAGTATCGGTATCATCGTAAACAAAGAAGATCGTCACCGTATCACCATAAATGCAGCCAATATCGGCAGTACCGTGGTATGTGACGATAATATCAAGAAGATCAGAGCGTCTTATTATCTGATCGGTGCAATGCTCGGAAAGTATAAGACCGCCGAAGTTACCCTCCCCGGAGGATGTGACATCGGTTGCAGAGCCATCGATCAGCATATCAAAGGCTTCAGAGCTCTCGGAGCCGAAGTTATCCTCGAGCACGGTATGATCAAGACCAGAGCACAGCGTCTGACGGGCAGCCATATTTATATGGACGTCGTCAGTGTGGGCGCAACCATTAATGTGATGCTGGCTGCGACCATGGCCGAGGGAAAGACCATCATTGAGAATGCAGCTAAGGAACCTCACGTTGTAGACGTTGCAAACTTCCTTAACTCCATGGGAGCCAATATCAAGGGAGCAGGTACCGATGTTATCCGCATAAAAGGTGTATCAAAGCTTCACGGAACTGATTACACCATTGTTCCCGATCAGATAGAGGCAGGAACATTCATGCTGGCTGCTGCGGCAACCAAGGGTGATATAACCGTTAAGAATGTTATTCCCAAGCACCTTGAATCCATCACTGCAAAACTGCTTGAGATCGGTTGCGAAGTAATGGAGCAGGGAGATCAGGTAAGAGTTGTATGTTCTAGACCTCTCAGACATACTCATATCAAAACTCTTCCTTATCCCGGATTTCCTACCGATATGCAGCCTCAGATAACAGTAGTGCTGGGCCTGTCCGAAGGAACAAGTATTGTAACCGAGAGCATTTTCGAGAACCGTTTTAAATATGTTGATGAACTCATAAGAATGGGTGCCAACATAAAGGTCGAAGGAAATACCGCCATCATCGACGGAGTATCAAAATACACCGGAGCAGGAATTTCGGCTCCCGACTTAAGAGCCGGTGCGGCACTTGTACTTGCGGCACTTGCTGCAGAAGGTGAGAGCATCGTAGACAATATCCGCTATATCCAGAGAGGATATGAGGATTTCGAGCTTAAACTCAAGGGTCTCGGCGCTGATGTGAGCGTTGTCAGAAGCGATAACGATTACCGTAATTTCAAGCTGATGACCAGCTGAAAATGATATACTCGGATATTGACATATATCCTTATATATAGTAGTTTTTATTTAACTTAATAAGCTATACCCCTTATTCAGAGTTGGCAGAGGTACATAGGACCGATGAAGCCACGGCAACCCCTTTAAGGAAGGTGCCCACCTGAGCGATATTTCGAACAATAAGAGGAACGTATTTACACGACTAAATCCGCTTCTTGTTCAGAGAAGCGGTTTTTTTCTGTGGTATAGGGCCGTCAGGCCGGAAAGGAAAGATATGGAAAAAATATTATTTACATCGGAGTCCGTAACCGAAGGACATCCCGATAAGATCTGTGATGCAGTATCCGATGCGATACTTGACGCTATGATCGAGCAGGACCCCATGAGCCGTGTTGCATGCGAGACCGCAACCTGCACAGGATTCGTTCTTATCACCGGTGAGATCACCACCAAGGCTAATGTGGATATTCAGGACATTGCCAGAAAGACCATCATCGATATCGGATATGATTCATCCGAAAAAGGATTCGACGGAAAGACCTGCGCAGTTCTTGTAGCACTGGACAAGCAGTCTCCCGATATTGCAATGGGTGTAGACAAGGCTCTTGAAGCAAGAGAGAACCAGATGAGCGACGAGCAGATCGAAGCCATCGGGGCAGGCGACCAGGGTATGATGTTCGGTTTTGCGGTTAATGAGACTCCCGAACTTATGCCTTATCCCATTTCACTTGCACATAAGCTTACAAGAAAGCTTACCGAAGTTAGAAAGAACGGAACTCTTCCCTATCTCAGAGCAGACGGAAAGAGCCCGGTATCGGTTGAGTATGATGAGAACGGAAAGCCCGTAAGGCTTGAGGCTGTTGTTCTTTCAACCCAGCATGATGATAAAGTAACTCAGGAGCAGATCCACGAGGATATTAAAAAGTATGTATTCGATCCCGTCCTTCCCAAGGAAATGATCGATGATAACACCAAGTTCTTCATCAATCCCACAGGAAGATTCGTTATCGGCGGCCCCAACGGAGATGCAGGACTTACCGGAAGAAAGATCATTGTTGATACCTACGGCGGATATGCACGTCACGGCGGCGGAGCATTCTCCGGAAAAGACTGCACCAAGGTAGACAGAAGTGCTGCATATGCTGCAAGATATGTTGCCAAGAACATCGTTGCCGCAGGAATCGCAGATAAGTGCGAGATCCAGCTTTCATACGCCATCGGTGTTGCACAGCCCACTTCCGTAATGGTAGATACCTTCGGAACCGGTAAGATCGCAGATGATAAGCTTGTTGAGATCGTAAGAGAAAACTTTGATCTTCGTCCCGCAGGAATCATCAAGATGCTTGATTTAAGACGTCCCATTTATAAGGCAACCTCCGCATACGGTCACTTCGGAAGAACAGATGTTGAGCTTCCCTGGGAGAAAACCGATAAGGCTGAGCTTTTAAAAGGATACCTCAAATGAGATACGATTATCTTATAGTAGGCGCAGGACTATTCGGTTCTGTTTTCGCACAGCGTGCCAAGCAGGCAGGAAAGACATGCCTTGTTATCGATAAAAGGCAGAACATTGCAGGAAACGTTTATTCCGCTGAAGAGCACGGCATTCAGGTTCATAAATACGGAGCGCACATTTTCCATACTTCCGATAAAAGAGTATGGGATTATGTTCAGGAATTTGCGGAGTTTAATAATTTCGTAAATTCACCCGTAGCTAAGTACGGCGATGAACTCTACAATCTACCCTTCAATATGAATACTTTCAGTAAGATGTGGAATATCTCCACTCCGGAAGAAGCCAAGAAGATCATTGAAGAGCAGAGAGCCGATTGCTACAAGGAAGAACCCGCAAATCTCGAAGAGCAGGCGCTTAATCTCGTCGGACGTGATATTTATGAAAAGCTGATCAAGGGCTATACCCGCAAGCAGTGGGGCAGGGATTGTACCGAGCTTCCCGCGTTCATTATAAAGAGACTTCCTGTCAGGTTCACTTTTGACAACAATTATTTCAATGACAGATATCAGGGTATTCCCATCGGCGGATATACTGAGATGGTCAGAAAGATGCTTAACGGAACCGAGGTCAGATTGGGAATTACCTACAGGGAGTTTTTGGAGAAGAATGCTTCATCTTCCGAACCGGAATCTTTTGATAAAGTGATCTATACGGGTCCTGTTGACGAATACTTCGGATATAAGCTGGGATATCTGGAATACAGGTCTTTGAGATTCGAAGAAGAATATCTTCCGGATGTAGATAACTACCAGGGAAATGCGGCTGTCAATTACACCTCAGCGGATGTTCCTTATACCAGGATCATAGAGCACAAACATTTTGAATTCGGAAAAGGTGACGGAACTGTCATAACAAGAGAGTATCCTTCCGAGTGGAAGCCCGGAGATGAACCTTATTATCCGGTGAACAATGACAGAAATTCTGAATTGTACGGAAAATACAAAGAGATGGCGGATGCCGAGAAGGATGTTATATTCGGCGGAAGGCTCGGAGTGTATAGGTATTATGATATGGATAAGGTCATAGCTTCGGCTTTGGAACTTGCCGATTCAGAGTTTACCAAGTAAATAAGAGCAACAAAAAACACTGCAGATAAATCTTTTCTGCAGTGTTTTTTAGCAACTGTAGTTGAACATCATTCCGCTGTATATACTCGATGTATATGGCGATGAAAGATTGTGGCCCGGATTCTTATATGCAACGATCTTACGGTTTACATACTGCATCGGATCCAGTGACACCTGCGAACTCTTTCTCATCATCGAATTGGAGAAATCTTTGAGCGTACTGAAGGTTTTTCCGATATCTTCACTTCCTTCTGCTACTTCTCTGAGTTTTTCCTGATCTATGGTAAGAGAGCCGTTGCTTTCAACATTTATACCGAGGTTTCCGAGAGCATCCTTGTATGCACCTGTGATCCCGCTCAATTCGTTATCGAGAAGCTTCGTTTTGATGCCCTGACCGGTGTAGGAATTAACTGCTTTCAGGAATTCATTGAAACTTCCTATAACCTGTCCGACATTTTCTTCAACGGATTCGATATCAGCTTTGATACTGATGGTAGTAGCGTTTCCTTCGGGGCTGAGCTCATTTAACGTTACTTCATACATCTTGCCGATGGTGAAGTGATTCGACGATGCACTTCTGTCTTCCCCATTTAATGCAAATAATGCATTTTTAGGATAACTGTTTACTTTATCAAGTCCGAAATAATCTACCGAACCGGATGCTTTGGAGGTTCTGTCATCACTGATCGAGAAGATTGTTTCCTTGCCTGCGCTTACTCCGCTTGAATCGGAAGAGATCCTGATGGCGGATAGATTTCCATCGGTTTCAAGTGATGCATTAAGCCCTATTCCCGCGTTATTAACAAGTCTAACCAGTCTTTCCTGAATGCTTCTGTTGGTTTCGTCTCCGGAGATGTGGAACTGGAATTCGTAGTTCATCTCACCGATACTTACGTCGAAAGAGTAGTTGTCTTCCGGAAGAGCAACCTGATCGTTTCGAAGGAAACTTCCGATGTTTTCCTGAGGAGAGGCAAGCTGCTTTACTTCAATCTCAAATGAAGGGACGGATTCCGAATTATCATCACCTATGAAGTCAACGGATACCGTACCGGGATTGGTGGAGGAAGCATGTTTTTTGTTGAATGCACCGTTCTCATCCAATCCGCCCACCTCAGCAAGAGACGTACGAAGATTACGAGCGGATTCTTTTAATCCGATCGCACCGATCTTAGCCTCCTGATCTTTTACAGGAAGATACCAAGGCGCATCTTTATTTGCTTTGACGATGGAATTATAAGTACTGCGAAGCTCACTCTTCTTGTGAGTGTCGTACTTGGATATCTTGGGAGCGCCGAACTCCGTCAGATAGTTATTGAATATAGAATTGCTGACAGCACTCATCGCCACGCCCCCTTTCTTCCTTGAAATGTGTGACAGCCGGTGCAGGCTTATGCTCCGCTAAAAGGATCCTTCCCCTATACGCGGAAGACGTACCAAAATAGGATAGTACGCCACCATTAGACTATTAGTTAAGATTAAAGTATCACCCAAATGTCAAATTTGCAAGATGTTTTTTCGCGTAAAATAAAGGTTTTTCGGACTTTGTTGTCGGAATTCAGTCATCCGGACGCACCTTGCCTTGCAATATTCTGACTATTTAATATTATTATCGGAGTGTTCAGACAATAATATTAGCATTTATTTAGGAAATAATCAGTGCACAGAGTTTTCTTTTTACTATGCAATAAGCGCATTTTAATATATAATTTAGTGCGCTGAAAGGAATGAAAAGATGGATAAAGAACTTGTATTGGTAATAGATTTCGGCGGCCAGTATAATCAGTTGGTCGCAAGAAGAGTCAGAGAAAACAACGTCTATTGTGAGATCTATTCTTACAAAACTCCCCTGGATCAGATAAGGAACATGAATCCCAAGGGAATAATCTTAACCGGCGGACCTGCAAGCTGTTATGAAGAAGGCGCCGCATCATGTGACAAGGATCTCTTTAAAATGGGAGTCCCCGTTCTGGGCCTTTGCTACGGAGCTCAGCTTATGAGCCACGTACTCGGAGGTAAGGTAGAGAAAGCTCCTGTCAGAGAGTACGGACACACCCCTATTAAGGTTGATACTACATCGCCTGTTTTTGAGGGCGTTAAAGAAAACACCTCCTGCTGGATGAGTCATTTTGATTATATTTCCAAGATCGCTCCCGGCTTTAAATCGATAGCTACAACCGACAATTGTCCCTATGCGGCTATCGCAAATGATGAAGAGAAGCTTTACGGATTCCAGTATCATCCCGAGGTTCTTCATACTCCCGAAGGAAGTAAAATGCTCAGAAACTTCCTTTATAATGTATGTCACTGCAAGGGTGACTGGGAGATGAGCTCTTTTGCGGAAGATCAGATAAAGCTGATCCGCGAGAAGGTCGGAGACGGCAAAGTGCTCTGTGCTCTTTCGGGAGGCGTTGATTCTTCCGTTGCTGCGGTACTTCTTGCAAAGGCAGTTGGAAAGCAGCTTACCTGCGTATTTGTAGATCACGGTCTTCTGAGAAAAGATGAAGGAGATCAGGTAGAAGCAATCTTCGGCCCCGAAGGTCACTATGATCTTAACTTCATAAGAGTCAACGCAAGGGACAGATTCTATGTAAAGCTTGCCGGAGTTGATGAGCCCGAGCGTAAGCGTAAGATCATTGGCGAAGAATTCATCAGAGTATTCGAAGAGGAAGCAAAGAAGATCGGACGTGTTGATTTCCTCGTACAGGGAACCATCTATCCCGATGTGGTTGAATCGGGACTCGGCGGAGAATCCGTAGTTATCAAGTCCCATCACAATGTAGGCGGACTTCCCGATTATGTTGATTTTAAAGAGATCATCGAGCCTCTCAGAAATCTCTTCAAGGATGAAGTAAGGAAGGTAGGACTTGAACTCGGAATTCCCGATCATCTGGTATTCAGACAGCCCTTCCCCGGACCCGGACTTGGCATCCGTATCATCGGAGATATTACTGCTGAGAAGGTTGCCATTGTTCAGGATTCCGATGCAATCTACAGAGAAGAGGTTGAAAAGGCTGCCAATGAGTATGCATTCGAAGCAGCTGAGGCATCGGGCGTTAAGATAGATAAAGATCATCCCGATCATGCGCTTTTAAGAAGCTATTGGCCCGATTGGATGCCGGATCAGTATTTTGCAGCACTCACCAATATGAGATCCGTTGGCGTCATGGGTGATGAGAGAACTTACGATCACGCGGTTGCACTTCGTGCGGTTAAGACAATTGACTTCATGACCGCGGAGTCTGCGCAGATTCCTTATGAGATCCTGATGAAGGTAATGAACAGGATTATCAACGAAGTAAGGGGAGTCAACAGAGTACTCTATGACCTGACTTCGAAGCCTCCCGGGACAGTGGAGCTCGAATGACCCTGCTTAGCCATTTGGAGGATAAGGCAGGTTGCCCGGTGATGCCTGCGCTGTGCCATAAATACTTTGGAGGCAGAGCATCATTTACTTTCAAATATAGAATTATGCGTTTTACGATGCCCGAAACCCAATTAATGGGGATTTCGGGCATCGAAATCTTTTGAGAATCTTTCTTTTGATGTTATTCGCTTGTCCATCCCCGGACAAGGCATCAATAATCCTCAGAAGTTTATATTCCGATGCGTTTTCGAGAACTTACATCTCGACAAAGCATCAAAAATCCCAACCATTTTAATCTTAGATGCTTTTTATGTCTGCGCAAACCAGCGGAGGCATCGAAAAATGGAAAAGTGTCTGGTTCGATGTCTTTTGCGTGACAAAACATGGGAAAAGGCATCGAACGTTCGCAAACCCTCGGAAATTGATGCTTTTAGAGATGGCAGAAGCGTAAAAAGGCATCGATTATTGATTGAATTACAGGATTAGATGCTTATTAGATTCTTTGCTGCCCGTAGAACATAGGATCATGTTTTTCAGTTGATGAAAAAAGAAAGGAGATTCAAATGAACAGAAATAATTACTCGGAAATGCTTCATCCGTCCGTCTTGTATGATGAGGTCCAAAGACGCTATCTTGAGTTATCGGATTACAGGATGCGTATTGAGAACGAATTGAGGAAAGCTCCGGCTGGTATAATACATGTAGTGAACAGTGGAAGCAGAATACAATTTTATAACCGCAAAGACAAATCCGATAAATCCGGAAAATATATCCGCAAATCCGAAAAACAGATGCTTCGGGCGCTGCTTCAAAAAGCATACTATGAAAAAGCTTTGAAATTACTGAATGAAGAAATCGGAAATCTCAAGCTCCTACAGAAGAAATCAAACAATATTTCGGAGAGGATAAAGAAGTTGTATTCCGATCTTCCGTCAGAAATAAAGGAATACGTAAATCCTATCGATAAATCGGATGAGGATTTCATTGCGGAATGGATGAACATACCTTACGATGGAAAAGAGATTTCCGAGCAAACTCCTGTATTTGTGACTGAACATGGAGAAAGAGTGCGCTCCAAATCGGAATTGAACATAGCAAACAAGCTTGCGGAAAAACATATTCCCTACAAGTATGAGTGTCCTCTGATCTTGTCAAAAGGCACGGTGATCTATCCGGACTTTACGATCATGGATGTGAAAAATCGGAAAGAAATCTACTGGGAACACAGAGGAATGATGGACGACAGAGAGTATGCACGTCAGGCAGTATTTAAAATGAAATCCATGATGAATGCCGGGATCGTACTCGGTAAAAATCTGATCATAACGGAGGAAGCATCTGCAAATCCTCTGGGAACAAATGAGATAGATAAAATGATAGCCGAGTATTTTTGTTAAAATTTGGCGTTAACCCGGTTACAGATATACTCGTAAACATACATATTTTGCGTAATAAAATTGTGGGAATACTTTTATGACTGACTTTACAACTGTTACAGCCTGCGGTGAGTGTTGTACCGGATGTTCAAAAAAGAAAGAAGGGATATGCCTGGGGTGTATAGAAGCGGACGGATGCGTTCCGGAATGGGCAGAATCCGGGATGTGTAAAATACACGCGTGTTGCAAGGAACATAATGCGCGCTTTTGTGGTGTGTGCAATGAATTTCCTTGTGAGAAGATTACGCAGATCATTTCCTGGGACCCAGATATTGTCCGGAACCTTTCAGTGTTGAGAGATGAATACATGATACAAAGAATATCGGATAAGTATAGGGTACGGATATTGTCTGAAAATGATATTCCCGATGTTTTGGCACTTTGTGAAAAAAACGATTTTTATTATCAATACTGTCCTCCTTATGTCAGCGAAGAAAGTATTCGTGGTGATATGAGTGCATTGCCGCCGGAAAAGAGTAATCAAGATAAATTCTATATCGGCTTTTATGATAACGAAGCTTTAATAGCGGTAATGGATCTGATCAAGGAATTCCCCGATGACAAAACTATATTTATTGGATTTTTTATGACGGATGTGTTAGTTCAAGGTAAAGGCGTAGGAACCGGGATTATCACTGAATTATGTGAGAAGCTTAGCCAATGGGGTTATTTATATGTCAAACTTGGATGGGTTAAAGGGAATCCGCAGGCTGAGCATTTTTGGAAGAAAAACGGATTTGTCGAAACGGGAGCTGAAAATAAAACGAAGGATTATATGGTAACCATAGCCCGGAGGAAAATATAAGATGTGCGAGGAAATAATAGTAGAAGAAGCATCAATTGATAAAAAACAATGTATCGCAAGAGAGATTCTTGAGGCGTTGCCTGACTGGTTCGGGATTCCGGAATCAAGAGAACAGTATATAAAAGAAAGTGCGGATCAGCCGTTTTTTGCTGCGTATATTATGGGAAAACCGGTAGGGTTTCTGTGCCTTAAAGAGACGGGAAAAGAAACGGTTGAACTATGCGTGATGGGAGTTCTCAAGGAATATCACAGAAAAGGGATCGGAAGAAAGTTATTTGAAAGGGCCAAAGAAAAAGCTAAAGGATCCGGCTACTCCTTTATGCAGGTAAAGACCGTACAAATGGGACGGTATGAAGATTACGATGCTACTAACCGTTTCTATCTGTCGCTTGGATTCAAGGAGTTTGAGGTGTTTCCGAATCTGTGGGACGAGTGGAATCCGTGCCAGATATATGTAATGGCACTTTGAGACGATCACCGAAATAGGTAAAGTTTTATTATAATGAATCTTTCTATATAATACGGCCCGAGTGTTTGTTACCATTCTTTTTGTAAGGCGCCGATACTAATAACAAATACGAAAGGATGATAACAATGAACAGAGATATATTTATCAGAAACCTGACCGGAGATCGTGTAGAGATGAGCCCCAAAGGAAGATGTGCCAATGAACTTTCGGTGGAAGAATTCGAAAAGGGATACGAGAAATTTTTCGATATGATCTTCGAAATAGCAGCCACTGATATTTCAGGGGTAAGCGGATACGGAGAGTTTGACGAGGAGAATAAAGCACCCTTTGCCACATTCGAAGAATTTGTCCGTGAGACCTTTAATGAGAACCAAGAAGGCTACTGGCATAACTGGACCCAGATGTTTGAAACGACATTTTTAAAGAAGGAATATTTTGATAAGATATACTCCAAGATCATGCAGTATGCACCTTTTTGTGAAGGCCAGAGATACCTTGCCAATAACAACACCTTCTTTGTCAATATGATCGTTGACAACGCCGGAAAAACATACTGCGCAGACTGGGGACGTGCCGGGATCATGGATTATCTGATGGATTTTGCAATCCTGGATCTCAATAAGCCGTATCTCCTTGTTCCGGAAAAGCTTTATGAATACGCCGGAAAAAAGAACATCGAGATCAAGGACTTCAAGGAACGTTTCCTGTGCATGGCATATTTTAAGGGACTTCATACACTTATGTGGCATGCTTCGATCGATGATCTTGAGTCCTGCGAATCCATTACCGCATCTATTAATGAACTGGAAGAGCGCATGAACAGACTGGTCAAGTAAATGCAATATGAAAATGCCAAGGATATTCTCCCTGCAAGCCTTTTGGAAGAAGTGCAGAAGTATGCGGAAGGAAAAGCCATCTACATACCAAAGCGCATTAAGACAAAAGGCTGGGGAGAAGCATCCGGATACAGAGAAAAACTGAATAAAAGAAATATGAGTATCTGCAGCAGGTATTCTGCAGGTGCTTCGATAATGGAACTTGCGGAGATGTTTTTTCTTTCGCCGGAATCGGTCAAAAAGATCGTCTATGGCAAGAAGATAAATCTGCCCGAGTATTCTCCCACTATTCATTCTGCCGAGCAGTATTCCAATGCGGGTATCGGAGAAGAGTGGGTGAGGATATACCTTGAAAACGAGAATGCTGAGATGCCAGATGAGTCGGAGTTCTTCCTGTCCGAACTTGTGAAGATCCCGCTTCGCCTGATAGAAGATTCGGACCAGGCTAAGAAAAAAATCGATACCGCTTCTTCCGCAGATGTTCCGCTCATTGTTTTGTTTGAGGATCACAGATTCAGAGTTTTGTGCGGAAGAGATTATCTTGCTCTTTTACGAAATGAAAAAAAGAATGCACACAGGGCATTTATTTTTGCCAGGAACGAAGAGTATGATTACTATATGAATAATTTCGGAAAGCAGTTTCAGAGGATCAGATAAGGAATCCGGGATATAATTTTGACATTCAGCGGAGGTTGCGGATGGAAGATTACAGCATGCAACATAAAAAAGCCTGGGAATTTGATGCATACGATTTTTGGGTAAGAACCTCGGGGACTCCTGCGGAAAGAGCAGCCAAGGATATAGAAGATCCTAAGAGGATGCTCAAGCAGCATGCTGTTTATTTTGACTCCTTTGACGGTGTTAGGGTTGCAAATATTTGCGGCTCGTGCGGAAAGAAGGCTGTGCCTCTTGCACTGCTCGGAGCGGATGTTACGGTCTTTGATATTTCCGAAGAAAATAAGAAATATGCCATAGAAACTGCGGAAGCAGCAGGCGTAAAGATCGTATTTGAAGTCTGCGATATCATGGAAATAGACATGGAAAAGTATGAGGTTTTTTTCGATGTGGTTTTTATGGAAGGCGGAATCCTTCATTATTTTCACGATATAGATGCATTCATGAATATTATGAACAGGTTGCTTAAAGCAGGCGGAAAGATGATCTGCAGTGACTTTCATCCCTTCAACAAGATCTCGGATGCTCTTAAGCTCCAACAGCCTACCATGAGCTATTTTTCGACCGATGTCTTCGAAGGGGAGATGGCTCATGCAAGATTTTATGATGGGGAGATCAGAAAGCAGATCCCTAAATGTCTCTACAGAAAATACACCATAAGCGAGATCATCAACTCTATTTTAGGAAACGGATTTACCCTGAAGAGATTCGATGAGCATCCCTCTTGGGAGAATGACAAGCTTCCCGGAGAGTTTACGGCAGTGGCTCAAAAAGGATAACGAGGCTTATCGATTTTTAAGAATACACGCGATCTGTTGTAAGTGAAAATCCGAAGCGGTATACTAATCGCAATCGGATTTATTCCGTACAAAATGTATTTTTTGGAGGCTTATAACATGACAGATCGCATCAGGAAATATGAATTCGGATCGCCCTATGATACGGGGGCTGTCGTCTTGAACTTGGGGAAAACAGACGGCGTCCCGGCAAGATTCTCTTACGACCGTAATACCGAAACCTTCAGTTATGATCTTAAAGAAAAGGACATGGTATTCGGACTCGGTGAATCCATCCGCGGTATCAATAAAAGAGGGTGGATCTATGTAAGCAACAATTCTGACGACCCTTCCCATGATGAAAACAAAACATCATTATATGCTTCACAGAACTTCCTTATTGTTGATGACGGTAAGGATTGTTTTGGTGTGTTCATAGACAATCCCGGAAGCGTGACTTTTGACATCGGATATACCGACATGAATGTCATGACCATTCATCCGGAATTTAATGACACAACCTTTTATGTAATTGACGGGGAGACTCCCCTCGATATCGTAAGTGAGTTCAGAGCACTCATCGGAAAGAGCTACACTCCTCCCATGTGGGCCTTCGGTTACGGTCAGAGCAGATGGGGATATAAAACTGCTGACGACATAAGGGAAGTTGCCAAGAGGTACAAAGAACTTGGTATTCCTCTTGATATGATCTATATGGATATAGATTATATGCAGGATTTCAAAGTCTTTACCATTAATCCCGAAAGATTCCCCAATTTCCCTGATTTCGTCAAGGAAATGAAAGCTGAAGGTATCCGTCTTGTTCCCAATGTGGATCCCGGAGTAAAGATCGAAGAAGGTTACGATATATATGAAGAGGGCAAGGAAAAGGGATACTATTGTAAAAAAGAAGACGGAAAAGATCTTGTGGCAGCCGTATGGCCCGGCAAGGTTCATTTCCCGGATTTCCTGAATTCCGATGTAAGAAAATGGTTCGGTGATAATTACAGGGTATTTCTGGATGCAGGACTGGAAGGCTTTTGGAATGATATGAACGAGCCTGCCATCTTCTATTCGGAGGATCACCTTGCCGAAGTGTTCAGGCATGTTAAAGAACTTGAAAAGAAAGAACTTGATATCTGGGGATTCTTTGAGTTCAAGGATGTATTGGGATCGATAGACAATAATCCTGAAGATTACAGAAGCTTCTATCATGATCTCGACGGACGAAAAGTAAGACATGACAAAGTTCATAATCTCTACAGCGTCAATATGACCAGATCCGCATCGGAAGCTTTTAAGAGACTGGCTCCCGATAAGAAGATACTTCTGTTCTCCAGAGCTTCATATACCGGGATGCACAGATACGGAGGCATATGGACCGGAGACAATATGGCGAGGTGGAGTCATCTTCTCTTAAATATCCAGATGATGCCCGCGCTCAGCATGAACGGATTTTTATTTGCCGGTGCCGATATAGGAGGATTCGGAGGAAATACCACCGAAGACCTGATGATGAGATGGGTGGAGTTTGGGATCTTTACTCCGCTTTTCAGAAACCATTCAGCCATCGGAACAAGGGATCAGGAATTATACCGTTTTAACAGAAAGGATGATTTCAAAAATCTGGTTGAGCTCAGATATGCGCTCATTCCTTATATATCATCTTCTTTCATGGAAGCTGCGGATAAAAATGATATGTACATGAAACCTCTGTGGTTTGATTACAGAAGCGATGACAGGTGCAGAGAGGTAGAGGATCAGCTCCTTGTGGGTGACAGCATCATGATTGCTCCCGTACATGAGCAGAATGCAACGGGAAGATATGTATATCTCCCCGAGAATATGAGAATGATCAGATTCAGAAGTTATTCTGACTATGATACCGAAATCCTTGAAAAAGGAGATCATTTCATCAAGGCAGAGCTTAATGAGGTGCTTGTGTTTATCAGACCCGAAAAGGAACTGCCTCTTGCAAAGCCTGCAAGACATGTTGAAGAGCTGGATATGAATAACCTTACGGTTATAAAGTATTGATGACGGGCTGACAATGTGGACGTAACAGTGGGGACGCTTCATTTTTGTCCTCCGGT
>JAGCUO010000024.1 GCA_017962825.1 Lachnospiraceae bacterium | reverse complement strand
GTCACCAGGTGACAAAAATGAAACGTCCCCACTGTCATATCATTATTCAACTGTTACTGACTTTGCAAGGTTTCTGGGCTTATCCACGTCAAGGCCCTTGGCAACGGATACGTAGTATCCCAGGAGCTGAAGAGGAATGACCGCAAGGCTTGCCGCAAAATGAGGATCTACCTTCGGAATGTATGTAACGAATTCGCATGTATCCTCGGTCTTGTAATTTCCTACTGAGGTAAGTCCGAAGAGGTAAGCGCCTCTTGCTTTGCACTCAACCATGTTGCTGATGGTCTTCTCATAAAGATCGGGCTGGGTGAGGGATCCTACTACAAGGGTTCCTTCCTCGATAAGGGAAATGGTTCCGTGCTTAAGCTCACCTGCAGCGTATGCTTCGGAGTGGATGTAGCTGATCTCCTTGAGCTTGAGGCTTCCTTCGAGAGTTACCGCGTAATCGATTCCTCTTCCTATAAAGAAGATATCGTGAGCATTTGCATACTTGGCTGCAAACCACTGGATTCTCTCTTTATCGAGGAGAATATTTCCGATCTTATCGGGTATGGTCATCATCTCTTCGATGAGGTTCTTATATTTCTCATCATCGATCGTTCCGCGAACCTTGGCAAATTCAACTGCAAGGCAGTACATTGCGATGAGCTGTGCGGAATATGCCTTGGTTGTGGCAACGCTTATCTCGGGACCTGCAAGGGTATAGAAAACATTGTCCGCTTCTCTTGCAATGGATGAACCCATTACGTTAACGATTCCAAGGGTATTGATGCCGTTTGCCTTAGCTTCCCTGAGTGCCGCAAGTGAATCGGCGGTCTCACCGGACTGGCTTATTACGATAACAAGCTGGTTCTTATCAAGGATGGGATTTCTGTATCTGAATTCACTTGCAAGCTCTACTCTTACGGGGATCCTTGCAAGATCTTCCATAACATACTGTCCGACCATTCCTGCGTGCCATGCGGATCCGCAGGCAACGATGGTGATCTGTGAAGTATTTTTGATCTCTTCTTCGGTAAGACCTACATCAGTAAGATCGATCTTTCCGTTCTTAACCACGCTGGTAAGAGTATCCTCTACAGCCTTGGGCTGCTCGTGGATCTCTTTTATCATAAAGTGCTCGAATCCGCCCTTCTCGGCAGCCTCGGCATCCCATTTGATCTCGGTGAGTTCCTTCTGAATCTCATCTCCGTCCAGATTGTAGAAGGTAGCCTTGCCGTCTGCAAGCTTTGCCATCTCCAGATTGCCGATATAGTAGACCTGTCTGGTGTACTTTAGGATTGCGGGAACATCTGATGCGATATAGCAGTCGCCGTCAGCGATACCGATGATCATGGGGCTTTCTTTTCTGGCAACCCAGATCTCATCGGGGTGATCTTTAAACATTACCTCGAGGGCGTAAGAACCTCTTACTCTGACCATGGTCTTGGCGATGGCATCTACGGGACCTATCTGATATTTCTTATAGTAGTAATCAATGAGCTTGATGACGACTTCGGTATCGGTCTCAGAATAGAACTGATATTCATGCTTTAAAAGCTTTTCCCTCAGCTCCTGATAGTTCTCGATGATACCGTTATGAACACCAACAACATCACTTTCAACGGTACCGGATCCGGATCTGGAGCAGTTACCGCTGACATGGGGATGAGCGTTGATCTGGCTGGGTGCACCATGGGTAGCCCATCTGGTATGTCCGATACCGCAGTTACCCTTAAGGGCTCTTCCGCCGTCTACCTTATCGGAAAGCTCTTTGAGTTTTCCTTTTTCCTTAACTACCTCAGCAAGGGATTCTCCGTCTCTTACGGCCAGTCCAGCCGAGTCATATCCTCTGTATTCAAGCTTTGCAAGTCCGTCGAGAAGGATCGGAGCTGCCTGTTTTTTGCCTACATATCCAACTATTCCGCACATATATGCTTTCTCTCTTTCAAATAAGTGATGCCTTATTATACTCTGTTTGTCAAATTTTGGCTAATTTCCGTCTATCTCATGTAACTGCCCGTATCCAGGGCTATGGTTTCCGAAAATGTTATGACATTCGTGCTTACATGATAATGCTCGTCCCCAAAAAGGAACCTGTGAAGCTCTACAACGTTTGCTTCAAGACTTACGGGAACCACGCAATCTCCCTTTGCGGGAAGGTTTGCAGCGCCCATCATCTCCATGGAGGGGAAACCGCACTCTCTTACGATCTTATAATCCTTAATGTTAAGGATCATATTAAGGAAGGTCTTCTCATCGATACTGGTGTATGTATAGTTCATTACATGGGTAAAAACATTGGTCAGTGTAGCCGCATCCTTTTCCTTGGCAGCATCCATGATGGCCTTGATAACTTCCTGCTGTCTCTTGGTTCTGGCAAAATCATTGCCTGCGGTGTATCTGATCCTGCAGTAGGCGGATACCTGCATTCCGTTGAGGAGCTGGTAGCCTGTCTCTCTGACGGGAACGATCTCATCTTCGCTCACACCGATTGCCTGGGCAACAGCTAACTGGTAGTTATTCAGGTGGTCGATCTCGTCGGACTCCACATTGATCATGATACCGCCCAGATCATCCACAACGGTGGCAAGAGCCTTATAGCTGACGGTGACCCAATATGTAATGTTTAGGTCAAGATTGGCATTGAGCATTGTGACGGCCTGAGTAGCACCGCCCTTAGCATAGGCTGCATTACATTTATTATAGGAATCATTTCCGAGATTAAGATAGGTGTCACGGTAAACGGATACCAGACTCACCTCGCCCGTAGCATTGTTAATGCTGGCGATCATGATAGTATCGCTTCTGTAACCCTTGAGAAGATCCGAGCCCTTGGTGCTTAAGGCATCAACGCCAAAAAGAGCGATATTGGTATATCCCTCCATGGAACCGCCTTCTTCGGAAGCTTTAACTACAGCATCGGAGATTCCGATACTGGCCGGATCGATGTTTTGAGAATCGGCATAAATGGGGCCGTTGTCATAGTCATTCTCGGTGTGCTTCATAACATAGTACAAAACACCGATCATAGCGATTATGATCAATATCTCTATGACAAAGACGGCCATCTTTCTTCTGGTACGGACCTGTGAAGAAATGCCGGCGGGCTTTTTGATATTTTGAGTATCTTTAGTCATGCAATGACGATTGTACCGCGAAAGGTGGAGAAGGACAATCTTATTATCTTAATATTTCTTAAATATGGTGACATTGGGGACGCATCAATTTTGTCACCGGGTGACAAAAATGATGCGTCCCCAACGTCACCAGATAAACAAATTTTTAAGAAGAAGCAATTCAATCTTAAAAAGCCGGGGAATGATCCGTGTAAAGCCCTTATAGCGCTTGCCCCTGCCCTGCCTGAAGCACTTACCGAAGCCCTGAGCCAGACCCTTAAGGTAATCTCTGCCGAGTCCCTTCTTAATAAAGAAAAGAGTCTTAACAGTAAAGCCTGCAAGGAGCAGTGGAAAGTTAAATAACAGCTGTAACAACGACATGTTCTTATAAAGAACATATATGTTATTTGAAGCCGAATAAATTACCTTACGGCTGTTATATTTGCTTCCGGTGGAGGCACTGCCAAAGTGTTTGACTATCGCTTTAGAATCATAGGTGTTATGGTATCCCGCCAGCATAGCTCGCCAGCATACATCCAGATCCTCCAGATACATAAAGTGCACAGGATCAAAATAACCTATGCTATCAAATGTTTCTTTTCTGTATATTGCAGCACCGGCGCAGGTTGAGAAGACTTTGCAGCTCTTTGAAAATCCGGCTGCGGATTTACCTCTTCCTCTTGCTCTGGACCATCCCAGGGCGCAATAAATATCCCCGGCACTGTCTATTATGTTCTCGTCATCCCAGGTTCTCATGGATGCGGAAACCGAAAAACACTTGTTATCCTTCTTGATGGCATTATACAGATTCTGAACGAATCCGGGCTTAGCTATGGTGTCATTATTAAGGAGAAGTACATAGGGAGTTTCGCTTGCTTTTATACCGGCATTAACCGAAGCGCTGAATCCTCCGTTTTCTTTCTGCTCGATCAGCCTTACATTGGGATAGGACTTTACTATCTCCCTGCTTGAGTCGGTAGAACAATCATCCACAACTATAATATCATACGTTATTGCTGCATTCTGAGCAGAAGGGGCGATGGAATCAAGGCATCCCTTCAGATATTTTTCTCCGTTATAATTTGGAATAACAACAGTAACTTTATTCATGTACCCTTACCTGCCAGCTCGGATAGTAGAGCATTCCGTATCCCCGCTCTCTGATCCTTCGTGAAAGCTCGAGACTCATCTTTCTGATATCCGCATCTTCCGGAAGAGTCTTTGCATCGAATATCTTCTCTCCCTCCTGAGGCGGTCTTCCGTTTTCATGAGGTCTCATGGATACGGTTCCGGGAGTTCTGTGCTCCGAGTATTTAACTCCCGTTACTTTATAGAACTCATCCCAAAGCTCGGGATTGAGTCTGATGCATCTTATATCAAGTGCCTGTGCCGACTGCTGGCAAACCGCTCTGTGGAAATATCCTGTATAACCTACGGGCAGTCCTTCATACAGTACATTGCCTTCAGCATCCATGATGCCGCCCGTTATTTTACCCCTATGAGGTTCCGAAACAACTCTTCCTCCCACAGCTCCCAAGTCCTTTCTGGATTCGAAGATATCTCCGCTGTAACGGAATTCATAATATCCCACATTTCTGAGATTATAGACATCCGCCTTATATCCGAGAGCCTGAGCGTGATCCGTCAGTGCCTTTACCCCCGCTTCATACGCATAGAGTTTCGCTTCGGTATTGGATGCACTGGATCCGGGACTTGTTCTCCAGTGATACAGGATCTGTGGAACATGACTGAAGGACGCACCTTCCCTTACAGCTCTCAGCAGAAGGTCGAAATCCTGTGCGCCGTCAAGCTCCGGTCTGAAGGCAAGCTTCTTCAAAAGATCAGCCTTCATTACAGTTAGATGACATATGTAATTATTATTTAGTAAAAGTTCGGAATCAAAGTCCGGCTTGGAATTCCGCTCTGTAAAGGACTTTCCGTCCCATCCCGTTTTATCCTCATCAGAATAAATAACATCAGGTTCTTTTGAGCATCTCTTTTTATAACTAATGATATTTTCAATTATCCTAAGGAACGCATCGGGAGTCAGCAGATCATCATGATCCAAAAGAGCTATGTAGTCTCCGGTGGCTTCTTTCAGGGCTTCGTTGGTATTTGCTGATATCCCTTTATTTTCCGATAACATCAGATATTTAATCCTGTTATCCTTTTTGGAATCGCAAATTGCCTTAAGAACTGCTTTATCATCCGAAGCATCCGCAATGATAAGCTCCAGATTATCGTATGCCTGGGTTAAAACCGAATCAAGCATCCCCTCGAATCCGAAAGGATCCGTATTATATGCAGGGACAACAACCGAGATCTTCGGTCTGATGCTCAGATCCTTTGCCAGCTTCTTAAATACTTCGATATCACGCTCTGTAGGCAGCACATAATCAGACCCCCTGAGCTTTCTGATGGAAAAGCTCTCGGAGATCTCGTTAATTCCTGCCCTTATTCCGTTTCTCTTCATGAAGCCGAGGCTTCTCTTGACTACCGATGTGATGTCCATTTTTTTCTCTTAGTGACAGTGGGGGGG